>JBEKUF010000122.1:0-10175 GCA_049515295.1 Verrucomicrobiia bacterium | reverse complement strand
CCGCTTGTCACCTTTGTCTTTAGCACATCGATGACCGCCCGCAACAACTCAGCGTTGGCGTCACCAAGATTGCCGACGAGCAATTTGCCCTGCTGCGTGGCGAGCAACCGTTCCGCAATGGCTGGCGCCTGCGACTGCATCGCCGCCTGACGCTGTTTGGCCAATTCCTTCTCCAATTCGCGCGCCTTCGCCTTCTCGGCCTCAGCCTGCCCCTGAAGCAGTTGCTCCTCAATGAATCTGAATGCGAACGTGCCGCACGCTGCCTCCACACGTCGAATCCCTGCCGCGACTGCCGACTCACGCATAATTTTGAATCGCCCTATATCCTTCGTTGTTTGGGTATGCGTACCACCGCAGAGTTCTATTGAGAAGCCGTCGAGTTGCTTGTCATGTCCACCGATTTGAACCACGCGCACTACAGAGCCATACTTGTCACCGAAAAATTGCATGATCTTTGGGTTGCCCTTTACGTCAGCGTACTTCATAGGAAACGCCCATACACGCGCATCTTCCTCGATCCGCTCGTTTACCAGCCTCTCGATGTCGGCGATTTGCTGGTCGCTGAGCTTCTCGGGGTGGTTAAAGTCAAAGCGAAGGTGGTCGGGAGCGACCAACGACCCACGTTGTCTCGCGTCGTTGCTCACAACCTCATGTAACGCCCAATGAAACAGGTGAGTGACGGTGTGGTGGCGCTGGATATTCGAGCGACGCGGCACGTCCACGGCTGCACGTATTGACTCGCCGTTCATGGGGACGCGGCCGTCGATGAGCTTCGATATGTGCACAAACGGGCCTATATCACGTCTGGTGTCGAGAACCTGAAGGCGGCCCGCGGGTCCCACAAGCACTCCGGTGTCACCGACCTGCCCACCCATTTCTGCGTAGAATGGTGTCTCCTCCAAAACAATACCGAATTCGTCCGGCCGCTTTTCTGAATGCAGAACGAAACCCACACTGGTGTCCGTCACCAGAGTGTCATAACCAATGAATTGTGTGGCAGGCTGCGGAATCTTTACGTCGTTGACCTCGATCGTCTGTTTCTTCTCGTCGTGGTCCCGTCGAGCGCGCTGGCGCTGCTCTTCCATCAGTCTATCGAATCCGGTGACGTCCACGATCATTCCACGCTCGCGCGCCATCAACTCAGTTAGGTCGAGTGGGAAGCCGTAGGTGTCATAAAGCATAAAGGCATCCGCAGCACTAAAAGCTTTGCCGAGGTTCAGATCTTGCATCACAGCAACCATACCCTCGAAGTGTCTAATTCCCTCGTCCAGCGTGCGGTTGAAGCTCTCTTCCTCTGCTTTGAGATTGGATTGAATCTTGGTTCTGTTGCGGCGCAATTCCGGGAAGACATCGCCGAAGTTCGCCGCGACGACATCCACCAGCTTGTAGAAGAACGGCTCATGAAAGCCGAGGTTGCGACCGTAGCGCACGGCGCGCCGTAAGATGCGGCGGAGGACGTAGCCGCGGCCTTCATTCGACGGGAGAATTCCATCCGCAGTCGCAAAGCTCAGGCAGCGGACGTGGTCGGCGACGACGCGGAAGGCAATGTCCACCTTGCCCTGTTCGCCGGCGTTATCAGATGGAAGCGTGCTCGTGTACCTCTTCCCGCTCAGCTTCTCCAGTTCGCGGAAGATCGGTGCAAAGGCGTCGGTCTCGTAATTCGAAATGCGCCGCGTGAAATCTTTGAAGCCGTTGGTGCACTGGATCATCGAGCATACGCGCTCGAAACCCATGCCCGTATCCACGTGCTTGGCCGCCAGCGGCGTAAGCGAGCCGTCAGGGTTCGCGTTGAACTGGATAAACACGAGGTTCCAGATCTCGATGCACCGCGCATCGCCCACATTGACAAGTTTGCCACCATCGCCCGCGGGCGTGAGATCGATGTGAATCTCGCTACACGGACCGCACGGGCCCGTGTCACCCATCATCCAGAAATTGTCTTTGCGGCCACCGGGAAGAACGTGGTCACCGGGCAGATGCCGTCTCCACAAATCACGCGCTTCGGCGTCGGCGGGGGTCTGGTCATCGCCTTCGAAGTACGTGGCGTACAGCCGCTCCTTTGGAAAATGCCAGCGCTCGACGAGAAGCTCCCAGGCCCAATCGATGGCTTCCTTCTTGAAATAATCGCCAAAACTCCAGTTGCCGAGCATCTCAAAAAACGTGTGATGGTACGTGTCGAGCCCCACGTCTTCGAGGTCGTTGTGTTTTCCGCCGGCCCGAATACATTTCTGCGTGTCGGCCGCGCGCAACGGCGAACCGGCGACGGCGCCCGGCCACTTGTCCACGTCGGGCGCGCGCTGGCCGAGGAAGATCGGGACGAACTGGTTCATGCCCGCGTTGGTGAACAGCAGGTTCGGTGCGTCAGGCAACAGCGAGCTCGACGGCACGATGGTGTGCTGTTTCTCGCGGAAAAAATCCAGAAAGCTCTGGCGTATCTCGGCTGAAGTCATTTGTACGTGGATACTGTACTCAATTTGTCATTCTGAGCGAAGCGAAGAATCTCAGCCGTTGAGGTAAAACGATAGAGACCCTTCGACAAGCTCAGGGTGACAGCCCTCGGGAAACAGGGTCGAGCTACTCGGTCGCGCCGATCTTCTTCGGCACGTGGGCTCCGGCGGCGATCTTCGCGTGCACCGCCGCAATGATCGCATCGAGCATGGTGCCGTTCTCGCGCAGGAAATCCTTGGCCGATTCGCGGCCCTGCCCGATCTGCTGGCTGTCGAACGCCAGCCACGACCCCTTCTTCTCAATTACGCCGAGGTCGGTGGCCACATCGATGACCGAGCCTTCCTTGGCAATCCCGACATCGTACATGATGTCGAACTCCGACTCGGTGAACGGCGGCGCGACCTTGTTCTTCACGACCTTCGCCCGCACATGGCTGCCCACGACCTTGCCGGCGCTGTCCTTGATGACATTGATGCGGCGCATGTCGATGCGCACGCTGGAATAAAACTTCAACGCCCGCCCGCCGGGCGTGGTCTCCGGATTGCCGAACATCACGCCGATCTTCTCGCGAATCTGGTTGGTGAAAATGCACGCCGTCTTGGCCTTGTGAATGCACGAGGTCAGCTTGCGCATCGCCTGGCTCATCAACCGCGCCTGCGCCCCCACCGTGGCATCGCCCATCTGTCCTTCCAGTTCCGCGCGCGGCACGAGCGCCGCCACGGAATCGATCACCACCACGTCCACGGCGTTGCTGCGAATGAGCGTCTCCGCGATCGTCAGCGCTTCCTCGCCGCTGTCGGGCTGGCTGATGAGCAAATCGTCGAGATTCACCCCGATGCGTTTGGCGTACGACGGATCCACCGCATGCTCGGCATCGACAAACGCCGCCAGACCGCCGCCGCGCTGGGCGCTGGCAATGATGCTGAGCATCAGCGTCGTCTTGCCGCTGCTCTCGGGACCGAACACTTCGGTGATGCGTCCCCGCGGGATGCCGCCCACGCCCAGTGCCAAATCCAGCGCAAACGCACCCGTCGGTATCACGGGGATATCCACCCGGGCCGTTTCGTCGCCGAGCCGCATGATCGAGCCGGCGCCGTATTGCTTTTCGATGGCCGCGACAGCGGCCTGCAAATTCTTGTCCTTCAGCGCACCCGCTTTAGCGGCTGCGGTTTCCTTGTCCTTGCCCTCAGGTTTTGGCGGCATCGTGAATCTCCTTTTGGTTCGGCGCTCCCAATACGTGCGACGAAAGCTTCGTGTAGATCGATCCCTCGGGATGAAGCTGGCTCTCCATCAGGTGGATGGCCTCCACTCGCAACGTCCCGAACGCCGTATCTTTAAGGGAATCGACGGCCCTTGTCAACGCAACGTCCGGGCGCGGAACCTTGATGCGCCCGAGCGTCAAATGCGCCGAAAACTCGCGGTGTTCGGGCTCGAATCCCAGCGGTTGCATGGCGTCCTGCACTGCGCGAGCCAGCATTTTGAGTCTGCCCTCCGCATCATCGCATCCAACCCAGATGACGCGCGGTCGTGATTCATTCGGAAACGCTCCCGCGCCATGCACCGCCAGGTCGAACGGTTGATGCTGGCTTGCCACGAGTTGCAACGTGGATTTGATCGTGTCAACGATCGCTTCCTCGATATAACCAAGGAACTGCAGCGTGAGGTGGAGGTTATCGATCTTCGTCCAGGAAATTTTCACGCCGACGTGCGCTCGTTTCAGCCGCGCCTGCGCCTCTTCAATCGACCAGCGCACGTCGCTGGGAATGTCGATGGCAATAAACGCGCGGATCATTGTTTGTAAAGTTCCCGACGAACAGCATCCAGTGCATATTGGGAGACGAAGAATTTGAAGGTCTCGCGGTCGAAAGTCAGGATGTGGCGACGAACGTCGGTGCGTCCGAGCGTTGCCAAGCCGATGTAGACCAAACCGACCGGTTTTTCCGGCGTGCCGCCCGTCGGACCCGCGATGCCCGTCGTGCTGACGCCAAAATCTGTCCCGCTGCGCACGCGAATGCCTTCGGCCATCTCGCGGGCGACTTCTTCACTGACCGCGCCGCGTGCCTTCAGAGTGTCTGGGCGCACGCCCAGCAACCGCACCTTCGACTCATTGGAATAGGTGACGCAACCGTTGATAAACACCGCGCTGGACCCGCTGATGTTCGTGATTCGATTGGAAATCGCCCCCCCCGTGCAGGACTCGGCGACGGCGATGGTCTTGCGCGCGGCGGCCAGCATCTTGACCACGACTTCTTCCAGGCGGTCGTCCCCGGTGCCATAGATATCGTCGCCGAGGGCGGCCCGAATCCTTTTCTCGGCCTCATCGGCGGTCGATTGGAGATGCGAGATGATTCGCACTTCGATCTCGCCCATTTTCGCGCTGTAACCGAGTTCGACATCCTTCAAATCCGCCAATGTCGGGGTGACTTTTTCTTCGACGATGGACTCGGCAAGCCCGACGACGCGGAACGTGCGGCAATCAAAACGTGCCTGCGCGCCAAAATGTTTCTGCAGCACAGGCAAGACGTATTCCTCGAACATCGGGTTCAGTTCACGCGGCGGACCGGGCAGCAGGAGCACCAGCCGGCCTTCATGGTCCAACGCCAGCCCAGGGGCTGTGCCGTTGCGGTTGGGCAACACCTGCGCGCCAACCGGCACCAGCGCCTGGACGTAAATCGACTCGGGAAGCCGAATCCTCCGCTTACAGACGCGCTCCGCGATGGCCGCAGCCACGCCCTCGTCGCGAACGAGTTTCCGCCCGAGTAATTCGGCCACGACATCGCGCGTGAAATCGTCGGAGGTGGGGCCGAGTCCGCCCGTGATAATGAGCACATCACTACGCGCCAGCGCTTCTTCAACCGCCGCGCGCATTTCCGAGCGGTCATCGGGGACCGTGACCTGGCGGTCGAGCCGCAAGCCGATGCCGGCCAATTGGCGGGCGATGTGGCTCAGGTGCGTGTTGACGGTGAAGCCCAGCATCAGCTCGGTGCCGGTATTAATGAGTTCCACCCTCACGACCGCGAGCCTAGCCAAGGGGTTGGGCAAAGTCAAACGACGCAGCGCATCATTTACTGGGGAGAAGTTCTTTGGGAAAGTTTACCGGGCGATAGTTCGGTTCACCAATCGTGCCGCCGACCTTATATTCGAGAATCCTCGCCAGAGGCCACCACAGCAAGTTGATGCCAGGCCACGACTTCAGGAATTGCGCCTGCACGCGGAAATCCATCTTGCCATCAAACCCAAGCTGGCCGCGGGCATTCGCTGTGAAGGCGCCAGCGGAGACTCCCATGTCGTCGGTGCGAAACGCCTGATCGACCATAACAAAAGTGCATTGGGCACGCGTCGCCTTCGTGTTCCCGAGGGCTTGCGAGAAGATTCCGAATAGCGGCGCCTGCCAGAGCACCCCGTTCGTGACGGAGAACTCGCCCTTGCCTTGCAGGGCCCCGAGGTCTGCCCCGCGCCCGTTGATTGCTGCCTGTCCACTCAGCAATCCTGTGACCGTGCTCGCGCGCTTTTCGATCGCGCTGAGCACGGTGTTGACATCGGAATTCTCAACGGAAAAATCAAAGTTGTAGGTCGGATCCGCCTGCGAAAAGGCGAACTCCGCGTGGCCGCGAAGCTTTCCGCCATAGAAGTCCGCGTCGAAGTCGTTGATCTGCAGCGTATTGTTGGTGAACACCAGCGCCGCTTGCGCCTGCGTGGCAGTCAACTTCCAATACGAGAAGCCCTCGTTGATAACATGCGCCGACCATGCGGTTCCGTAGGGATTGTCGAAGTCGACCAAACCGCGGACGTTCGCTTCGGTGCGGGGGCCAAACCGGTACGGCGCCATGACCCTGGCGGCCTGTTCGCCGAGCAGGCCGGCCATTTCCGAAACGTTGGCCGTGGCGGCAATGTCGAAGCTGACGCGATGGGCGTTGAAGTCGGCAAAGATCGTCCCCCGAACATCTCCCTCGCGCCGCCGCAACAATAAATCCCGCGTGTCCAGCTGACTTCGCCGAAGACGGAGCCTGGCGGAGGCGGCTTCCAGTCCGACCCCGCGGTAACTGCAACGGTCCGCCGTGACAAGCGCATCATACGCGAACGCGTCCGGGTCGACAAAATCTCCGCTGACCTTCGCCACGATGTGCGGCGGCGTTTCAAACCACGCCGGCTCAACGATCTGTCTTACATTCCCGACCATCAGCGGAAGAAGCCGGGTGGGATCAACCGTGCTGTCGAACTCGTACGTGAAATCGCTGCTTTCAATATTGTAGTCGCCGTGGCCAACCACCCGCCCTTCCGGAGTGACAACCTCGACGTTATCCAATCGGACTTGGGGACCGTGATCCTCGTACGCGAACTTGATCGAGCGGAATTCAACTCCCCGAAAACTGAGCCCTTCCGTTTCCACGGCGCCGGTCAGTTCGGGCAAACTGCCCGTTTCCGGGCCGAGTTGATAGTGGGCTGTGATCCTGGGATTTTTCTCCACGCGCAGGTCGCGAAGGATCGGTCTGGCATTCTCAATGAACAGGGGAATGATGGCCGCGGGATCGGTGGTGCTGGAAAACGTTACGTCGAATTGGCCCATGGCAACGTCGTAGCGGCCCTGAATGGCGACATCACCGCCGTAGAGCGTCGCGTCGCAGTGGCGCACGACAATCGCCCCGTCGCGCATGGCGACGTCGACCGCCACGGAATCAACGAGCAGGTCACGATACTGAAGGTGGTTGCCATGAAACCTTGCGGTAACCTGGCTCGCCAGCGGCTGGCTCAAATCGAGATTGAAATCCAGATTCAGGTCCGGAGGTTCCGTCACCTGAATGCGGTTCAATTCGCGCACCGCTTTTGTCAGAAACAGAAACTGTCCTCGATTGGCGCCGGGCTGCGGAGTCGTTGGCGCCGTCGTCGTTGGTGCCGGCGCACCGCGCAGGATAAAGCCCGACACGTTCAAGCGAATGCCGCAATAGACACCCGTGAGTCTGTCCACCCGCACCGAGCCGTCGTCGCCCAACTCAAAGGTGGCATAGGCATCGGACGCCGTAAACTTGGCCGGGCCATTTTCATCCGGAGGCGTCGGCACCGCGACCACGGCATTGGCAATATGAATGGCCTGGATGGGGTTTTGTTTGTGGATCAGCCGCCGCAGGTTGAACCGCAATTCGAGTTCGTCGATCTGCGCCAGCGGTTGTTCTGGAGCCCGGGCATCAGCGAACGTCGCCTCCGAAGCCACAAACCCGCGAAATAGGTCCAACCGAATGGAGCCGAATTGCGCTTCGTAGCCTGCTTTACGGAGTTCGCCAATCAGCGCTTCTTTCAGGAAACCGGGAAACCCATTAAAGTGCAGGTAGCCGAGCGACAGCACAAACAACACTACCAGCACAATCACGAAGCGGACGAGCAAACGGAACAGAACTTTCACTTCCCGGATTCTTAAGCCTACGGTCTCGGCCCGTCAACGTGATTCCCCCGAAATTCGTGCCGTCGACACCATCCTCTGTGTTACAAACCCCGGGGACCAGGGAACAATTTCCGAGGATTCTCGCAATCGTCACGATTTCGGTGGGGCATTCGTCGGTGGGGGTGGCGGCGAGACGGCTTCTGCCGCGGGGGGACTCATTACAGGTGGCGCGTGGGTCGTTGAAGCGGCTGCCGTTGTCGGGTTGGACGGCGTGACCACGCCTCTCATCAGCGTATTGGCGCCACTGGTCGAGATCGTGAACACCAATGACGGCTCGCTCCACAGCGCGTACCGGCTATCGGAACCCTGCAGTTTGCCCAGCTCCAGCGACCGCGCCCTGTCGCCGGCCGTGGCGGTAATTGTCACCTCGGGCTGGTCCAGTCCGTACTCGGTCACGTTATCCCGGCCTTCGCGGACGAATTCTTCGGCGCGCAGCGCACCCCACTCATCCAACAGGTGCTGCAGCGCATCATTGTCGAGAATGCCTTGCGATGGCTCCACCAGCTTCCACTTCTTGTCCGCACCGCGCTCCACAACCACCCTGCCCGCCTTCCCTTCGATCACCAGCTTCGTGATCTCCTCGGACGACGTGTCAGTCAAACGATGGGAACGCAGCGCCAGGTAGTTCGCCGGCAACCACGAGACGATGTTGGTATCCACCCCATACACAAACGGCTCGTCCGCTCGCTTCACAAACCGAACGCTATTCGATGCATCCGGCGACCCCACCAGCAACTGGGCAATCGTGTTGGTCCCCTCACCTCGCAGGCTCACGGTCGTCACCGGGGCAGCCAGTCCGTACTTGTCCAGATCGGTTGCGATATCGGCGGCAAATTGTTCGGCGGTCAACCCGCTGAGACGACTCAGCAATTGTTCCACCGCCGTTGGCTCCGCGGCCACGGCCACGGGGGCCGTGATCTTCCAGGCCGAATTGGTCTGCACGAGAGAAATCTTGTCCGTGCCGTGCAGTAACTCGATCCCGCGGATATCATTTTCAGAAATCGTGAGCACGTGGGCATCGCGCAAATCGTTGGCTTGTACCGCAAACTTCTGCGCCGCACTCGCTGGCACGGTGTAGATCGAATCCGTGCTCTTGAGTTTCGCATACACTTTGCCGGGGTCATTCGTCAGCGCATGTCCCAGCAGAACCGTCTTGCCCGATTCACCCGTCCACACGGTCACTTCGCGCTCGGGCTCGTCTAGTTGGTAGGTGTGGACGTCCCGCGGGTCTTCACTGACAAAATCCGCCACGCGCAGTTCATTCAAATCGGCCAGCAATTCGCTGACTTTGCGCTGATCCGCACGGGCTGCCAGTGGATGCGTCAATGTCCACCGCGGCACTGCGTTCGTTGTCGCGCTGGATTTCGCCAGCTCGATCATGCGGTCGGCACTCTTGATTTCGATGCGCGTCGCCGACGCGGGCAGAAAATCGACCACCGTACGGTCACGCAAATCGTCGAGGGTACGATTCAGGCGGTCGTAGATCGACTTGGGCGCGACGATCACATCTTCGTTGCCCTGTGCCTGGACATATACCGCATCTTTCGTCGGCGTCTCATTGCCCACAAGCAGCACGAGGGGCTGCTTCTTATCCTGCAACGTGAGGCGGACGCGCGGGCTCTGCAGGCCGAAGCCTGCAGGACGGGTGCCCTTCAATTCCTTGCCACTGATCGTGCGGTTGCGCTCGGCGAATTCCAGTTCATCGAGAATCGAGCTGACGGTGCTATAGTTGGCGCGGCAGTTCAGCGGCTGCGTGATCTGCCATTGATCGACGGCCTTTTCCACCGCATACACTTGGTTCGTCAACTCGACCCGCACGGCGCTGATGTCCTTCGATTGGAATTCGAGCACGCGCCTGCTCTTCGCCTGCGCCTCGTCGGTGGAAGTCCCACGATAATGGTCCAGCACGACCAACCCGCCGAACACTAACACGATAAAAACCAGGACCAGTGTCGTTCGCGGTTTCATGTTAATGCTTCTGCCATGGGTGATGTCGCCAATCGCCGGCGACCGTCATTTCCGTCGCCCCAACCACACCATCAACCCAATGATCGCCACCGCCAGCGGCATGCCCGCCATCACCAAAACGTACACCGCCATCTGCTGGTTCGGCGACATGGCAAGTCGGAATTCCTCGGGTGTCTTCGGGCTGACCGCCACCAACTGCTCACGCTGAAGCAGCCAGTTCAGCGAGTTCATGAAGAAGTCCAGGTTGCCACCGGCCAGATCGCTGTTGTCCACAAACCGCGACGTGCCCACCACGACCATGCGCGTGACGCCAATGTCCACA
>JBEKUF010000121.1:0-10201 GCA_049515295.1 Verrucomicrobiia bacterium | reverse complement strand
GTACAGGCGCCCGCGGTGCTGGCCGAGGTGCACACCATCATGTCGAGCATGGAGAGATCGTTCAAGCTGGCCACGCCCGTCGCCGAGATCGGGTCGATGGTGGGCGACTGGCAGAGTTGCATTGTGGCGGACACGAAGACGCAGGTCCGGATGATCCCGCTCAGCATTGACGCGGTCAACCACGACACGGGCCAGACAGAACATTATGACGTGGAGATCATGGACAACCAGGCGTTTACGGCCGAACTGGTAATCGTCGCGGTTGCGCAAACGGTCAGCGCGGCATCCGGTTCTTCCCAGGACACAACCGCGCGCATTTCCGTGAGCGCCGACCTGGGCCCGACGAAAACCGGTGGTTCGCCACGGACCGTGACCGAGTCCAACACGTTTTTTAACGCGGGAGGCGGATTCATCAATATGGAAGGACTGATGCCGCTGGTCGCCATGGTCAACACGCCGTTCGGCAGCCCGACCGTAAAGCGTTTGGAAGTGAAGGTGGACGCGACGCTTACCCGTCAGACCGCCGAGATCAAGCGGGCGTACTTTGGCAAATCGGAAGTTGAGCGGGGCGAGACCGTGCCGCTGGCGGTTGTGCTCAAACCATTCGGCCAAGCGGAGGTGACCAGGACGATTCCCATTCAGGTGCCGGCGGCCACCGATTCGATGCGCTACCTCACGGTCACCATCGTTTCCGGAAGCGTAGCGCCGACGGACGCCGCGTCACCCGACAACCTGGATGACTACCTCGACGTGATCCAGAAAGGACATCGCAGTACGGACCTGGTGGCGTTGATGCCGACGTCCAGCCAGGGGATGCAGTACCGCGGCAAGCTATTGAAAAATCTTCCGGCGAGCATCGTCAGCATTTTGGAGGACTCGAATGCGGGCGACGTGACGGCTGCCGCCGATCTCCAGCAGATTGTAGAACCGACCGGCTGGGTCCTCAGCGGACAAGCCAGCGTCCGTGTGCTGATTCGACGGGAATGAAAACTGTAAAGGGCGACCAAACCGTGAAAACCACCACTTCAACTTTATCCCGCCAATTGACGATTGTGACCATTCTAACGGTTTTGATGAGCGGTTCTTCATTTGCGGTGAAGACCGAGCCGTGGGAATTGAAGTCGCCGCAGGATTTCATGACCGGCAAGCTCTATCGTCTCATCGTCACGAGTGACGGCGAATTGCGGCTGGGCCATGACGCGACCAAGCTCGGCGAATTCGCCAAGGAGATCTGGTGTTCCGCGGTCGATCGGGACGGGACGATTTACTTCGGCACGGGTTCACCCGCCGACGTATTCGCGCTGGGCAAGGACGGTCGGACGACGAAACTTCTCGAAGCGGATACGATCGCGGTGACGGCGCTGACGCTGGATTCGCGTGGCAATCTGTACGCGGCCACGATGCCCGACGGCAAGATCTACAAGATCTCGACGAGCAACAAGGCCGCCGGCACGAAACCCGAGGAAGCCTATTGCCGGTTGCGCGCGCCGTATATTTGGTCGCTCGTTACCGACAAGAAAGATCAGATTTTTGCCGGTACGGGGCCCGACGGAAAAGTGTTCCACATCAGCCAGGACGGCAAAGTCGAGGAATGGTTTGCCGCGGAGGACTCCAACATCCTGTGCCTGGCGCTGGAAGCTGACGGCGCGTTGCTGGCAGGCGGCAGCGACCGCGGGTTGCTGTTCCGGATCACAGAGAAGGGCAAGGGTGTGGTGCTTCATGAATTCGCCGAGGACGAGGTGAAAGCGCTCGCGGTGAACGGGGACGACGTCTACATCGGCGTGAACAAGCAACGGGTGAGGCGTCCTCGGGGTGTCGCCGCCCGGCGACCGAGCGCCGCCGAGTTTGAGGACCTCACGCAGCGGTTGACCGGCCAGTTTGGCGCGGCGGTGACCGCCGAGACAGGCGGGCCGGGACGCGAGACGCCGCCCGAGGCGCGCCTGGCGAACCTGCTCGCCGGTACGCTCTACGTGCGACATGCGGACGGGCGGGTCGACCGCCTCACGAATTGGAACGATGAATCGATCCTGGACGTGAAGGTCGAGAACAATGGCACGGTCCTAGCGGGGATGTCGGGCAAAGGCCGCGTGTACCGCGTGCGGGACAGCCAGAACTGGGAATTACTGTTTGCGTTCGAAGAGAAGCAGGCGTTGACGCTGGCGCTTCGCGACGGCAAGCTCGCGTTTGTCGGCACGGGCAACATCGGCAACGGATATGACATCGACCTGCAGAAGGCGCGGGAGGGCGATTTTACCAGCGAGGTGCGCGACTGCCGGTTCCTGACGACGTGGGGCAACCTGTTTTGGATGGGAAGCGGGGCGATTTCGGTTTCCACGCGCACGGGCAACACGGCGTTGCCGGATTCGACGTGGTCGGATTGGTCGGAGCCGTTGAAGAAGTCGCCCGAGAAAGTGGCCAGCCCGCGGGCGCGGTTCATCCAAGTGCGTGCCCAGCTTGCGGCGACTGCCGAACCGATACTGAAGTCGTTGAGTCTGTATTATCAGATGCAGAACCAGAGACCGGAGATGTTGTCCGTTGAAATCGGGGAGAAACCGAAGCCAGCGACGGAAAAACCGAAGACCGAACCGTCGGCAGAGCAGAAATCCGGCGATGGCGAGACGACCCCAGGTCCAAGTGCGGCTGGCGAAGCCGAGTCGACGGCCAAGAGCGGCGATGCCCGCCCGAAAGCGGCGAACCCGGTGAAGGAAATCCATTGGCGCGCCAACGACAAGGATGGCGACACGCTGGTGTATCGGTTGTATTACCAGGCCGACGGCGATGACGCGTGGGTGCCGGCATTTCTGGACAAGCCGCTGCACAAGACCGACTACTCGTGGGACACCGAATCGATTCCCGACGGCTGGTATCGCATCAAGGTGGTCGCCAGCGATGAGGAATCGAATCCCGCCGGCGAAGCGCTCACGGACGAGAAGGTCAGCGACCTCGTCAAGGTGGACAACACGCGCCCGCAAGTGCTGGACCTTTCGTATGACGCGGCGAGCGGGGTTTTGAAGGGCATCGCGCGCGACAATCTCAGTCTGATTCGCTATCTGGAGTACGCGGTCGACGGCGGGGAATGGAAGTTTTTCGCACCGAAGGACGGCGTGTTCGATAGTCTGGAAGAAGCGTTCGAGGTCAAGATCGGGCCGCTTGCGTCCGGTCCACATTTCATCGCCGTGCGCGCCACGGATGAAGAAGGCAATATCGGCGTCGAACGGTTCACGGGCGGAAAGCGGTAGGAGCAGGTCGCGCCTACCTTTGACAACGCGCACTTTCAAGGGGCGCGCCGCGGTGGGTCGTCCCTACGAGTATTGAATGATTCGGCTGGAAAACATCAGTGTGGAATATCGGCTGAAGAGCGAGCGGGTGCAGGCGCTACGCAACGTCACGCTGCATCTGCGCGAGGGCAGTTTCGAGGCGATCATGGGGCCGAGCGGTTCGGGCAAGACGACACTGATCCAGCTCATTGCGGGTCTGTTGACGCCGACGGCAGGCGAGGTGATCGTGTCGGGCGAAAACCTGAGCGCGATGGACGACGGGCAAATTTCCGCGTTTCGCAACCGGACCATCGGGTTTGTCTTCCAGTTCTTCAACCTGCCGAGCTACTACAACGCGGTGGACAACACGGCGCTGCCGCTGGTGTTTGCGGGCGTGGACGAGCGCAGCCGACGGGAGCGCGCCCGGGCGTTGCTGGCGGAATTTGGGTTGCAAGAACGGCTGGACCACAAGCCGGACCAGTTATCGGGGGGCGAAGCGCAACGGGTGGCGATTGCCCGGGCGTTGATCACCAATCCGAAGATCATTCTGGCCGATGAGCCGACCGGCAACCTCGACCGCGAGACCGGCGGGCACATGATGGAATTGTTGCAGCGCATCAACCGCGAGCGTAGCGTGACGGTGCTGATGGTCACGCACGACGAGAAGGCGGCGGCGTTTGCGCAACGCGTCATTCACATCGAGAAGGGGGGACTGGTGTGAGTATGAGAAACTCGAAATCCGAAGCACGAAATCCGAAACAATTTCGAAAGCAGCAATATGCCAATCACAAAATGGTTCCGGAGGGAGTTTGCGGGTCTTTCTGCTTCGGGTTTTCTTCGATGTTCGGGATTCGGGATTCGGATGCTTCCTTATGATTCGGCGGCGGGATTATTTGCGGTTGACGACGCAGAAGCTGGGGCTGCGGAAGAAGCGGGCGGCGTTCGCCATCATCTCGGTGGCGCTGGGGGTGGTGGTCGTCGTCACGGTGAATTCGCTGCTGGCGGGAGTGCGCGACGTGGCGGTCAGGACCATCTGGACGGAGGAAATCGACCCGGACGTCATCCGCGTGTACACCGGCGAGAACCCATATGAATTCACCATGTCCAACGACGAGCAGAGGCAGAAAGCGAAGAAGCGGATGCAATTCCTGACCGAGTCCGTGTTCGACGAGATTCGGGGCTGGTCGGGAGTGGAGGCGGCAGACCGGCCCGTGGTCGTGCAACCCGTGAGCATCAGTTCGCTGGACAAACGACCGCGGGGCGTTGGCGAGCTGCAGGGTGTGCCCGAAGCGCTGCTATTGCGGTACGTGACCGACCGCGCGTTGGTGACGGGCGTGACGAATGCGATTCCGTTGGTGGTCGGGGAACGCGAGGTGAAGCTGCGGTTCGACGAGAAGCGCGGCAAACTGGAGGACGACCCGAACGGGGAGAAGACGTGGCTTGGGCGGGATGTGACGATTGTGCTCGGGGACAACTACGCGCGTCTGGCGCGGTTCAATTACGATTACGCGAAACGCGAATACAAGCCGCTGGCCGACGACGAGGTCACGTCGGAGCGCGATTCGATGGAACGCAGCTACCGCGGGATCTACGACATGACCATTTTCAACACCACGCTCAACTTGAAGGGGCGGGTGGTCGGTTTTTGTCCCGGCAACAAGGTACTGCTACCGTTTGACGCGGCGGAAATGTGCGAGAAGTGGATCGACCAGCGCAACCGTCTGGCGGCGCGCAATCCGCCGCGGGCGGCGGACGAGGTGGTCTACGGGGAGCGCGGGCGGCGCGAGCCGAAACCGGGTGAGTACACCGAGGGCGTGGTGCTGGTGAAGCACGGCGCCAATGTCGAGACGATAGCCAAGCGGATCGAAGACATGGGGTTTACGGTGGCGACGCGGGCCCGGACGTTCGAGAACCAAGCGGAGGCGTTCGACAGCACGGTGCGCGTCGTCAAGCAGGTCGCGTTCGCGCTGGGCGGGGTGATTTTGGGGCTGGCGTGCGCGTTGGTGTGGAGCACCACGTCGAAAACGGTGTCCGACAGCCGCGTGGACATCGGCTTGTTTCGCGCGCTGGGGGCGACGAAACGGGACATACGCCGGTTGTTTCTCGGCGAAGCGATGATGCAGGGCGTGCTCGGGACGATTGTCGGGATGGTGCTCGGCTGGGTGCTGGCCATCGGGATCAGCCATTGGGTGATCGGGTTCGCGCGTCGGTCGGTGTTTGATCCCGAAGAAGCGCTGCTGATACCCGACTCGATATTTTCGATCAACCTGAGATTCTGCGTGATGCTGATCGTCGGCGCAGCAGTGGTTTCCCTGTTGGCCGGTCTGCTCCCCGCCAACCGCGCCGCGAACGTTGATCCCGTGAAGGCGTTGAGGAGGGAGTAGAGGTTGCCTCGTCTTTGCGGCTCCAAATGGCAAGTGTCAAGAGTTGACCCCCATACATACGCGGTGCGTGTCGTCGGAGTCGGCTTCACACGCCAGACCTGTTTCTTTTTTTTGACCGGCCATGAGACCGGACTGGACAGTCTGTATACGATAATGTATATTCTACGCGGTTGTATTTTGATCTTTGACATAAGGGACGGGATGCGGAGGAACGTTCAGCGTGGCAACCAGAGGCACGGCGGCGTGTGGACGCGCGGCAGCGCGTCCCTACCTGAGCACCAGGGCACGGCGATTCACCCCGACATCCGCTGTCGGGGCAGGGAGCGCTGTGGCTACCCTTCGACGCTGCTCAGGGTAAACAGCGGCAAGGAGGGGGGCTGAAAATATGTAACGGAAGTATGTACTTTACGCAAGGGTTCATGTTCGGCAGTATCAGCGGAAACGGAGGGAGAAAGAGATGACTTGGCTGGAACAACGAGACTTTCTAAAAGAGATTCAAGGGAAGCTTCCGTCTCGATGTACACTGGCGACGCTCGCCAAAGCGGAAGGGGGCCGATTGCGTGATGTACTCGCAGAAACAGAGAGGCGGAGCCGCGAAGCCACTGACGCAGCCGTGCGGAAAATCTATAACTCAGAAGCGTGGCCGCATCTGGGCCGAGAAGAACAATACTTCTTAAAGCAGCGAATCCTGTTTGGTCTTGTCCTGACGAATGCGCTCGCAGCGCCCGCCAAGTTTTCCGCCAGCTCCAATTTTCCCAATCTCCCACCTGACTTCGGAAGGGCGGTGCAAATCGAATGGTTGCTAAACGATGCGTGGGAGTGGTCTGGCGTGGATTGGTGGCTTGATCGAGAGACGCCACCAAAACCAACACATCATGGCGTGAACTAGCCAATGCTTCCTCTAGTTCACTTGGTTTGCTGGTGTCTCTCAGTTTACTACCGGCTCCTTCCCCTAAATAGGCCAGCCGCCCTTCGGCTTCTTCTTGGCGAACGACGCCTTGATCGCGGCCTCTACCGGCACCGTAATCTTGAGCCGTTCTTCCTTCGGCCCGGTTTTCTGCTTTCGCTTTGACTTGGGCTGTTTCTCGGTCATGGTCTTACGCCGCCTTCTGTGTTGACTCACGATACATCAGGCGCTTGCCTTCCGCACTCCGAATCGCCGTGACGGTGCGTTCGCCATCATTCATTCTGCGGGTGTTCCACCGGAAATCGAATTCACCTACGTAGCGGGGCAGGTGTTTCTTGCTGACCGCGTGAAAGATTCCGGTGATGCCGCGCTTGAGAATTGCGAAGGATGACTCCGCCGTGTTGGTGTGAATCCAGCCGTCACGCACATATTCACCATCCCGATGGCAAACGACTTCGTGACCAGCGAACTGACGGCCAATCGGTGCGTAGGTCGCAAATTCATCTGTGACGATCACCGAGCGATTGTCCACGCTCTCGGCGAGAGCTGCACGAAGCGTCTTGGCGCTAACATTCGCCACGACCCGCCGATGGATACCGCCATCACGTTCAATCATTGCAAACACCGGAACCTTGCGCGTTCCGCGTCCCCTCTTTCGGGGTCGCCCGGCCCGGTGCGGATGTGGGCGGACTTTGCCGCCGACATAGGTTTCATCAAGCTCGACCAGCCCCTTCAACTTCTGGCCGCCGCCGGGCGCGAGAGCGAAGCGAATCCTATGCATGAGAAACAGGGCCGACTTGTAGCTGATCTGGCAGTGCCGTTGGATTTCCAATGCACTGACGCCTTTCTTGGAAGTCGAGGCTCGCCAGAACGCATAGACCCAGTGGCGAAGCGGGAGCCGCGTCTCTTCATACACAGAGCCGATGCGAACGGTGTACTGCTCTTTGCAATCGTGGCAGCGCCAGAGGAACCGCTTGCTGCGCTGACCCGTCTTGGCGTCCACCATCTTGTAGACGTTCTTCGACCCGCAGTGAACGCAGCAGGGCGAGCCATTCCAACGCTGTTGCTCCATGAACTCGACGGCGGCAGGCTCGTTGGAGCAGGCCAGCCGAATCTGCTCGATGATTTCCGACTTTCCCAACTGAGGCTGTGTCCTGTTTTTCATGGTGCTAATATAATACATAACGCAAGGGTATGTAAAGCATTATTTTCAACTATTTTTGGCCGGTTTTTCCTTGGTTTTTAAGGGGTTTTAGCATACCAGACTGACTGCGTTCAGCATGACGAATCCGCCCCCCATAACAGGCCCAACCGGCAAGGAAGGCGAGCACGTAAATAACTGGCTTCCATTTCTTATAGAGGCGGGCAAGATCGCCGCAGTATTTGCTGCTGGATACTACACCCATTTCCTGACGGGGATTAGAGACAAAAGGCACCGTTTCGCCGTCGCTTGCGGCGTATTCCGTTCCGCTTTCGCACCGACTGTGGCTGCGTTGCAAGTTGGCCGTCCCGACCAGTTCGCCCCCAGAGAGCGCGAAGACACAGCCATTGTCGAATTTCGTCCCCACTTGCCCGGCAAACGGCGAGTCGGCTTTGACGCTGCTGGTGAGCATTACCATGAATGTCGCAAGCGTGCATACCCAGAGGTTTATGACATCTATGGTAAGAAGATCGAAGCGTTTCCACGAAACCAACAAATCCGGGATGAATTCGCCGCGGCATTGACGCGACTGCTCTCCTATGCGGACAAAACCTGAAGGAGATCGACTATGGCCAACATCGAAAAATGCCCGACCTGTGCTGTAGAACTCGAAATCGAAGACTCTCTCTACGATCAGGTTTTTGAGTGCCCGAACTGCAAAACGGATGTGATGATTCCGAAGCGCCGGATGGTTCCGAGGGTCGTTGTGTCTCGCCCCACAATCGTGAGCAAGCCAGAAACCGTCAGTCAGGGGAACATCATCGCCGGATACGCCTTGGCGGTCATCGTGCCGTTCATCGGTTTTTTCGTGGGCATCTACCTGCTGGCCAAGAAGGAGCCGGGGCACGGCGTTGCGTGCATGGCCATTAGCATTCTGGCCGCGTTCATCTGGTTTTCGGTACTGATGAGCGGTTGAGCGGTTCCCCTCTGGCTTTTGCATCTTCACAGCCCCGACTTCCTTGCTATTATGGTAACCGTGCAGAATGAGGTCACTAAACCAACCACGAAGCTAAACAGCATGAGGCCAATCAAATGCTCACTCAAATACAGCAGTTGTCTACGGGGGAATTTGCTGTTGTTATATCCGCCCTGATCGGCATTAGTGCGGCCATCGGCAGTGTCATAGGTGCCTTGTTTAGCCTGCTCGGAATCTGGCTGACAAACCGCTCGCAGGAGCGCAGGCACCATTGGGAGCTTGGCGTTCAGGTGGCCTTGGCGAAGTACAAAAAGTTCGATGAATATACCTCGTGGGCGGCCAAAGAATTCGGACGTGAGTTTCGGGTGCCTCCATTCAACGTCTTTCTTATCGACGGAATGCGAATTATGGAAATCGTTTCTAATAAGAGACTGAACGCTGACGAGATAGCGTGTCGGATTGGCGAACTGGTCGATTTCACCAAGGAGATCGATGAGGCCATACAGGCAGAAAGAAAACATCAAAAGCAGCCATTTACCCCTCATTCCCGCCCCCTTGCGTAAAGTACATACTTCCGATATGTAATTCTGCCAAACGAAGCCAATTTGTCGGGGTGTTGGACGGTGTGGAGAAGCTTGATGGAAAAGGCGTTAGAAGTCCAAGTGGGACAGTTTGGCACATGGCTTCGTTTGCCGGAATTGGCTTCGTTTGAGGCCTGTTCCGGCCCGTCGGATGTGGTTTTACACGCGGATGGGGAGGAGAACGACGGGGGTAACTCACGCGGGGGCTGGCGTGGGCGAAGCGGGTTGGATCTTCCGATTGCGGAACAGGCGGATGGGCAGGATGACGATGGGCACGCCGGCGAAGCGGAGTCGGCGCTGGATGGCGTAGGCGGTTTCGTTGTGGAGGATGCGGTCGTACCATTTCGGCTCGTCGAACACGACTTCGCCCGCAAAGAAGACGGCGTGGGGATATTTTTTGGACAGTTCGACGCAGGCCTCGGCGACCTCGTTGACGATGTCGGTTCCGATGCGATAGCTGGACTCGGCCGGGATGCCGAAGCGGTTGGCCATTTCGACGTAACGATTGAGGGTTGCGCGGGTTTGTTCCTCCAGTGCTTCGATGCGGCTGCCGCCCTTGAAGAAGTCGGAATTGGGCACGCCGACAGAGAGGAACACCACATTGGTGAACGACTGTGGGAAAATGCGGAAGATGTTGAGCATGCAGTGGATGCCGAGTTTGGCGAAGCCGCCGACGAGAATGACGGCGGTGGATTTCTTCGGATCGAACGCGGGCGTTGTTCGGGTGGGATCAGCGGGAATGTCTTCGAGGGCGGCTTCGACCTGGCGGAGGCGTTGGGTGAAGCGGCGGTAATGGTGGCGGATGGCGAAGCACCCGAGGATGCAGAAGCAGGTGATCACGAGCGTGATCCAGCCACCCTCACGCAGTTTCATGGTGATCATCACGGTGAGGATGGACAGGCACAGCACGAGGCCGGTGGCGTGGACGCTCAAGTGTTGCAGCCACTTTTTGTCG
>JBEKUF010000120.1:0-10288 GCA_049515295.1 Verrucomicrobiia bacterium | reverse complement strand
GTGACCTTCAGAACATCAAGCCGCTGCTGGTGATCGAATTGGATGATTCCTCTCACGAGCGCGAGGACCGACAAGAGCGCGACGCATTTGTCGATCAGGCGTTGGAAGCGGCTTCCCTGCCGATTCTCCATGTCACCGCGAAGCACACTTACGCTCCGAAAGAGTTAGCCGACTTGATTGAAGCAAAGCTGCGATAAACGTGTCCGTCCTTCTCCGCGAGGGTTTCTGGCGCGAACTCCCGGCGCTCACCACATCGTGACAGTTGATCATGTCGTCTGGCTTCCCACTTCCCCCGTCACGCATGATACCTAGTACTACTAGGTGTCATCATTTCTCCAGATCCTATGATACATTGCACTACAATGTATCATCACTTTTCCCCTGCCCTCACCGAGCGGGAGCCGAAACGGAGTGGAGACGCGACCTCGCTGTGCCCTAGTCGCAATTTACCCCGACTCCGAGGTCGGGGCGTTGTTGCCGGACATTGAGCCCGAATCCAGTCAGGATCCGCCTTCGCTGAAGCTATGGCGGACAGGCGGGATGTCCTTTGGCCATGACTCATAGTCTTAGTCCCCCCGCATTGGCAATCCATAGACTATGAGTCAGATTCGGCGGGCGCCCGCAATCGGTCCCACACTGCACCGTCGCTTGGACACCGCCATCTCACCCTCTGTGCCCTCCGCGGCTTTTACCCCGATTGTTTACCCCGAATTCTTTTCGGGGCGAGTCGGGGCTGCGTGAAAGAATCCGTCTCCCGTCTCCCTCGCGCACTCCGTACCGTTCGAGCTATGCTAAAAGTTTAGCACCCCACAACATCCACGCCCATCCGTGTTCATCCGCGGCTCACCCGTCGCCGGCCCGACTTTCCTCTTGTTGCCGCGGGAGTGCGGGATGATGCTGGTGGTGACGTGACACATAGCAGTACCATGTATCAGCGTTTCCGCTGCCGGCCCCTCCGCCGCCATGATATATCGGCAGGCGATATATCGTGTCCAAAACACCGTCGTTGTTGGCCCCGCGCAGGAAAATTCCACAGGGTGCGAGGCGGATTCCGTTTGCGGTGGCGGGCGCGTCTGGCTTTTGGGGCGCTTGGAACGGGGGCAAACTGCGAGAACATTCGGCGAGCGTTGTGCATTTCGTGCGAGGCTGCCGCGCGTCAGCCAGCACGGCGAGGCGTCGGGGTGGACTCAGAGTTTTCGGTTGGTGATCAGCACCTGCTGACCATCCGGCGTCCACGGACGCGCCACCTGCAGCGGAAAATTTTTCGGCGGGAAATGTTTCAGATCGTACATCTGGGTCCAGAAGAATTGATAGCCCGTGATCATCTGCACGACGTCCTCGGAGCTCAACGTCTGTTGCGTCAGATAAATTCCCGACATGGTTTTGACGTTGTCGTTGATGGCGTAAAAGGCCTGTTCGTCCAACGGATTCCACACCGCGGCGCGGTCGGCGTACCAGGCCACCGCCCACGGGATATCGCTGCACAACAATTCCCGTTCGCCAAACTCCTTGCCCAGCCGCGCCACCACGTCCGCCCGATACGGCGGATACGGCAACGTCGTCGCCGGCGGCAGCAGCATGAACACGAACGGCAACGAGTTGAACACCGCAAACCCGCCGATGAACGCCGTCCGCACCAGACGCGTCCGAAATTGGAGCCGCTCGAACATGACATAGAAAAACGCCACGCCGTACACGATGATCAGCGGCTCGAACACGGTGAGAAAATTCCGCCTCGGCGGACTTGTCCCGAGCGGCGAGGGGCCCGCCACGCTCATCCAGATCATCGCCATCAGCACCGACCAGAAGACGAACCGCCGCAGCCGAAACACTTCCTCCTGCCGATACCGATGCATCAATCCCACCAGAAAGAACACCACCAGATAGTTCGCCCCGACATCCTTCAGCGCCACCTCGTACAGTTGCCGGGCGTTGATCAACGCCCGCTGCGCCTGCGCCCGCAACCCGATCTCCGGCAACGCCCCGCCCAACATCCGTTGCACCTGCCCCACCTTGACTTCCCGCTCCGTCCCCTCGCCCAGCCCTTCCACCAACTGGAACCGGCTTAACCCGAACAACGTCTGCGACGCCCGCCAGTTCCGCATCATCCACGGCGTCAACATCACCGCAAACACGACCACACACAATCCGCATTTCGCCCGCCAGTTCTTCGGGAACGACACCGCCACGTAGATCAGCAGCGGCACCAGCACCGACACGAACGCGTACTGCGTCAGCGTCCCCAGCGCCACCGCCCCCGCGCTCACCGCCAGCGCGCCGTACACCCACCATCCTGACCGACCTTCCGCCTGCCATTTCTCCGCTTTGAACACGGCGTACGCCGTCGCCAGAAAAAATACCGACATCAATCCCCACGGCAGGCCCGCGATCGCCGATTCCATCAGCGGATTGCAGAAGAGATACATGAACGCGCTCATCGTCGCCACCCGATGGTCGAACATCTCCCGCGCCAGCGCGTACATCAAAAACATCCCCGCCAGATAAAACAGCCAGCCCGTCAACATCACCACCCGGTCCGCCTCGACCGTCCACGCCCCGTTCTCCACCGCGAAATCCGGCGGCAAAATGTGAAACACCGCCGCCAGCACCATCGGGTACATGGGCGGCGTCCACAGCTCGGGCTGGACGTTCGTGTTCGGCTCGATCGGACGACGGCCAATCGACGACAGATACCAGATTTCCAGCGGACGAATCGTCTGTGTCGCGTACCCGCGCCCGCGCCAGAGGTTCCGCGCCAATTGACCCGCGTCCATCGCCTCCGGGTCGCGCAACCCGTAGAATTGCGTCCCGGTGTACAGCAGAATCAACATCAACACCACCAGGCAAAACATCGCCAGCCGATACGGTCCGATCCCAATGCCGACGTCAAGCCTGAAAATCCAGTCCTGGATCCGCTCGTAGACCGGCTTGTACTCCACGGGTTCGTCCGGCTTATTTCCCGGGATAAAAGGCATGATTCAGGGGCGAGCTTATCCCATGCCGCCCATCCGTTCAAGCCGCGGCTCCACTTTGGAGGGATGCGCTCCTGCGCGGCCGCTGCCTATGATTTTGGTGGCGTAGGCGTCCCTGCCTGCGATTAATTTGAAGACACTCCGCCCACTACCGCAACACCGGCGCGATCAGCAACCCGATGCAATAGGTCACCACCGCCTCGCCCACGCCGACAATGGTCATCTCCGCCCCGCTCTTCAGCCACGACCGGCCCGTTACGATCGTCTTCGACGCGCCCACCGCAAAATGTGCCGCCGTGCTGATCGCAAACGACCACACCAGCGCCGTTATCCCCGACAAAAACATAAACGGAATCACCGGCACGATCGCCCCCGCCGCCGTGCTCAACGACGCGCTCACCGCCGACCGCCACGGATTCGGAAACCCCTTCTCGGACAGCCCCAGTTCCTCATGCGCCAGCGTCTTCAGCAATTGTTCGGGTTGCTCCGCCAGTTTCGCCGCCAGCGTCTTCGCCTCCTCGGGTGAGAACCCCTTCAACTGGTAAAACAACTCCATCTCCTCGCGTTCCTGCTCGGGTTCCGTCTCGATCTCCATCCGCTCGCGCTCGATTTCTGCCTCGTATACTTCGCGCTCGGATTTTGTCGCCAGATACGCGCCGCTACCCATCGACAATGCCGACGCGATCGCCGTCGCCAAGCCGCTCAACATCACAAACTTCCCATTCACGCCCGTCGCGCCCGCCACGCCGCTGACCACTCCAAACGCCGCGCCGAGCCCGTCGTTCACCCCGTAAATCGCCTGCCCGATCCAGCCCGCGCCCGTCACGTGCCATCGTTCGGTACCGAGGATCTTGTTCAGCTTCCGTTGCGCCGGGGGAACGCTTCCCTCGTTGAACTCGCTCAACACGCGGCTGTGCGACCGCTCATCGGTCTGCGCCTCGACCAACTGCTTCCGCACCTCCTCGCTCGGCGCGATCTTCGCCAGCTCGTCGTACATCGAGTCCGCCCCGTCCTCCAATGCCTCCAGCTTCACCACCGCCGTGTCCGTCCCGCTCTGTACCAGCGCCCACCGCCGCGCCTGTTCCGCGAACGTCTCGCGGTATTCGCCCGGGTCCGCGCCCAA
Organism: Verrucomicrobiia bacterium; assembly: GCA_049515295.1. Taxonomy (GTDB): domain Bacteria; phylum Verrucomicrobiota; class Verrucomicrobiia; order Palsa-1439; family Palsa-1439; genus Palsa-1439. Next base: position 6,193 of record JBEKUF010000120.1, on the reverse strand, counting down.
TTCCTTCAACCGCGCCGCCCAATTCGCCGCGTGTTTGTCTTCCGCCTCCGCCAGACGCAACAAGATCGCCTTCTTCTCGGAATTCGCCTCGCGCCCCGCCAACGCACGATAATTACGCGCGCTCGCCATCTCATCCCGCCACGCCTGCTTCAATCCGCTGATCAATCGTTCCCGCTCACTCATGGCAATTCGCTTGGATTCTAACTGGAGGCCGGGCTTCCCGGCGAGTGGAAATACTCGATGAGATGGCGGGAATCGAGACTATCAGGAGGATGCAGTATGTCTGGGCCACCAGGCCCCACCGACGAGATAGGCGGCGCTCAATAAAAACATCCAGTCGATCACGCACACGTGGCGTTGCAGGCCGTACATCACCACCGTCGTCAGTAACAGACTGGCCGTGACAATCAGAAACGGCAGGGGCACCTCGTCGAGCCCGGGGGCTCGTAGTCGGTGCAGGGCCATCAGCGCGCCAATCCCCAACCCGACGACCAACGGCATCGGTTCGTGTTGCACCAGCACGCCATGCGACACAGCGGCCAATGGATTGAAACACGCTACCGCGAACGCACACCCGCCAAGCACGACCGGCCACTTCCAGCGTTCACCCCACCGGCGCCGTAGTTCCCAGGCCAGCCACAACCCAAGGCCGGCCACCGCCACGCGAATCGACGTGAACCACCGGAAGCCCTGATCGACCTTTTGCACCAGCAGGAGCGGCAGGCGCGCCGCCGGCACCAACGTAAACCCGGCGGGTTGTTCCCGCCACTTCGGCTCACAGCAGCCAGCCGAGATCGCCGAGTTGCCATCCCGGAACGCATCGGCGCCTTGCGTCGAGAACAAAATGAACCGACCGGCCATCCGGCTCACCATGACAATGTAGGGGACGGTCACGATGCCGTACCCAACGACGAACACCGCCAGTGCCGCCAGCGCTGCCGAATGTGGCCGTGTTCGCCACCACTGCCATGCCAGCACGACGGCCGTCACGGGGAATAGAAAAATCGCGGTGCCCTTCACCAGCACACAGTAACCAGCCACAAGGCCAAGCGCGAACGCCGGCCACAACTTCCCTGAGCGCTGCCAGTACACGAACAGACAGGTCCACACGAACAACAGCAACGCAAACAGTGGCTCCGCCAGCAACCCCCGCTCCCTCAGTGTATACTTCCCGATGTAGTACAGGCCCGCCCACACTCCCGGCAGAATGCCGGCCCCGCGCCACAGGTAGAATCCGAGCCACGGCAGCCCGGCCCCCACAAGAATCACCAGCGCCAGTTGCACCTGCCTGGCGATGCGTGGGTGTACGCCCGCCACGCGATAGATCAGGCCCAGGAAGATCGGGTAGCCGCGGGTACGAACCAAAGCCGGGTCGCCGCCGTGAGCGCCGCGCGCGATAAACGACTCGGCAGACGCTGGATCGTCGGGCGTGTAGTGATAGTTCTCAATGGGCTCGAATGCACCCGTTCTCATTCCGTGGCCCATTGCGTAGTTGGCCGCGAGCGCATGATAGTCATTCTCATCCCCAAAGAACGACGCCCCATCGGTGAGACGAGAGACTGTTTTCAGGCTGGTGAGCGTGCCGACCATCAGTACCAAACCGCAGGCGATGAAGGCCAGGAGTCTCATCGCTATTTACCAGTCGACAATGCGGCTACGCCTGTTGACCCATGCTCATCGCGCCGCCCTCGGAACCGCCGCGAGTGCAGCCCGTCATCCCGCCACGCCTGCTTCAATCCACTGATCAGTCGTTCCCGCTCACTCATGGCCGGGGAATTCTATTGGGTGGACGCACCCCCGGCGAGCCGAAATGGGTGTGTGACCGTCAACGGTCTTGTGCTGTAGCGGCGAGCGTTCCTACCGGGTCAGACCATTCAGGATCGTCCGCAGTTCCGCGGCATGCGTCGCCGGATTCACCTTTGGGTCCACGAACACGATCTTGCCCGCCTTGTTGATCACGAACGTCACGCGGCTGGCGAACCGGCTGCTGTCGTCGGCCACGCCGTATAACTTCGCGACCGATTTGTCCGTGTCGGCCAACAACACAAACGGCAGCTTGTATTTCGCAATGAAATTCTTGTGCGACTCCACCGAATCGAAGCTCACGCCCAACACCGTCGCATTCAGTCCCTTGAACTCATCGAACGTGTCGCGAATGCCGCACGCTTCCTTCGTGCACCCCGGCGTATCGTCCTTCGGGTAGAAATACAGGATGATATTCCCCTTCCCAATGACATCCTTCAGATGCAGCGTTGTCCCGTCACTCGCCGCCACGGAAAAATCCGGCGCCTTGTCCCCCACCTTCGGCATCTCCGCCGCGAACACGGCCAAATGTGTCACGGCGATTCCAACCGACAGAACCATCAATGTCTTCACAAGAGTGCTCACTCGTTATGCGGGATTTTCACGGTGCTTTTGCCGATGAACTCGCGGATCACCGAGTCACCCGGTATGATGTCGTAGGTGTCCGCTTGTTCCCGCGTGATGCCTTCGACCGATTCGAGCAACTGCTTCACCCGGTCGTAGCGGATCCGCGCGTCGAGGAACCCCTGGTACGGCCCGAATTCTTCCGGTTTCGGCAAATATCCGCCCGGCCCGATAAAGAACGGTTTCAGCGCCGCCAGGTCGAATGGCAACCCGCCGTTGACAACGTGGTCGGCCAGTCCCATCAGCGGGATGATGCTGAACAATTCTCCCGCGCGCACGTAATGCCAGTGCAAAATCGTCGACAGCGGACTGTGATTGCGATGTTGTACGTCGCGCAGCATCCGCCGGATCAGTCGCACATCGGTAAGCTTTGTCAGTCGATGGGTGCTGCCATCGCCCTCGTACATCACGTTGAGCGTCTCAATGTACAGACGGAATTGCGTCGACGGATCGATCCCCTCCGTGATCGGCGGGTAGAATCCATGCAGGCAATCCAACAACAAGATCTGCCCTTTCTCCAGTTTGACCGGCTTCGAGGTAACGCGCCGCCCCTCCTTGAAACTGTATACGGGCTTTTCGATTGTCTTGCCGTCGAGCAAGTCCCGTAGATGGCGGTTGAGCAACTGGATGTCCAGCGCCTCGGGCGTCTCGAAATTGCGGTCGTTGATCCAGTCCGACGGATGCTCGATAAGCGCCCAGAAATAATCGTCGAGGTTCAACATCAAGAACTTCAGTCCGTGCTTCTGCAGCCGCTCGGTCAGTTTCACCGTTGTCGTCGTCTTGCCCGACGAACTCGGTCCGCTCACCCAGATCATGCGCAGATTGTCGCCGGCGCTCAGACGCGCCATCACTTTGCGCGCCCCCTCATCCAGCGACGCCTCGTAAACCGCGAGCGATCCGTCGACCACCGACTTCAATTTCCCCCGACGCACGACCTCGTTCAACCCCGCTACCGTGTCGCAACCATGCTGACGGTTCCACTCCAGCGTCTTCTCCATTCGCTTCTTCGGAAAACCGTTCCCGACAAATTGCGTCTCATTGATCGCGCCCTCGCGCAACCAGTGCCTCCCCCAGCGGTAACACTCGTACGCGTCGGCCGTGTTCTGGAACCCGTAACTGCGCAGTGCGTGCAGCACGTAATCCTGGATCGTCTCGATGGTGGGCGGGAAATTGGCGATCAGATGGTGCGGCTGCGAGTTGAGGCATAGCACCACGGCATCCGCGATAAATCTCGCGATGCGTTCGTCGGAATCGTACGCCTCGAAAATCTTGTCGTTGATGCCGGGCAGATAATCCTGGCGAAACCCGGCGATCGTTTCCGCCGCCCGCAGCACGGCCTTGCAAATCCGCTCCTCATCAAACGTCACCAGCGCGCGGTTGCGCCTTTGCACTTTAATGATGCAGTTCTGAATAGCCATAAGTGTGCCCTTTCCAGCGCCGCCACTATAACACACCCCTTTCCCACCCGACAATAACCTTGACGCCCCCCTCTCTCTTTTGATTACTGGCGGCATTTGTCTGAACAGTGTAAGTTCGGAGCACGATTGGAGGAAACATGACGACCGAAAGTAAATGCGCGGTGATGAGCGGGGCTCACAAACACACGGCGGCTGGAGCTCAGTCAAATCGAAACTGGTGGCCGAATCAGTTGAACCTGCAGATACTCCGCCCAAACTCTCCCCTGTCCGACCCCATGGGCAAGGAGTTCAATTATGCCGAGGAATTCAAGACACTCGACCTCAATGCCCTGAAGAAGGACATCGAAGCGGTGATGACGACGTCGCAGGACTGGTGGCCGGCCGACTACGGCCACTACGGGCCGCTCTTCATTCGGATGGCATGGCACAGCGCGGGCACGTACCGCATCAGCGACGGTCGTGGCGGTGCGGGGGCCGGCATGCAGCGCTTTGCGCCCCTCAACAGCTGGCCCGACAATGTCAACCTCGACAAGGCGCGCAGGCTGCTCTGGCCGATCAAGCAGAAGTACGGACGGAAGGTCTCATGGGCCGACCTGATGATCTTCGCCGGCAACTGTGCCCTCGAGTCGATGGGCTTCAAGACCTTCGGCTTTGGCGGCGGACGCGTGGACGTCTGGGAACCGGACGGCGTCTACTGGGGGTCCGAACGCACGTGGCTCGGCGACGAGCGCTACAGCGGCGACCGCAACCTCGAGAATCCTCTTGCCGCCGTTCAGATGGGCCTCATCTACGTGAATCCGGAAGGGCCGAACGGCAAACCGGATCCGCTGGCCGCGGCCAGGGACATTCGAGAGACGTTCCGCCGCATGGCGATGAACGACGAGGAGACGGTGGCGCTGATCGCCGGCGGACACACGTTCGGCAAGACTCACGGCGCGGGCCCGGCAAGCAACGTCGGCCCCGAACCGGAGGCGGCCCCCCTCGAGGAGCAGGGCCTCGGCTGGAAGAGCAGCTACGGCACCGGCAAGGGCGGCGACGCCATCTCCAGCGGCCTCGAGGTCACCTGGACCACGACGCCCGCGAAGTGGAGCAACAACTTCTTCTCGAACCTCTTCGACTACGAGTGGGAGCTCACCAAGAGCCCGGCGGGCGCGCATCAGTGGAAGCCGAAGGCCGGCGCCGGTGAAGGCACGGTCCCGCACGCCCACGACCCATCGAAGAAGATCGCTCCGTCGATGCTCACGACGGACCTCGCGCTCCGGTTCGACCCGGTCTACGAGAAGATCTCGCGGCGCTTCTACGAGCACCCGGAAGAGCTGGCCACCGCCTTCGCCAAGGCGTGGTTCAAGCTCACGCACCGCGACATGGGGCCGATCACCCGGTATCTGGGCCCGCTGGTGCCCAAAGAGCCACAGATCTGGCAGGACCCCGTCCCGCCGGTGAAGCACAAATTGATCGGCGCGAAAGACATCGCCACCCTCAAGAACAAGATCCTCGCCTCGGGACTGTCCATCCCACAACTCGTCTCGACCGCCTGGGCGTCAGTGGCCACATTCCGCGGCACCGACAAGCGTGGTGGCGCCAACGGGGCGCGCATTCGCCTCGCGCCGCAGAAGGATTGGGAAGTTAACAATCCCGCCGAACTGGCGAAGGTGCTGCGGACCCTGGAGAGGATCCGGAAGGATTTCAAGAAGCCGGTCTCGCTTGCCGACCTGATCGTGCTGGGCGGCTGCGCGGCCGTCGAGCGAGCCGCGAAGAACGCCGGGCACAACGTTCAGGTCCCCTTCGCGCCCGGACGTGCCGATGCAACGCAGGAGCAGACCGACGTTGAGTCGTTCGCCGTGCTCGAGCCGACAACGGACGGGTTCCGCAACTATTCCGCACACGGACCCCGGTGTCCGGCGGAGCATCGGCTGATCGATCGCGCGGCCCTGCTGACGCTGACCGCTCCCGAGATGACCGTGCTCGTTGGCGGGATGCGCGTTCTAAACGCGAACTACAAGCAGTCCCCGCTCGGCGTCTTCACCAAGCGGCCCGGGACGTTGACCAACGACTTCTTCGTAAACCTCCTCGATATGGGCACGACATGGACGGCGACATCCGACGACGGGGAGACCTTCGAGGGCCGCGATCGCAAGACGGGGACGCTCAAGTGGACCGCCAGCCGCGTCGACCTCGTCTTCGGCTCAAACTCGGAGCTCCGTGCCATCGCGGAGGTCTACGCGTGCAACGACGCGCAGCGGAAGTTCGTGCGGGACTTCGTGGCCGCGTGGGCCAAGGTCATGAATCTCGATCGCTTCGACTTGGCCTGACCATCATCATCGGCATCCTATTCGCTGGACCGATCA
>JBEKUF010000119.1:0-10302 GCA_049515295.1 Verrucomicrobiia bacterium | reverse complement strand
GTTCGTGCGCGACGCTGGGGCTGGCGGAGGATTGGCGCTTGGCGGCGTGATCTGCGGCGTCGACGGACGCGACGGAGCGGCCACGGTCACCTTGGTGGTCTCGACCTTCGAACTGCGGAAAAACGGCAATCTCATGTTGGCTGATCCCTGTTTGTTTCCCAAACGTCTTTCGTCTGGTTCCTGAGCAGCCGGTATGCCATGGCCGAGTTTTCGGGCAGAAAAGCACAATCCTGTTATCGGAGACGCCAAAATCTCAGGTTTGCGAGGGGGGGTGGACGGCGAAGAACGGCCCGCCGCATGGGTTTTAGAGTTCGACACCCGAGACGCGCAGCACTTCATCCAGAGACGTCAGGCCCGACTTCGCCTTTTCGAGTCCCGCCAGACGGAGCGTTTTCAGGCCCTCCTTCAAGGCCAGGTCCTTGAGGACCTTGGCGCTGGTGTCGTGCAGGATTTGCTCGCGGAGCGTGTTGGTGATGGACAGGACCTCCAAAATGGCCAGGCGCCCGAGGAAGCCGGTGTCCTTGCAGCGCGAACAGCCGCGGCCGCGGTAATACGTGGTGGACGACACGTCCTCACTTGTGAGGCCGAGACGGGTCGTTACGTCAGTCGGAACGTTGAAGGCCTCTTTGCAATGGGGGCAGATCTTGCGGAGCAGACGTTGCGCGCACACCAGGAGCAAGGAGGAACTGACGAGGAACGGCTCGATTCCCATGTCCACCATACGGGCGATGGCGCCCGGTGCGTCGTTGGTATGCAAGGTGGACAGCACCAGGTGTCCCGTGAGCGCGGCCTTAACCGCGATATCGGCCGTCTCCGAGTCACGGATTTCACCGACCATGACGATATCCGGGTCCTGGCGCAGAATTGAACGAAGCCCGCCGGCAAACGTGAGCCCAATCTCGGGCTTTACCTGGACCTGGTTGACGCCGTGCATTTGGTATTCAACGGGGTCCTCGACGGTCACAATGTTAACGTCGCTGGTGTTCAGTTGGGTCAACACCGCGTAGAGCGTGGACGTTTTTCCGGAGCCGGTGGGACCGGTCATCAGGATCATCCCATGCGGCGCGTTGATGGCGTTGGTGAATTTCACGAGATCGTCAGCGGGCAGCCCCAGCCCTTCCAAGTTGAGGGTGAGGGTACCTTTGTCAAGGACACGCATGACGATCTTCTCGCCGTGTACGGTTGGCAGTACGGAGACGCGCAAATCAACTTCCCGGCCGGCCAGTTTGATGCGGAAACGGCCGTCCTGCGGAAGGCGGCGTTCGGCGATGTCGAGATTCGCCATGATCTTGATGCGCGACGCGATGGCGGATTGCAATCCTTTGGGCGGCGCGGTTGAATCATACAGCATGCCATCCACGCGATAGCGAAGACGAAGCTGTTTCTCAAACGGTTCGATGTGAATGTCGCTGGCGCGGTCTTTGATGGCCTGAACCAGCATGAGGTTGACCAGCTTGATGACCGGTCCTTCCTCGCTGCTTTCGACCAGTTGGTCGAGGTTGATTTCGTCTTGTTTGTCCCTGGCCAATTCGACGTCGGAGACATCGACATCTTTGAGAATCGCGTCGATGCCGCCGCCGACCTGTGTCTGGGCGTTGTTGAGGAAATCAGTAACGGCCTTCTCGGTGCTGATCAACGGGATGATTTGTGCGTTCGGCCGGACGCGGCGTAGGTCATCCAAAGCGAGCACGTTCAGCGGGTCGGCCATGGCCACGAACAGCTTCCGGTCCAGCCGCGCCACCGCGACCATCTTGTAGGTCTGCGCGAGGTCCTTCGGAATCAGGTCGATAACGTCCTGCGGTACACGCATTTTGGCGAGCGTGACCGGCTGCGCGCCCAGACAGCGGCCCATGCTGACCATCATGTCCTGCTCGGTGACCAGTTGCTTTTCCAGAAGCAACTTCAGCAGGCGACCGCCCTGCTTTTTCTGCAGATCAAGAACCTCGTTGAGTTGCTCTTGGTTGAGCAGGCCATCCGCCAGCAAGGTGTCAGCAATTCTTTCTCCGAATGATTTCATGGCTTACCGGGACCGGAGGCGCGGGCGCCCGCAGGATGTTTGGAGTCGAGGCCATGGGCGCGCCGCAATGCCGCGTGGATTTCCTCGGGCGAGGTGACGTACCAGAAGACGTTGTAAGCCAACATGACTTCTGCCTGGCTGCGTGCCGCCGTGTCGAGCGGATTCGCCGTGGCAATCAAAACCGAGCGGCTGATCAGATCGAACGGGACGATGCACTTTTCGAAGCAGACTTCTCGCGGCAGCAGGCATACAGCATCCCGATCCACGTCGTAGGTGGACAACGGCAGATACGGCAGGCCGCTGCGGTCGACCAGTACCGTGAGCAAATCATCGAGCTTCACCAGTTGATCTTCGACCAGCAATTGCGGCAGGACGAAGGGCATGGGATTCTCGCCGGAATTGGCAGGACCCGAGGTGAGACGTTTCATCAGCGGCTCGACGGCCTGGGGCGTGACCAGCTTCTCCGCGATCAGCACGTCGATCAGCGCTTTGGTGCCGTCTTCGAGTGCTTGTGGCTGCGGACGAGAAGAGGGGGGCGCCGCTGTCCCGGCGGCCAGCGCCGGGGCAGGTGGTGTCGGCTTGGAGTCCTCACGCAGTGACGGCGCCCCAGAGGGTTGTCGATTGGCGGCAAGTTGTGAGGTTTTCGCCTCGAGTTCCTTGAGATCCTTGAGAACTTCGGCATCATTGGGGTATTCTTGTAGAATGCCCTCGTACTCGAGGATCGCCTGGGAAATTTGGCCGAGAGTAATATGGGCGGTGGCCAGCTTTTTGGAGGCCGCCAGGCACTCATCGCGCCGGCCCAACTTGTTGTAGGCCTCCTTGAGAATCTCCCACGATTGGTAATCGTCGGGCTGGGAAGCCGTAATCGCTTCGAACATCTCGACGGTTCGAAGCAACTGCTGGATTTCTTCTTCTGAAATGCTGGCCATGCTTTCGAGCACTCCAAGCTCACTACCCATGGAAGCACTCGACATGCCATGCGGGGAACGGGCCTCCCGATAACAATTGGCTGCCCGGCCTGGACTCGAACCAGGAAAAAGTAACCCTGTGACATATTGACCTGTGAACGTTTCTCAAAGGCCATTTCTTGCATGGCTTTAGGACAAATTTGAACAGGTGACCACCCCTGTAGTTGTCCGTAGCTGTCTCGTCAGTTAAGCAAACTTAAGCAAAAAGATCCGTCCTAGGGGATCCTGGGGACACCTGTGGGCTCGTATGGACTCTCTCTCAGTGTGAACTTATCATCCAGAGGCAATTGCCATCCCTGGCCACCCAACCGTGTCGGTCAGTGCGCCGAACCTGTGCTCTTAGTCGGGAGAAAAGGAGGCATTGTACCTGATGGCTGCCTCCTGACACTCTAGCATGGCAGTCGTCGTGGCTGCGGCATCCTGCCTTTTCTTGCTTTCATCTTTGGCCAAGCCACTGGCTCCATGCGCGGCCCCGACGACGTTCCCTGTGTCAGCGGATACTACGATCTCGACCAAAGGAACGATGCCGGATGGGTCAGTGGAAAGTTTTTGCCATGCAATCACATAATGCATCCAAGCAATCCTGAAGCTTTTTGGACATGCGGTCGTGTCAATTTGAGCGATGTCCGTCGCGTAAATCCGTTTGGTGATTTTGTGCCTAAGCAATTTCTTCCGAAGAGCGAGCCTCATTCTGAAAACGTCCTCAATGGCTTCCTTCCATTGAGCAAGTTTCGCTTGTTGCGCGGGGTCTTGCTGAGACTGGGCCGAAGCGTTGGTTTGTGCAGTGGTCTGGCCGGTTCCCATGATGAGCAGGAAAGCCACGATAGTGGCAATGATACCGCTTTTCACGCCCTCAATGATGCCAACCCGGTCAAATTGTGCAAGGAGTTTTTCAACACCGGACTCGATGAAGGACAAGCAGCGGAGCAAACGAACAACTGAATTCTTCAACACACCTGCGATGGTGCGATTACCTCTCGCCCGCCAGTGTTATGTTGAACGTCTCGCCGCCAATGGTGATCGAACCGGTCAGCGCCGTGGTGTTGGTGTTGGCCTCCACGGTGTAACTGACCGTTCCGTTGCCAACGCCACTGGTACCACTCGTGATGGTGATGAATGAATCGTTGCTGACCGCCGTCCATTGGCAATCGCTGAGGTTGGCCTTCACTTTCACTGTAGCCGGACCGCCTGCCGCTTTGATTTTACCGGTCTTGGGGCTTAGCTTGAACGTACAGCCACCGGCAGCTTGATTGATTGTGACAGTCTGACCTCCAATAATACCAATCGTGCCGGTTAAGGGAAACGTGTTCGTGTTTCCCGGTACGGTGAAGCGGACTGTCCCGTTTCCGGAGCCACTGGTATTTCCGGTGATTGTGATAAACGAATCATTGCTAGCCGCCGTCCACGGGCAGTCCTTGGCTTTGATCTTTATTGTCTTGGAGCCGCCTTTGGCGGGCAGAGTAACCGTCAGCGGACTCACGGTGATATTGCATGCAGGAACTACATTCATTGTCCAATAAAAAAAGCCTTTGTCAGTCTCGTTGCACTCAGTTACTTCGTTCAAGTCGTCAATCTTGTAGCCAAGGTAGTAGGTTCCGGGTGCCGTGTTCTGGGTAATCGTGAAGGTATCTGTTACCAGCACGCTGCCGCCCTGAGCGCAGCCGCTCGCGGGTATCTCGTCAGTCGCCACAACACCATTAAAACTCGAATCTGTTGACCAGTAGAAACCAACGTGAAACGGACCGGCTGCTGTGCTGGGGCCGGAACACGCTTGGTTAGTGACCGCGATTGAAACTGTGAACGTGCTGCCAGCCGATATTTCGTAGCTGGAGTAGGGTAGATTGTCAATGGAATCGCTGTACCTGGTTAGGTCAGACTCAGGCTGAGGGGCGAGGGCATTGACCAGATTGCTTCCGGTGGGGGTTCCCAACCCGGTGCAAAGATCGTAGCCCACAGCGCCGAGAAACTGAAAGGGACTGTAATACGTCTCATTGTTGCCGAGTATAATGTTATGGAAACAACCGTCATACGTTGCCCCCGTGCCGATCGCGTAGATCGCGGGATTGATAAAGCCGACCGTTGACTCACCGTAGGCCACGGCCTGTTGATTGACCAGCGCCGTGAACCCTGCCCACAACGGCGCGGCAGCACTCGTGCCCCCTACCGAATTCGTAACACCGTTGTTATAGATCGCGTATATGCCAGACGCTGCCATAGCCACGTCCGGAATATTCCGCATCGAAGTTGAACCTTGGTTTAACATCATGTCGATTCCCTGTTGCCAAGGCGGAATCGCGTAGTTGATGCTAATCCCGCCGCCACTAGCATCGTTGGTCGCGCCGGGCAATGTGCCGATATTATCGTTCCAAACGATTTCCGATAGCCACGTTCCCTTCGGCCCGGTCGTGGTGAGAGTTGTCCCGCCAACAAGCGTGACGTATGGGCTATCCGCTTGCTGCTGGTCTGGCCAGTTTGTCGTATAGGCTCCATTGTCGCCAGACGCTTGGAAGAACGATTGGCCTTGCGTACCGTACTGCTGGTATATCTGGTCGAAATTTGTCCCGCTACCGAACAACTGCCACGAGCAGCTTATCTGCTTGGCCGAATCATCCGTAGCGATTCTGTTTAGCAGGTCAATAGGTCCAGTGCCAGAGTATGGGTATGCCGCTTCGTAGACGATGACCTTGGACAACCCGGGAGCCATAGCAATCAACATGTCGATGTCCAGTGCATCCTCCCGGTTAAACTCTCCGGCAGACCCTGTTGCGCCATCTACTAGCACGTTGGTCAGCGTGACGTTCGGCAAGCTCGCCTGATTTTCGTATTCCGTGATGTCACTCACGTAGTAGCCGTCAAACTCTACGAGGGCGGCTACCTGCCCTGTGCCTGTTAGAGATACACCCGGCGCGTAAGCAGCGCGGAAATCCTCTCCCATATAGGTGCCAGACGGCCCCGAACCTGACGCCGATACAGGATTCGGCGTTGCGCTCTGACGGTCAGCCCGAGTGCTGGTTGGACGTGGCAAGCTGTAGTTGTCCAAACCGGTGATATGCAATATCGGAATGGTCAAGTCTAAGGATGGCTCGACATCCGGCGCATAAAATTCGCGGGCCTCTGTCGGGTGCTGGTATGCGAGCAGCGTTATGCGTAACGCCCGCTCAATGTTGCCCACCGATCCGCGCATGTCCAGCAAAGTGCGATTCGAGTGCGTTCCGGTGATAGTGAAGCCGTTGGACTTGGCAAATTCTATGACGGCTTGGTAGTCCTGCTCCGACGGCCCAAAACGCTCTGCGAATTCTTGTGGTGTCAACCACTGGTGATACTGAGGACTGGACGGGGAATTCTGTTGTCGCAACAAATCAGCAAGTGCTTCCTTGTTGCGTAGCGGCAGGCTGATTGCCAACTCCAGATTTGTGGAACTCGGTAGCCTTCCTATGGGCTGCAAGTTTGACTCCGAAACAGCCTTCACGACGTGGCCGCGTAGCGCCTGCCTTTCCGCCGCCCACGTTGCGCCTGTAAACAGTAGCCAGAGTGACACAAGCCCAAGGACGAAGAACGCGTTGACAGGTGAGTGCCAACCAACGCTCGAACTTCCACCATCGATCATGGGATGTCTCATAAATTGCCCCGCGATGTGTCCGACGCCTGTTATTGGCCTTGCGCAGTCGGGACACGTTGGGGTCGGGAAGCGGCCCCGGAAACGGGGTGGTATTTGGCTTATACGCCCACGGGAATCGGGGCGTCAATGCGTTTTTCGTTGGGCATGTTTCGTGTCTCGCTCGGCCCCACCTTGGCACTGCTTCGCCCACCCTGCCTGAGACCTGTCCGTGCGCTGGCGGTTCCCGCGTAAGCATTTGTCAACGGGCATGGCCGCGCCATGTCTGCCCATGTACGATGAGCCTGGGGTCAGCCACGTTTCTTGGGGACACGACCGTAATCCTCAATTCACCGGGTCTAAACAGAATTAAGCGGAATAAAATGTTTCCGTGGAGGGGTCAATTTGGTCTAAACGTTTGCGACCCTAGAGAATAAAACAATTGGCTGCCCGGCCTGGACTCGAACCAGGAAATACGGCTCCAAAGGCCGCTGTGTTACCAATTACACTACCGGGCAGTCAAGGACTTACAACTTTTGACTTGCATAAAGTGGCAATAAGTGGCAATATCACCAGACAGAAGGAAACCAGATCACATGACCACTTTCGACCAACAAAAACGTAAGCGCGAACCTGCATGGCCGCCAATCCTAACACGACAGTATCCGTCCGGCAAGGTGGGTTATCAGATCGCCGTGATGATTGACGGGACACGCATCCGGGAGACGTTCAAGACTCGCGCCGAAGCCGAGAATCGAGCGGGAGAACTCCGCGCCGAGCGCCGCAACGTGGGCAAGGCAGCATCGGAGCTGTCGGTTGCCCAGCGGGTTGAGGCTGCAAACTGTTTCAAGATGCTGGCTGACTATCCGGGCGCGAAGTTGGATTCCGCTGTCGCCTACTACATCGCCCGCAAGCTGCAATTCGTTGAAGCCCCCACAGTGGCGGAGGGAGTCGAGAAGCTTGTTGTGGAGATCACCGGCAGGCGTAGCAAACGCACAGTGGACAATCTCCGTTGTCGCTGGCGTAAATTCGCTGAGGACTTCGGAGCGCGGTCGTTCACCGAGATCGAAAGCGACGAAATCACCGCGTGGCTTGATCGAGTCGCTCATCATCCTGAAACCCGGCACAACTATCGGAGGCAGGTCGTCGCGTTGTTCAAGCTGGCGACGGGAAAGAAGTGGTGTCAGGAGAATCCGGCGATGGACTCGCGCAAGGATGATCGGTTGCCACCCGAACCCGGTATTTTCAAAGTTGAGGAAGTGGTGCGCATTTTGGAACATGCGGAAGCCTTTGGACTCATGCCCTACTTCGTGCTTGGGACGTTCTGTGGTGTCCGCGTTGCCGAACTCGTGCGGCTGGACTGGTCGAAGGTGGACTACCAAGAGCGAGCGGTAACAATCGAGGCCGCGACCACCAAGACCAAGACCCGCCGCGTGGTGACATTGAACGATACCGCCGCCGCGTGGTTGCATCCGTACATCAAGCGGTCCGGGCCGGTTGTTGACCCCGTTGGGTTGCGAGAACGATTGCTTGACCTACGCAAGGCTGCCGGGCTGAAACGATGGCACATCAATGCGATGCGACATTCGTTCGGCTCCTACGCATTGGCGCAATGGCAGGACGTGGCGCGGGTCAGCTATCAGATGGGGAACGCACCCGCCGTCTGCCGTCGCCATTATGAGCAGATCGTGAAGAAATCCGAAGCTGCCCGTTTTTGGGCGCTGCGACCGGCTGCCGACAGTGCTGGAAAGATCGTCGCAATGAAGGCCGTCAACCTGTAGGTGAAGCATGAAAATGGCGCAACGACAGCGGGGCATAGTCCAAAACCTGGAATCGCCCTGGAGAAGTGGCTTAGAAACGAACTTGCCAAGGCCCACCGTTCACCCGAAATTGACGCAGGCTCCAGTTTTGAGGAATTTTGAGCTAGATGCTGATGGTCAGGCTCGCCCGCAACCGAGCAGGAAGTAGCGCAATGGCAGATCGAGGAGGTCACCCTCATACCGGCTTTCCTTTTGGCGGGTAATGGTCACGCCCAGTTTCCCGCCGAATTTCTTGAGAAAGCCACGGAGAGCGTCTTGTTGCGCGACCCGGTCCCGGAATTTCACTTCCAGTGGCAAATGTTTGTTGCCGCCATGGGTCAGCACGAAATCCACTTCCTTCCTTTCCCGGTAGTAGGTGATCTCGATTTTCTCCGGCCATGTCGAGAGTTGGCGCAGCACCATGTTCTCCGCCAGATAGCCCATGATCGTCGGCTCCGGTGGCGACCACTGCCGCAGCACGGCATTACGCAGCGCCATGTCGATGGGATAGCACTTGAAATTGCCCTGCCGAACCCGATGCGGTTGATGACTGAACTTCTGGATGCGCAGAATCATGTCCGTCATCTCCAATCGGGGCAGGTTCTCGTCAATGACCCGGCGTTCAATGCCCGTTTGTTGCGATACCTTGGCGGTGTTGATCTCGATGCCGGGATGGGCGAGCAGGAACAGAAAGAACCGCAACACGTTTTCCGGCTTGCGGTACTTGGTCAGCATCATCAAATCCTCATACAACACCTTGCGCACCTGCTGCTCCATCAGGTACTCGATCTTCCGCACGGGGTCGCTCAACGCCCACACTTCGGGAAACCCGCCTTCCAAGCAGTAGCTGCGCACTGCCGCTTGAATCGGTTCATCAAATTGCCGCAACGCCTCGTCCAGTTGCTGGGCCGCCGCGACGCACCCCGGCCCGTCCTCCTGCAACAACGCCTCGCGCAATCCTCCTTGCTGAGCCAGAATCGCGGCAAACTCCGGCGTCTCGCGCAACTTGTACTCACAATACTCACGGAAGCTGAACGGCAGCAGATGACGATCCTTGATGCGGCCCAATAGGCTTTCCTGGCTGCTGCGGAAAATCGGCGACGATGCCGAGCCGCTAATGACAAACCGAATCGGCGTCTTGAGGTCGTAATACTTCTTGATGAATAATTCCCAGCGGGGCAATCGTTGGATTTCATCGAGAAAGAAATAGACCGGCGGCGTCCGCCCCTTGAACAGCGTCACCAAGTCGTCAAAGATGCCCCGCTGCAACTCGGGCGAAGCAAACAGCGCCGGATCGTCAAACGAGAAATACAGAATGCTCTCGGACGCCAGCCCCCGGTCCAGCAACAGGCCAACCGCCTGTCGCACGGCGGTTGTCTTTCCCACTCGTCGTGGCCCGGTGATCGAAATCACCTGCGGCAAGTCCCGGATGTCCGCCAGCAATTCATCGACAATTGGGCGTTGATACCCCGGCAAGTTGCTCCGCCAATCTGTCGTTGCCTTCCACCACGGATTGTAGGGTGCCAGCAGTTCCAGCAGTTGTTCCCGCTTCATGGCCCACCTCATTTACCACAAGGGAATTGAAGCCCAAAGAAAATCTTTAGCCTCATGGGGCCAATCTTTTGCCGAGCGACGCAACCGACTGCGTAGAAACACGTTGAACCGGAAGGTAAAGCGCCAAATTCACACTGGTTGGCCCAATTGCCGCTGTAAACACAGCGCGTGAGGCCGCACAGCACCGAGCGCACCCCTACGGGCGACCACAATCGGAATCCCGTTGCGGTCTCCGCAGGGGCTTTGGGTAGCCTGGCCGCGGGAATTTCGTTACCAGCGGATTACGACCACCGGCGGTTCGATCGCAGACCGCCGAGGACTACACTTTCAGTTAGGCGATGTCAGCACGGGCGTGACTCTTAAGCGCCT
>JBEKUF010000118.1:0-10311 GCA_049515295.1 Verrucomicrobiia bacterium | reverse complement strand
GCCATGGAAAAACTCGGTCGGGATGCCATGGTGCGGGTTGCGGTGCGCGTTTCGGTCGGGCTGGTGATGGTCGCCAGCGTCGCATCGCTGGCGCTGAACGATTTGGTGGATGTGGGGGACCCGCAACAGGTCCCGCCACAGATCAGCTTCGCGCAGTATAACCTTGGTCAGGTGACGAGAGACGAATTTCTCTCTCGGGTGGGCAAGGGAGTGTTGGAGCCGATTATTTGGATGAACGAACAGCTGCCCCGCAATGCCACAGTGCTTTACGTGGGAGAAGCCCGCGCGTATGACGCCAGGCAATCGGTGGCGTACAGCACGGCGTTTGACCAGAATCCGGTGACGGCGATGTCGCGCATGGCGAAGACCCCGGAGGAATTGGTGGCCGCGTTGCGCGCACGGGGCATCACGCATGTGTACGTGAATTCTTCGGAACTGAATCGCCTGCAGCATGGCTATCATTATATGGCAGGCGCCAACTGGACGTTGATTCAAGACACACTGAACCAGGAACAATTTGCGAAGGTGGTTCATAGCTTCGGGCGGCGAATCGTGTATGAATTGGAAAAGTAGACGATGAGGATTTGTCATGTCATCACGCGGTTGATTGTCGGCGGGGCGCAGGAGAACACCGTGTCCACGTGCATCGGGCTGCGGAAGCTGGGCCACGAAGTGGATCTGGTCATCGGCCCGCAGACGGGACCGGAAGGCTCGCTCTACGTTCAGGCGAAGACGGCGGGCGTGCCGATCACGGTTGTGGACGAATTGCGCCGCACGCCGAATCCGTGGCTCGACGTGAGCGCGGGCCGGGCACTACGGCGGCTGTTCTTGGGGAAACGCTACGATGCGGTGCACACGCACAGCGGCAAGGCGGGTTTGATAGGGCGTGTCGCGGCCAAGGCCGCGCGCGTGCCGATCATCGTGCACACCATTCACGGCCCTTCGTTTTACCGCTATCAAAATCCCATTGGGAACTGGGCGTTTCGCTGGGCAGAACAGGTGGCCGGCGCGTGTACGACTCAATTTGTGTCCGTCGCCAACGCCATGACCGAACAATACCTCGCGGCCGGAATTGGGACACCGGACCGATACGTTACGATTCACAGCGGGATGGACATTGACGCGTTTCTGAAGGCGCGGCGCGACGACGCCCTTCGCGAATCTCTGGGCATTTCGGAAAACGACCTGGTGGTGGGCAAGATTGCGCGGTTGTTCCGGCTGAAGGGACATGAGTTCCTCTTCGAGGCCGCGCCGCGCATCGTGGCCGCCATCCCCCACGTGAAGTTCCTGTTGGTGGGCGACGGGGTGTGCCGCGAGCGATTTGAATGGCTGGTTACGAAGTTGGGGTTACGGAGTCATTTTGTATTTGCCGGCCTGGTGCTGCCGCAGGAGATCCCTCGCTATGTATCCTCGATGGACGTTCTGGTGCATTTGTCGCTGCGCGAAGGCCTGCCGCGGGCCTTGCCCCAGGCGTTGGCCTGTGGCAAACCGGTCGTGGCGTTCGATGTCGATGGCGCGCGCGAAGTGTGCCTCGACGGTGAAACGGGCTTCCTCGTGCGTGTCGGGGAAGTAAACGCGCTGGCCGATGGAGTAATTCGGTTGTTGCAGGACGCCGCGATGGCGCATAGAATGGCTGCACGGGGCAAGGAGTTGGTCAAGGAGCAGTTTTCGGAGGCGCGAATGGTGCAACAACTTGACGAGTTGTACCGACGACTGTGGGCGGCACGGCACTGATATGCACTGGCTGCTCATTTACCTCTATGTGTTTGATGTCAGCTTCGTGCTGGCGCTGATTCTCACGCCCGGGTTCAAGCGGATTTCCTTCCAATGGAAGTACGTCGACGAACCCGACAGCGAACGGAAGATCCATACCGAAGCGATGCCGCTGCTGGGCGGGGCGGCGGTTTTCTGCGCATTTGCCGCCAACGTAATCTTCAACTACCTGTTCATCCTGCCGCTGGGAAGCCGCGTGGATTTGCCGGTGATCGACATGCCTGACGTGAAGATGTACCTCGACGGCGCGTTTTCGGTCTGGCCGAAGTTGCTGGTGATCGTATTGGGTGGCGGCTTGATGGTGGCGCTGGGGATGTACGACGACAAGTACGAGCTACGCCCGCGGACGAAATTGGTCGCGCAGGCGGTCGTCGCCCTGCTGGTGGCGCTGGCGGGCATACGAATCACGGCGTTCATTCCCAATCGATTCATCAACTACGTGATGACCATATTGTGGATCGTGACGATCACGAACGCGATGAACTTTCTCGATAATATGGATGGGTTGTGCGCGGGGATCGGGCTGGTGTGCGCGTCGATGTTTGCATTCATCGCCGGCATGCAGCACGAGTATTTCGTGTGTCTTCTGGCGGTAGCGCTGGCCGGCGCGCTGTTGGGATTCCTGCCGCATAACTTCAAACCGGCAACGATCTTCCTCGGCGATGCCGGCAGCCATTTTGTCGGCTATATGCTGGCGGTGTTGCCCATCTGCGTCACGTTTTATCGTCACGGGAAGACGCCGACGTTTTTGCCCGTGCTGATTCCGCTGCTGGTGCTGGCGGTGCCGTTGTTCGATCTGGTGATGGTGATGTGGATTCGTATTCGGCACGGCCAGCCGGTCTACCAGGGCGATGTGAACCATCTGTCACACCGGCTGGTGCGGCTCGGTCTGCCACAAAGCTGGGCGGTCACGTTGGTTTACCTCATTACGCTCACCCTTGGTCTCGGGGCGACGATCTTGTTGTGGTCCCAAATGACCGCGGCGCTGATCGTCATCGTCCAGGCCCTCTGCATCCTTGCCATCGTCACGTTGCTGGAGCGAATGGGCGGGAAGTGAGACGGTTGACTCGGCACCGTTAAGCTGCGATTATTTCGCGCCCATGAAATTCTACGTCACGACGCCGATTTATTATGTCAACGATCGGCCGCACATTGGTCACGTGTACACGACCACGATTGCGGACATCGTGGCGCGTTTCCACCGGTTATGCGGGGATGAGGTGTTCTTTCTCACGGGCACGGACGAACACGCGGCGAAGGTTGTGGATTCGGCGGCGGAGCACGGGGTGACGGCGCAACAGTGGGCCGACGAAAACGCGCTGGCCTTTCAGGAGACGTTCGCCAAATTGGGCATTAGCAATGACGACTTCGTTCGCACGAGCCAGGAGCGTCACAAGGTCAAGGTCCAGCAATATGTTGGCGAGCTGCTGAAGACCGGCGACGTCTACCTTGGGGATTACGAGGGCTGGTACGATGCCGGACAGGAAGAGTATTTGCCGGAGAACAAGGCGAAGGAATACGAGTTCAAGTCGCCGATCAACGGCAAACCGCTGGTCCGCAAGAAGGAGAAGAACTATTTCTTCCGTCTCAGCAAGTACAGCGACGCGCTGTTGAAGCTACTGGAAGAGCGGCCAGAGTTCGTCCATCCCGACGTGCGGCGCAATGAAGTCCGGAACCGCATCCGCGAAGGGCTCAATGATGTGCCGATCTCGCGCGCGGGCGCGAGCGAATGGGGCATCAGCGTGCCGGGGGACGCGGAGCACACGATTTACGTGTGGATTGACGCATTGTTCAATTACCTTTCGACGGTCGACACGGATGAGCGTCGGAAGTTCTGGCCCGCGGACGTACACCTCATCGCGAAAGACATCCTCTGGTTTCACGCGGTTATTTGGCCAGCGATGCTGATCGCCTTGAAGCGCGAACTGCCGCGGCAGGTGTATGCGCACAGTTTTTGGATCAGCGAAGGCCAGAAGATGAGCAAGAGCCTGGGCAACTTTATCGACCTCGAGAAAATTGACCGGTACGTAGCGAACTTCGGTCTGGATGCGTTGCGCTATTTTCTCGGACGGTACGGCCCTTTGGGGATTAACGACAGCGATTTTGCCGAGGCGAGGTTTAACGAAGTGTACAACGCGGAACTGGCGGACAAGTTGGGCAATCTGGTGAATCGCACCTTGACGATGATCCAGCGGTATCGAAGTGGGTTGGTGCCCGAACCCTACGATAAGGCCTTGCAGGCCGAGGCGGAAAAGACGGTGGCGACTTATCGTGACGGGATGAACCGTCTGGAGTTTGTTGGGGCCCTGGAAGCATTGTGGGGTTTCGTGGTGCGTTCCAACCAGTATGTCGAGGAAAGCGCGCCATGGAAGTTGGCCAAGGACCCGGCGCTTGCGCGTCAACTCGACGGCGTGCTCTACAATCTCGCGGAATCGGTGCGGCTGATTTCGGTGTTGGTCGCGCCGTTTATGCCAACGATTGCCGGCCAGATTCGCACACAGCTGGGCATCGCGGACAAGATGGATTTACTTGACGTTGAAATTTCCTGGGGACGCCTGTCGTCCGGCACAAAGATCGGGCCGGTCGCTCCGCTGTTTCCGAAACGCACATGATTCGTTTTCCCGAGTCGTCCCGATTTCACATCATCGACGAGTCGAAAGTACTCCCGCGGTTCGGTCATCTCGCACCGCGGCCGATCTACGTTCATCTTCCAGAAGCCGCCGAGGAGGATCACCGGCGGCGGTTCCCGGTGTTGTACTGTCACGACGGCCAAAACATCTGGGACGATCCGCACAACTGTTATGGACACGGCGGCTGGTATCTCAATCAGATTGCCGATCACCTGACCCGCGAGGGGAAGATGGAGCCGATTATCTTGGTGGGCATTCCCAACACACACGCGCGATACCGCGAGTACACGCCGGTCAAAACGTACGACGACATTCTGTCGCATCCGTATGCGAACTACGTGGTGGATGTGGTGAAGCGATACGTGGATCGGAGATTCCCGACGAAGAGGGATCGCAAGCACACGGCGCTGATGGGGTCGTCGCTCGGCGGACTGGTCGCGTTATGGATGGCGCATAAACTTCCCGAGACGTTCAGCCAGGCGGCGTGTTTGTCGGGCGCGTTTCAGGTGCGCGATCGGCAAAAGAAATCATTCGTGGAGTTTGTCCGGGAACGCGAGCATCAGGACCTTCGCATTTATCTCGACTGCGGCACGGTCCGGGATGGACTTCGCCAATCTCGCCAGGTTCACGAAGTCTACCTGTCTCGCGGGTGGCGTGAGCGGGAGGACCTATTGTACTTCGAAGACAAGGGCGGCGAGCACAATGAACGGTGCTGGCGGGAGCGGGCGTGGCGCGGGTTGGTGTTTCTGTTTGGAAGCGCACGCGGCAAGGAATAGTTGACCTGCGGGGTGGGCGAAGCTGCTCACGATTTTTTTCGAATTCTCACGAAAAGGTGTTGACACCTTTTGGGTATCGTGTCTAAATGTGGGGCGTTGTGGGGAATGGTGGTTTTCAAGGAGGAATCACGACTCCCAATGGTTAAGGCACTTACAAGGACGGTGTTCTTTGGCACGTTTCGGCACGCGGTGGACGAGAAGAACCGTGTGGCGATACCGGCAAAATGGCGGGCCGCTGCGAGAGGCTCGAAGGAGTTTTACGTGTTACCCGATCCAAAGAATTGTCTGGTGGTGTTAACGGCATCGGCGATGGGGAAGATGCTGGAGCGCGCCGACGACATTTCGATCGGAGAATACGGGCGACGCGACGTGCTGCGGGTCATCGCCTCCCGGGCGCATGGTTCGCCGTGCGACGGCCAGGGGCGCATCGGCTTGACCGACGAGCTTCTTCGGCACGCCGGCATCGGGAAAGAGGCCGTTCTGGTGGGAATGTTGACGCGGTTCGAGATTTGGTCGCCGGAGCGATGGGGCGAAGTGGACCGCAACGCGATGGAGAATTTTTCGGAGGCCGCCAAGCAGGTGGGATTGTGAGGGCGCAGATGAGTCGAGAAGGCATCATGAGTTTTTTGAGTGTGAACCGCAGCCTGACGAATCAGGGCGGCGAAATGCGGCAGTTCCGTCTACCGCGAATGAATCCATTTCCGAAGTTGGACAGCCGGATCGTCCGATCCACTGGCAGTGACGGCGTGCGGCAGTCGGTGTCGCGCCCTGTGGCGCGCGGCGCGGTCATCATCGAGGGAGGCTGCGGGTGTTTGCCCGAAATGGCCACCGACGTGATCGACATTTCCGCGAGTTACGCCGTGGAGAACGTGAAGCGCGAGCGTTCCAGCGACGCTCCATGGTCGCGCATTGGTTTCGGGCATTTGGTCGGACGAATGTTGGGCAGTCATCGTGCCGCGCGCTTGTGAGGAGGGAACTTGCAAGTCTGTCGCGGTCCTGTGAGGCGGTGACAGCGGGAGGGGAGTTTCCCGCGGGCGGGCAGGGGGGGGGTATGGCAGAGGAGGTCAGGATCGGCGCAGCATATGTAGTCGATTTCTTTCCGATCCGGGCTTCTGCATGACCTACCACACACCTGTGCTGCTCAAGGAGGTCGTAAACCAGTTGCAACCGCGCCGCGGCGGTCTGTACGTGGATTGCACTGTCGGCGGCGGCGGGCATGCGCGGGAGATTTTGCGTGCGAGCGGGCCGGATGGGCAATTGATTGGCCTGGATTGGGATGAAGAGGCCATCGCGGCGAGCCGCGAGTGGCTGAGAGAATTTGGGGCGCGCGTACAATTGGTGCGCGCCAGTTACGTGGAGCTGGAGAGAGTGTTGATGAGTCTTGGAGTAACAGTGGTGGATGGGGTTCTGTTCGACCTCGGTGTCAGTTCGCGTCAGTTCGACGAGCCGGAACGAGGTTTTAGTGTCCTGCGGGAGGGACCGTTGGACATGCGGATGAGTCGCCAGCTTGGGGCAACCGCTCGGGACATCCTTCGCACCGCCAGTCTGGAGGAACTGGCAAAGATCTTCCGTGTGTACGGCGAAGAGAAACGCTCCCGAGCGATTGCCCGTACAATCGTCACCGAACGCGACCGAGCACCGCTGGAGACCACCACGCAACTGGCCCGATTGGTGGAACAGGTACTGGGTTCGAAGCGTGGCGCCATCCATCCGGCGACGAGAGTGTTCCAGGGCCTGCGTATTGCGGTGAATAACGAGTTGGCCAATCTCCGGCAAGGTCTGGACGTGGCGACCCGATTTCTGCGATCCGGGGCGCGGATTGCGGTCATCTCATTTCACTCGCTGGAAGACCGGATTGTGAAACAGTTTTTCGTGGAAAAGAGCAGCGGCTGCATTTGTCCGCCGGAGCTGCCGGTTTGCGGGTGCGGGCGCAAGGAAACGCTGCGGATCGTGACGAGGAAACCCGTTACGGCGGATGAGATGGAAGTGGGTGTGAACCCACGAGCGCGGAGCGCGAAGTTGCGCGTGGCGGAGAAGATTTAGGAGGAAAAGGTTTGGTTGGGGGTGGGGAACCCCACGGGGGGGCGAATCCAAGGAGGACGGCCCCCCGGGCCAATTTTTGTGATGAAGCGGAATCGTAAACGCGAGCCATTGAGGTTTGGTACGGTGACCAAGTCGCTGGTTATATGCGCGTGCGTGGCGATCAGCGGTCTGGGCTACGTCTGGCAGAAGAACGCGATCTATCGGTTGGGCGACGAGATCAAGAAGCGGGAGGCGATTTTGTCGTCAGCACAGAAGCGCAACCTGATGCTGGCGGCGCTGCTGGCGCACTTGGAATCCCCGGCGGAACTGGAAGCGAAATGCCGGGCATGCAATCTCAGCCTGGTGGCCCCGAGGGAAAGCCAGGTTGTTCGGTTGTACGAGCCGGGTCCCGAGTGGGACGTGCAGATGGCGAACGCGCCCTTGCCCGCGCGGACGCCAGCGCAACAACAAGTCAGACTGCAATTACGGAATCCCCAACCGCGGGCAATTGTACAATAGCAATGACACTGGCACCGCAACAAGGCAGGGCGTTGATCGTGGTCGGCGCGTTGGCGTCGATCTTCACGGCGCTGGCGTTCCGCCTCTTCGATCTGCATGTCCTGCAACACAAAGAACTGAGTGCCATGGCTCAGGCAAACCGCGAGCAGGTTGTCCACCGGCAAGGCCGGCGCGGGTCGATTTTGGATGCCAACGGCAACTTGCTCGCCAACAGTTTATCGGTGCACATCGTCACGGCGGATGCGACGATTACCACGCCGCATGCGGCCGAGGTCGCGGAGGAACTCGCGCCGTTGCTGAGGACGGATACCGAATCGCTCACGCAGAAGCTCAGCGGCCAGACCCATTACGTTCGGCTTAGTCCGCGGGTCAAACTTGACGAAGACGCAGTGCAGAAGATCCGGGCCATGAAGTTGAAGGGTATCTCCTTTGAGGATCAATTTGTCCGCTCGTATCCGAATGGGTCGCTGGCCAGTCATGTGATCGGTTTTGTTGATGCCGAACACAAGGGGGTGCAAGGCATCGAAGCGTCGATGGAGGACTATCTGCAGGGGCAGGCTGGTTACGAAGTCATCGAACGCGATCGTAAAGGGCACGAAATTCGGGCCTTGCGCGCCGAGGATCTTGGTCCGCAGAATGGTCTGAACGTCGTTCTCACGATCGACCAGGTGATCCAACACATCGCGGAGCAAGAGCTCGACAAGGCGATGGAGCAATTCAAGCCGCAGGCAGGTGTAATCATTGTCTCGCGTCCCAAGACGGGGGAAATCCTGGCGATGAGTTCGCGACCGACATTTGATCCGACCGACATGTCCGCGACGTCCGCCGATGCGCGACGCAATCGATGCATCAGCGACGTCGCCGAGCCGGGTTCCACATTCAAGATTGTAGTCTGCTCGGGCGCGCTCAACGACGGCATCGTGACGCTTGGCGACCAGTTCGACTGCGAGAATGGCGCCTTCATGTACGCGGGCCGCGTATTGCACGATGCGCATCCATTTGGCGTGTTGAGTGTTGAGGAGATTTTGTTTCATTCCAGCAACATCGGGGCGGCGAAGGTAGCCCTGCGGATGGGGCCGGCCCGGTTGTATGATTATATCCGCCGGTACGGTTTCGGCCACAAAACCGAAATCGCGTTGCCCGGCGAAGTTTCGGGGATCGCCCACCCCTTGTCTCGGTGGAACAGTCTTTCCATCACCCGCATCCCGATGGGGCACGAGATTGCGGTGACGCCACTGCAGATGTTGATGGCCATGAATACCATTGCCAACAACGGCGTGCGGATGAAGCCGATGATTGTCAAGAGCATCATCAGCGAAGAGGGCGCGACCGTATTGCAGTACCAGCCGCGGGCGGTCGGGCCGGTTATCACGCCGCGCGCCTCCGAATTGATGGCGATCGCATTGCGCAAGGTGGTCGGACCGGAGGGCACGGCGCCCAAGGCGGCCGTGGAAGGATTCGATGTGGCGGGCAAGACAGGGACGGCCCAGAAAATCGAGAACGGCCAGTACGTCCGCAAGTATTACTCGACGTTCATTGGCTACTTCCCGGCTTCGAATCCGGAGATTTCCATTTTGGTTTCATTGGACGATCCGGTTGGGAATGTGTACTACGGCGGATCGGTCGCGGGGCCGGTGTTCCGGGCCGCCGCGGAGAAAGTCGCCGAGTATCTGGGCATGGAACCACAGGCTCCGCCAACGGAGGTAACCAAGGTGTCATGAAACTCGCGGAGATTGTCAAAAGGGTCAAGCCGCTGGCGGTAGTAGGTTCGCTGGACCAGGAGATTACCGGCATCGCCTATGATTCACGGCGCGTCATGCCCGGCCATATGTTTGTGGCGATGCGTGGCGAGCGTACCGACGGCCATCGATTTGTCGAGGCAGCCATCGACCGGGGCGCGTCAGCGATCGTGTTGGAGCGTGACGCCGGCTTCAATCCCCGCGCGACGCGCATCAAAGTCAGCGACGCCCGACGGTCGATGGCGCAGGCGTCGGCCCAATTCTACAACCATCCCTCGCAGCAGTTGAAGGTCGTCGGAGTCACCGGGACCAATGGCAAGACCACGACCGCATTCATGGTGCAGGCCATCATGGAGGCGGCGGGGATTTCCTGCGGCCTACTGGGGACGGTGCAATATCAGATTGGCCAGCGCGTGATCCCGGCGTCGCGCACGACACCCGAATCCGTGGATATTCAGGAAATGATGAGCCAAATGCTGCGAGCTGGATGCGGCGGCGTGTCGATGGAAGTCAGCTCCCACGCGATTGACCAATTACGCGTGGAAGAAGTGGACTTCGATGTCGCGATCTTTACGAATCTTTCTCAGGACCATCTCGATTACCACGGAACGATGGAGGACTATTTTGAGTCGAAAGTGAGGCTGTTCAGCGCGTTGGGCCGTGTCCGAAAAGCAGGCCGTGCGGTAGTGAATGCGGATAACGCATACGGTTGTGAATTGATCGAGCGCTTGGGCGGGGAAAACGCCGTAATCAGTTACGGCATTTCAAGCGCGGCGGCTATTCGCGCCGAGGATGTGCGCGTGTCGGCGGAGGGAAGTTACTTCGTCGTGCACACGCCTCAGCGACGGATCT
>JBEKUF010000117.1:0-12649 GCA_049515295.1 Verrucomicrobiia bacterium | reverse complement strand
GGTACAGGCGCCAGTGTCGAGCCCATGCTTCCCGAAAGCTCCCACTGACAAAAGTCCTGTCGTACAGCAGCACCATCAACGGGGCCGTCACCATCACTTCCTTGCTCGCCACGCCCAGGTAACAGGCAGCCACCGACAGGCTGAACCACCAAACTGATCTCCGGGATTCCGCACCGCGAAGGAAACCATACAGGCTCAGCAGATAGAACAACCCCATCAACGACTCACACCGCTGGGAGATATACGTCACCGCCTCGGTCTGCAACGGATGAACCGTCCAGAGGACCGCCACCGCCAGCGCAACCCACCCTCCCGACGCGCCGCCGAATCGTTCCTGCAACCCTGGCCGCAAGAGCGTCCTCCGCACGATGCCATACAGCGTCAAGCCCGCCAGAACATGCACGGCCAGATTGAACGCGTGATACCCCCATACGGCCAGACCTCCCCACGCGTAGTTCAGCGCCAGTGAGAAGTTGACCATCGGGCGCCCACCCACAAACGACTTGGCAGGGGGCGACAGCGCATCCCCAATCGGCCACAGATGCCGAATGGTCAGATTGTCCTCAACCGAGGAATGATCATCAAAGATGAATGGCCCCTGCAAGCTGTTGTGATACGCCCAGATGCCAGCGGCGATGATCAACACGGGGATGAACTGACGCAGTTTCAACAGCCCACGAGTTTATCCGAGCTCGCCACGCCCGACCAGTGTTTACTTTTCTACGCCTCTCCCCGCGTTGGACGATTTGCGAACCCCGCGGTTAGAACTGCCCAACTCCACCTCTCACTGAACAGTCCGTGCTCTGGCCAAGCGGCTTTGAGCCTGGACAAAATCGGGCTTGATGCGCAACGCCCGTTCGTAGTGCTCGATGGCCTCCGTCGTGCGCCCCAGCTTCTCCAGCGCGACCCCCAAGTTGTAGTGCGCGTCGGCATAATCGGGTTCGATCCGTAGCGCGTGCTCCCAATGCTCCATCGCCTCTTGGAGCCTGCCCGCTTGGACCAAGGCGAGCCCCAAGTTGCACTGCGCTTCTGCATTCTGGGGGTTAATCTGCAGCGACTGCTCGTAGTGGCCGATCGCCTCCTGTACCCGGCCCACTTGCTCGAGGGCGACCCCCAAGTTGTTGTGTGCCTCGGCGGAATTGGCCTTGATCCGCAGCGCCTGCTCGTAGTGCCCAATTGCCTCCTGCGCTTTGCCTGCCCGGCGCAAGGCATTCCCCAGGTTGTAGTGCGCCTCGGCGGAATCCGGCTTGATTCGCAACGCTTGCTCGTAGTGGCCGATGGCCTCCGAGAGCCTGCCGAGTTGAACCAGGGCAATCCCCAGGTTGATGTATGCCTCGAAGTAATCGGGCTTGAAACGCAACGCCTGCTCGTACTGGCCGATGGCTCCCTGCACTTTGCCCGTTTGCATCAGCGCAAGCCCCAGACCGTTGTGTGCCCGAGCATTGTCGGGACGTTTCTCCACAGTGTCCTGCCAAATGGATACCGCCGAGTTGTAGTCGTGATTGCGTTGGACCGTCAGCAACGTAAATAGCACCACGACGGACCCACCCGCCACGCAACCGAGCGCGATGCCCTGCTGCTTGTTCAACAGCCGTTTCCCGATCTCGAACGCGCCGACCACGGCCAGCGTAACCACCGCGGCCAATGGCAAATACATTCGCCGCTCCGCAGCCGCTTCACCGACAATCGGCAGAAAGCTGGATGTTGGCGCCAGAATCAAAAAGAACCACACCCCGAGAAACGCCAGCCCCGGGTGTCGCCTGAAAGCCCAAATCGCTCCGCCCAACAGCGCCATCACCGCCACCGCGCCGCTCCAAACCTCGCCCAGCGAATTCGCAACGGGCCAATCGTAGTAGTCGATCACCAGCGGCTGCGGCCAGAAACACAACCGCACGTAATATGGAATGACCCCGGCTTGCGTTTCCAAATAATGCCACGAACTTACGCCGCGGCCAAACCCGACCACTGGATTCTGGGTGCCGGCCACCAGTCGGGCCAAGATCAGCCACGTGCCGGCAAGCCCGACGTACAATCCCCGTCGCTGTCGCCATTGCTCCCGAAACGACGACGCCAGAAACAGGCGGTCGTAGAGCAACACGATCAGCGGCGCACCGACCATGACCTCACCTCCTTGCTTCCCATGCCCAAGGCGCACGCGACGACAGCGCCCAGGTACCACGCGTGCGGACGCGAGGACTGGGAACCGCGCAGCGTGCCATACAACGTCAGCAGCAAGAACAGGCCCATGAGCAATTCGGAGCGCTGGACAATGTAGGTGACGCTTTCCGTTTGCAGAGGATGTGCCTCCCAAATAAGTGCGATCGCTGCGGCCAGCCAGATGGCCGACGCGCCGAATCGGTCACGAAGCTTCTCCCCCTCAAACGTCCTGCACAGGATCCCAAACAGCACCAGCGCGGACAACAGATGCACGGTCAGGTTGAACACGTGGTAGCCCCAGACATTCAACCCGCCCAACGCGTAGTTCAAGGCCAGGCTCAGACAGACAATCGGGCGCCCATTCACCGTGAGATCTGGGGGCGCAGACATGACATCCCAAATCGGCCACAACTGACGGATGTGCGGATTTTCGAGGATGGAAGCGTCGTCAAAAATGAATGGCCCCCGAAAGCTGTTGTGATACGCCCAGGCGCCAGCGGCGATGATCAATACGGGGATGAACTGACGCAGTTTCAACAGTCTAGGAGTTTATCCGAGCTCGCCACGCCCGACCAGTGTTTACTTTTCTGCGCCTCTCCCCAAGCAGACTCGAATCATCCCGCACCTCGTTCACGACCGGGTGAATTGACCCGCGGCTCCCGGTTCACGCGTCGTGGCAGGTTCTGCCTGCCAACGCGAGTCAAGCGGCAAAGCCCTTCCGTGTCGTTTGACTCTGGTAAAACCATGCCAGCAGTCATTGCCGCTGCTGGGGAGTCCGCCAGCGGCGAACCAACACCTCTGTTGATAAAGTCGGGCGCGATCCTCTGTAGCCAAACCCTCGCCGAAAGTCACGACCTGTTCTCAGCCGGGGTTCGACGCCACTTTGGTATAGCGCGCTCGAAGACTGACAAACTGCCGTCCGTGGATGCATTTCCAGCGGAACAACTTGTACTTCGTAACCAGCCAGAGGATCTTCAGGCCGTAAATGACGCTCTGGCCGAAGCTGGCCGAGGACGCTTCGGCAAAGTAGCGTGTCGGCACGGCGATTTCGGCGATCCGCGCACCGGCTGACACACACTGCGCCACGATTTCCTGGTCGAATATGAACCCGTCGGAATTGATCGTGTAGTTCACCGACTCCAAGATCTCTTTGCGAAAAGCCCGATAGCCGGTGTGGTACTCGGAGAGATTCAACCCGAAGGTCGTGTTCTCCACCCAGGTTAGAAACCGGTTCGAGAAGTATTTCCACCACGGCATCCCCTGCTGCAACGCCGTGCCGCCCTTGAGACGGGAACCGAGAACGACGTCCGCTTCCCCCTTGCTGATCGGCGCCACGATCTGCGGTACCAGTTGGGGGTCATATTGATAATCTGGATGCACCATCACGATAATATCTGCGCCGGCTTTTAAGGCCTCCGTATAACAGGTCTTTTGGTTGGCACCGTATCCATAATTGCGGTCGTGCATGAAAACCTCCAGGTTCAACTCACGGGCGATCTTCAACGTCTCGTCGGTCGAGCCGTCGTCGACCAGAATCACCGTGCTCACGGTGTCCTTGGGCAACTCTTCATACGTCATGCGAAGAGTTCGCCCCGCGTTGTAGGCAGGCATAACGACGATGACCTTGGGTTTCATGACTTCTTCCTCGGATGGGCCACGGCAACGAACTGATAACCAAACATAACGTTCCAACATCTCGCCAGTCCGGCATTCATCGCGTGCACGGCGCGCAGCCACTTTCCCTGGTGGCGCTTGGGCACCAGAAGCAGGAGTGGCACCGGCGTCGCGATAATCTCGTCCCATTCCAGTCCGGCATCGGAAAGAAATCCTTGGAAGATGGAAAGTGTAAAGAACCGGAGATGCGTCCGGTCCAGAATCCCGCGGTCGGCATATTCGAAACGGCCCAATAACAGGTTCAGCCGCACCCACAGGTGGGCGACATTTGGTACCGAAACGATCACCCGGCCCCCCGGTCGCAACGAGCGATTGAAACCTGTGAATACTTCCATGGGATTCCTGAGATGCTCCAAAATATCACCGTAGACGATCACGTCAAACTGTCCGTTGAGCTGCGGCAATGGCTTGTCCAAATCCGCCACAATCATCTCATGGCACTTGTCCTTGCCCAGCGCCGCCAGTTTCTGGCTACCTTCAATGCACGTAACCTCGAACCCGCGTTGCGTGAACTTCTGGGCCAGCACACCCTGTGCTGAACCCACATCCAGCAGTCTTTTCCCCCGCCCATCGCCCACCTGCGCCAGAATTACCGAGTGGCTCGAATAGGGGTCGTCGACCTTCGATTGGTACGTGAGATCGGCCGTCGGGTAAAATGCGTCGGCATTCGCTCGGGCCTTGGTTGTCTGACCGCTTTCCCCCACGGACATACGCACCTAGGGAGCCGCAATGCGAATCCAAAGTCAAGCCCCATGATTCTTGGGCGCGGCTAGCGGTTGACTTGAACGGGCCACTTGGCTAATCTCCCGTGCCATGAGACGCAACCGTTTGGCGGCATTGTACTTGCTACGAGAAGCGGCATGAAGGGTATCATTCTCGCAGGTGGTTTGGGAACGCGGCTCGCGCCGCTGACCAAGATTACCAACAAGCATCTCCTACCGATTTACGACAAGCCAATGATCTTCTATCCGATCAAGACCCTGTTGGATGCGGGCGTGCGCGACCTGCTTATTGTCACGGGCGGCAACAACGCCGGCGATTTCTTGCGGTTGCTCGGCAACGGCAGCGCCTTTAATCTTCCGCATATCAACTACACGTATCAGGAGGGTGAAGGCGGCATTGCCGATGCGCTACGTCTGGCGGAGCACTTCGCCGGCGGCGAGAAGATTGTCGTGATGCTGGGCGACAACGTCATCGAGAAGGACGTTCGCCAGGGCGTTGCGGCGTTTCGCAGGCAGAAGCGCGGAGCCCGAGTTTACTTGAAGGAAGTGGCCAATCCCCGTGCCTATGGTGTCGCCGAATTGCGCGGAGACCGTATCGTCAGCATCGTCGAGAAGCCGACCCATCCGAAATCGAATCTTGCCGTGATTGGGATCTACATGTACGACCCCGCGGTCTTCGA
The DNA here is from genome assembly GCA_049515295.1 of Verrucomicrobiia bacterium. GTDB lineage: Bacteria > Verrucomicrobiota > Verrucomicrobiia > Palsa-1439 > Palsa-1439 > Palsa-1439. The sequence goes on along the minus strand of JBEKUF010000117.1, from coordinate 7,416 downwards.
TATCATCCGCACCTTGAAACCTTCCGGTCGCGGGGAACTCGAAATCACCGACGTCAACAATGCCTACATCAAACGCGGGCAACTGGCGTATGATGTCCTCGACGGCTGGTGGGCGGACGCCGGTGCCTCTCATGAAAAACTTCTGGAAACCAGTCTGCTCGTTGCGCAACGCGACGGCATGAAGTTCAGCGTCTCGCGAGGAAAGAACTAATGCGCGTGCTGGTCACCGGCGGCGCCGGCTTTATTGGCTCGCATTTTGTGAAGGTCGCGCTGCGGACCCACCCGGATTGGCACATCGTCAATCTCGACAAGCTCAGCTACGCGGGCAATCTCGACAACCTCGCCGACCTCCCCGATCCCGCGCGTCATCAATTCGTCCAGGGCGATATTGCCGATCACGTGCTGGTCACCAAACTCTGGTGCCACGGGATCGATATCGTCGTCAATTTTGCCGCCGAAACGCACGTGGATCGCTCGATTCTGTGGGCCGATGATTTCATCAAGACCGACGTTCTGGGCGCATTCACCTTGCTCGAAGCCGCCCGCCAGTTCGGCGTGAAGAAGTTCATCCAGATTTCCACCGACGAAGTGTACGGCAGCATCGCCAGCGGAAGTTTCACGGAAGACTCGCCGTTGAACCCGCGCAACCCCTACTCCGCCAGCAAGGCGGGAGCGGACAGGCTGGCGTATGCCTATTTCACGACGCACAACGTGCCGGTGACGATCACCCGATGCTCCAACAACTTTGGGCCGAACCAGTACCCGGAGAAATTCATCCCGTTGTTCATTACCAATGCGCTCGAAGGCAAGCCGCTGCCACTGTACGGCGATGGCCGCAACGTGCGCGACTGGATTTACGCGGAAGACCACTGCACCGCGGTTGACTTTCTCATTAGCCACGGCCAGGCCGGCGAGACGTACAACATCGGCGGCGGTAACGAGGTGGAGAACATCGAGATCGCGCGGGCGATCGTTCGCCAACTGGGTAAGCCCGAGTCGCTGATTCAACTCGTCAAGGATCGCCCCGGACACGACCGCCGCTATTCCCTCGACACCAGCAAACTCGCCGCACTGGGCTGGCGGCCGAACCGCGACTTCCCGCAAGCACTCGGCGCGACGATTGATTGGTATGTCCAGAACGAGTCGTGGTGGCGCAAGATCAAGAGCGGCGAGTTCAAGAAGTACTACACGGCCCAGTACGGCTCACGGCTGTGAAGATCCTCGTCACCGGTGCCGCGGGTTTTATCGGCTCGCATATCGCGCGCGAGTTGGTGCGCCAGGGCCACGAAGTACACGCGGTCGTGCTGCCGGGAATCGACCGCTCTCGCGTCGCCGATGTGGCCCCCTCGCTGCGCTTCATCGAAGCCGATTTGCTGGCTCCTTCCGTCGCCCGTGCGGATCGGCGGTTTGACCTGTGTCTCCACCTCGCGTGGTACGTTGAGCCGGGCAAATATCTTCACGCCCCGCAAAACCGGGAGTGGGTCGGTGCCAGCTTGGAACTGGCGCGGCGGCTCAGAGATGAAGGCTGCCAACGTTTCGTCGCGGCCGGAACGTGTTTCGAGTATGCCACCAGCGACCCGCCTCAGAGCGAGTCCACGCCGACGGCTCCCACCACTGTGTACGCGCAGTCGAAGCTCGAACTCTTCCAGGCGCTGCCGTCGGTGGGGATCGATTTCGCCTGGGTGCGGTTCTTCTACCAGTACGGTCCGTACGAGGATCCACGGCGGCTCGTGCCCGTCGTGATCAACCTGCTCCGCCAGGGTCAGGAAGCCAGGCTCGTCACCGGGGACCGCATCCGCGACTATCTTCATATCGAGGACGTCGCCAGCGCCGTCTGTGCGGTAGCTCAGAGCAAGCTCACCGGCGCGGTCAACATCGGCAGCGGCGTGCCGGTGACCGTGCGCGACATCGCATGGAAAATCGGTGAGTTGCTCGGCCGCGTGGATTTGATCAAGCTCGGCGCGTTCCCTGATTCCCCGACCGAGCCGATGCACCTCCTTGCCGACAATACAAAACTGCGCCAAGGTACCGGCTGGAAACCCAGGTACAGCCTCGAAGACGGCCTACGCCAGACGATCGAGTGGTGGAAAGGCCGCTAGCGCGCCATCCGAAAGTAGTCTCGGATGGCAAAACTCAAGCCTCCCAAGAGAGTCACGACGCTGACAACCGCCGCCAATGCATACGCCTGCGGCGGCCGATAACGCAAAATGATCGTGTGATTGCCTGAGGGCAGTTGTACTCCCATCAAACCGCAACTGACGCGCAAGACCTCGGCTGGTTGGCCGTCGACTTCGGCGCGCCAGAATGGGTAGTAGCTTTCGGCGATGACCGCCAAACAGGCTGACGGTGCGGTCAACTGGATGCGCACCAACTGCGAGTTCTCCCGCGTCAGCCGCAAATTCTCCAGCGACACGAGCGTACCCGCATTGACCGGCGGGAACGGGGAACTGTCGTCGCCGTATACCCGCTCATACTGTTGCTCTTCACCGACGGGCACCTCGTTCGCGCTCGTCTCTTTCGCCTGCACCAGCGGCCAGTGTTTTGCGGAGAGAGCCAGCGCGAGCGACGCTGACTTGCGCACGTCGCCTGCGTAGAGACAGGCGCGTGTGTACGCCGTCACGTACGGGTGCGCGGTCTCGTTGCGAAAGACGATGAAGTCTTGGTTCGTCGATACAGCGGCGTAGTTGTGCGACAGATCGTCGAGGACTGATTGGGGCTCGGGGACCCCGGGGCTGGCCAGGTCGAAGACGATATAGCGCGCCCCCATCAAGTCGAGGAATGGCCGATTCATGACGATGTGACGATCTGGCAACTGGATGATCGCCTCTTGGTTCAACAGTCCCGTGCCCAGTGGGCACATCCAGTTATAAAAGGCCTCGTAGACCTGCGGTTTGCCGCCCCACATCGGCCCGAGCAGGTGAAAGTATCGCCCGGAAAGCGCGTAGGTCTTGACCCAATCCGGATCTTTCTCGAGTGACTGGTACGCCGCTTGCAAATTCTTCAGTGTGTGAGCGGGGACGCCGTTGTCCCATGCCGGCTTCTGGTACGGCCAGTAGTCCAACAACAAGAGCACACCAAGGCCCGCCACGATCTTTGGCGCATGTGCCCGCCATTTGTCCGTCTCAAGCACGTCGGTGACAAAGAATCCCGCCAGCATCGCGCCCAGAAACACCGCGGGCAAATCGTAGAACACGAACGGCGCGCGGATGTCCTTGAAGTACGGCAGTGCGGCCAGCCACTGAAAAGCCGGCACGAACAGGAAAATCGCCAGCGCCACACCTGCAATCATCCACTTGCGTCGGGAGGTCAGCTTCCGACGGCAAAAGAAGGCCAAAAAGGCGACGCTCACCAGTAACCAGATCCGCGCGATACCCGATACCTGTTGGGACGAAAGCGCCTCCCACGTCGTCCAGTTGGCGGTCCACACACTGTTCGGTCCCATGGCGAGCATCACACTCGCCAGGAGCGACGCCACGAAGAACCAAAACGTCCTCCGCTGTACGCGCCGAGCGTTCCAGAGCACAGTCGCCACGAGTATCGCCAGCAGCACAACGCCCAGATATTTCTCCGGAGATTCAGCGCCGAGCGACATCAGGCGTTGCACCTGATTGTACTCCGCCTGACTATTCACCCGGCCGCCGTTGGCTTGAATCCGCTGGATCACACCGTTCACAAGATTGCCCGTAGCCGAGCCGTTGCGGTCCACCAAACTCAGCAGGCTCTTGAAGGAGTACGTCTTCTGCCAACCGCTCAATGGATCACCAAAGAATAGTTTCACATAGCCCGATTCCACAAACCCCGGCACCAGCACCCACGCGCCCAGGGCCAGCCCGATGGCTGCCAGGCAGCCGCAAGTGCGCGCCATTGGCCGCCAGCGTTCGCGTCGCGGCCACAGCCAATACACGGCGTAGGCGAACAAGAACACGAACATGATGAAGGCCTGTTTGTTGTCCGTCCACCACGCGAGGACGGCCACGAGGGCACACAGGAACGTATCGCGAAAAGTGTTGCGTTCGAGGGCGCGAGCCAGCGTCAGCCAGAGCAGTGGCATGAACGGAAAGAACAGGATGATGGTTATATGTTCCATGCCTGCCGCTCGGATGACTTGTTCCGGGTGCAGCAAAAACGCCAGGGCCGCCAACGTCGCTGCCCAGTCATGTTTCAGAAAGTGTCGGGCGCAGAAGTACATGGCCACCGCCCCTGTAAAAATCGCCAAGAGTGCCGTGAGTTTTCCGGCGGTGATGAGGTCGGTGAACATGGAAAGCAACATCCACGGCAGCAGATAGAACCCGCGGGCATGGTTGAGTCCGTAGCTCGAGCCGCTCATGAAATACGGGGTCCACCACGGTAAGAAATGGTGCTCGGAGATTTCCCGTTTGATGTCCCACACGCGTGAGGCCGAACCGCTCAACTCATGTTCGCTCAACCCCAACGGCAGCCAGTGGACTCCGAGCCAGGCGCAATACGCCAGCGCTACCGCCACTGTGACCCACAGCGCGAGCGCAGGCCGTTTAGCGTTGGGTGTTGACGGTGTTTGCATGGGTTGGGGCTGGCAGATTTTGGACGGCGGCGAACACTTCGTCCACCTAAATCTCGCGCAGGCAGGCGTAGTTGACGTTGGCGACGCAACGCAGTGGCGGGCTTGAGCAGTAAAAGCAGGGCATGCACAGCAGCTCATTCCTCACGACGACGTGGTGTCCACTCCAGAGGTGGAGCCGCCGCCAGTCGGTCGGGCCAAACAGCGCAAGCGCCGGCGTAAACAGGATCGCATCGCCCAAGCCCGAAAGACAAAACACCAACGCTCTTCGTTGCCGTTGTTCGGATTGCATCAAATTGGATGTGTGGAAGCGATTCGCCGCTCCCCTGTTACATTACCACGCCTTGTAGCATCACGGCAAGAGGGCTGTTCCGAAGCGCGAATGAGGTTTGGTTCGCCGCAGCCTAGCGGGCAGCGTAGGCCGTTCCGTTGCGTAATGTGCCGACAACGATGCGTTCGATCTCACTAATGTCAAAGGGCTTATTCAGCCAGCGGGCGCCGGATCGCTCGAGGAAGTTACGCGAAGACGGGCTAACCGTGTCACCGGTCACAAAGATGATCCGATCCTGAAGGTGCGGATACCGTTCACCGATTGCGGCGTGTAGTTTTTCGCCATTCATTTCTGGCATGCAAATGTCGGAAATGATCAGGTCGTACTCGTTCAACGCCAGACACGACAGGGCCTCAGCCCCATTGCCGGCGGTTTCCGTCTGAAAACCCTTCCCGTCCAGCGCCTGCTTCAATACGTCGACGATTCCCGGTTCGTCGTCTACGATCAGCACCCGTTGCGGCGGCACATCGGGGTTGCGCTCGGCAACGGGCGTCTCCACTGATTTCGAAGCCACCAAATCGGGGCATTTCATCACGGGCAATTCCACAAAAAAGTGCGTGCCCTTGCCGGCCCTGGTTTCGACCCAGATCTTCCCTTTGTGCTCCTCCACAATGCTGTAGCAGATCGACAAACCGAGTCCCGTGCCCTTGCCGGGGCCTTTCGTGGTGAAGAACGGGTCAAAAATCCGCCCCATGATCGGGTCGGGGATACCGGGCCCGTTATCGGCGACGACGATGCGGATCCGGTTGTCGCGATATTCGGTGGCGACTTCGACAACCCGGTCATTAGGGCGATTCTCCAACGCTTGGATGGCGTTCGTGAGCAGGTTGACCAACACCTGCTCGACCTGACCGGCGTCGGCCATCGTCGGCGGCAGGTCCTTGGCCAATCGCCGCACGATTTTGACCTTGGCACGGTGCGTCTGCATCTCACGGGTCTCCAGAGAATCGACGACGATGCGGTTCACATCCACCATGGTCATGTGCGGCTCGCGTGGACGCGCGAACGTCAACAGGTTGCGAACGATCTTCGCGGCCCGTTCACTTTCATGAAGGACCTTTTGCAAATCGCTGCGCACCCGTTCATCGAGGTTCTTGTTTTTGACGAAGAGTTGCGCGTATCCCATGACCACCGCGAGTGGATTGTTCAGCTCATGGGCGACGCCGGCCACGAGATGGCCGAGGGCCGAAAGTTTTTCCGCCTGCCGCAGTTGTTGTTCCATTTTCTTGCGGGTGGTAATTTCCCGAGCGTTGATCTGGAGCGCCGGCCGCTTGTGACAATCCACCAGCGTCACCATTCCTTCACAAAGCACTTGCTCCCCCTCCCCCCGCACGATCTGGATTTCGCCGGCCGCATCGAAGAGCGCTTCCACCCGTTTCTTGTTCTCTAACAGGCTCTCCGTGCAACCGGGTAGTCGCGGGAAAAGCGTACGCAAGGGGCGACCAACCAACTGGTCCGCATTGCGCAGGATGAGTTCTTCGGCCGCAGGATTCACCTGCGTGATCTCCAAGGTGGCGATATCCACGAGCAGGATGGCATCGCACGCGGAATCAAACAATTGCTGGTATTTTTGCTCGGCGATCTTCAGTTCCTGCTCCAGCACGCGGCGTTGGGCTGCGCCGTTGCTGCATTCCAGAACCAACGTGTCACCGCGGGCGCGCGACTGTTCCAGCACCAACGCCATCAGGCCCACGGTCACACCGAAGGCGAGGACAGCGGACAGGATGTATTCCAGCGCGCTCAACGCCGGCATCCAGGCGATCAACCAGTGGAAGACACATTGATGCAGTGACCACAGCAGCAAACTCACGGAGAGCACACGCGCTCCCGGGTGTTCTTTCCATTGCTTCGCGTAAAGGATTGCCACCGCCAAGCCCGACAATCCCAGCAGCACAAATGTCGGGGAGTTGATCCAGACGTGGTCCCCCGCCACATAACGAATCGCGAAGCTCCACACCAGCATGACCAGCGAGCCGAGCCCCAGTTCCCGATCGGGCCGCGCACGATTGGCCAGGTGCAACGTCCCCCAAGTCATACATAACGCGCTGACACCTACGCAGGCCCGGCCCAACGTTGCCAGGATGGCAAGGTCTGGCCATCCGCTCAACCCCAGCGCTGTCGCCAGATACATGGAGTAGCAAAGCCAGGCAATCGCCCAGAACTGATAACATGCCTGCCGTGTGTGGAGGTGTAGATAGGCGAGAACGACCACCACCAACCACGTGCTGAACACGGCCAGCGCCAGTGCGACCCGTAATCCTTCAGGTGGAAAGGTCGTGCTAACGAGCGCGGTGACGTTCGCCAATAAACTTTCGATCATGGATGCTTTCGCACGGTCTGACCCCGATTGCCACGGGCAATCCAGATGTCGTAAACTACAGAAAGCACGAAACTTGCCACGGAAACTGCCACCGTCGGAACCACCCGGCCACGAACAACAGCCATCGCGCAAATGCCCGGCTTTTCATGCAAAACCATGCAACTCCTTGACTATCAAAATCTCGCAACAGTGGCCCGACGCGCGTTGACGCGCGGGCGGTCACTGTTA
>JBEKUF010000116.1:0-10645 GCA_049515295.1 Verrucomicrobiia bacterium | reverse complement strand
TTTCAGGATGTCATTTTGCACCGTGCCCGATACTTTCGACCATGGCACGTCCTGTTCATCGGCGACCGCCAGATACAGCGCCAATAATATGGATGCTGTCGCGTTGATCGTCATCGACGTGCTGACCTTGTCCAGCGGAATCCCGTGGAACACCCGCTCCATGTCTGCCAGCGACGAGATCGCGACACCGACGCGGCCCACTTCACCAAGCGCCATCGGATCATCGCTGTCGTAGCCGATCTGCGTCGGCAAATCGAACGCCATCGAGAGGCCCGTTTGCCCCTGCGAGAGCAGATACTTGTAGCGCTTGTTCGTTTCCTGCGCGGTGCCGAACCCGGCGTATTGGCGCATCGTCCACAATTTCCCGCGATACATCGTCGCGTGGATGCCGCGCGTGAACGGGAACTTGCCGGGCTGTTCAATCTGTCGGTCGAGCTTACTCATTTCGGGGTTTGTTCATTGACTCTGTTCGTTTCCTCGAAACTCGCCATCGCCGCGTACACCTGATTCGAGGACATGTTCATCAATGCCATTGCCTTGGTTGCGTGCTCTGAGACACAATCGGGTTCATTCAACCTTTGACACAGGACCGCTAGTTTTACATGTATGAACGCCATGTCCTTGTTCACATGGTCTTCTGTGAACAATGCATAATTCCCGCTGTAGGTCTTAACCGATTGCAGCAATCTCTCGTGCGCTCGCAGTTGCCGTTCCAGCAATGCGCGAGCAACTTCGGGCTTTGAATCCCAGTATTGATTAACCCGATCCAAATCTTCAGACATTATTTCGATAAATCTCGCTTCGCCCATGACCTTTGCCGCCTCTTGTTTGAACTGATTCTCCCAGTGGCCTATCCAAAGCCCGATAGCTAAGCCGACGGCAAACCCTGCAGCGACGAGTGTCACCCGTTCTCGAAATGGTCGCAGCTTGGCCTTCTCACTCATGAGGCTCGCAGAGTTCGACGAGGACGCCGTGGGCGGATTTGGGATGCAAGAAGGCGATCTTGGTGCCGCCGGCGCCGACTCGTGGTTGTTCATCAATGAGGCCGACGTTGGCGGCTTTCAGCTTCTTCAGCCGCTCGGCGAGATTGTCGGTTTCGAGCGTCAGGTGATGCAAACCCTCGCCGCGTCTTTCGAGGAATCGCTGAATGGGACTGTCCGGCGACGTGGGTTCCAGCAACTCGATGGTGGTCTTGTCTGCCTGCAGGATCGCCACTCGGACTTTCTGCTCGGGCACAGCTTCGATACGCAACAGCTTCAGGCCGAGCGTGTCGACCCAAAACTTCTTCGCCTCGTCGATGCTCTTCACCGCGATACCGACATGGTCGATGCCTTTGATCATATCGCGCCCGCCTTTCTGAGACCGGCAATCTCTTCGGCGCTGTAACCCAAGCCACTCAAGACTTCTTCCGTGTGCTGACCCAACAACGGCGGCGCGCTGCCGGCTTCCCCGGGCGTGGCGGACAACTTCAATGGCACGCCAGTCATTTTGACGGACTTGAGTTTCGGGTGCGGGCGCTCGACGACCATCTCACGGGCGCGCACCTGGGGATGTTCGAGCACTTCGCCGACGGTAAAGATCGGGCCGCAAGGGATGCCGTTTTTTTCGAACAACGCGAGCCATTCGTCAGCGGTCTTCTCCGCGAAAATCTTCTGGAGGATCGGGTACAAATCGTCGTGGTTCGATACCCGCAAAGGATTCGTGGCGAACTTCTCATGGGTCTTCAAATCCGCGTGTCCGATCAGGTCGCAGAACTGCCCCCAAAGCCGGTCGTTGCCCACCGCCAGATTGAAATAGCGATCGCAGGCCTTGAACGTCTCATACGGAACAATCGTGGGATGCCGGTTGCCTTTGCGCGTTGGGGATTTGCCCGTGCCGAAGTAAATGCCCGCTTGGTACGTGAGGAATGAGACTTGTCCATCCAGCAGCGACACGTCCACCTTCTGTCCTTTGCCCGTGCGCTGACGGGCTTGCAGCGCGAGGAGGATGCCCAACGTCGCGTAGATACCGGCGGTGATGTCCGCCAGCGATGTGCCGGTCTTGTACGGAGCCCCGTTCGGGTCGCCGGTCAAACTCATAATGCCGCCCTGGCCCTGCACCGCGAGGTCGTAGCCCGGACGGTTCGCCCACGGACCCGTATGGCCGTAGCCGGTGACCGACGCGTAAATGATGTTCGGATTCAATTTCGCGACGTCTTCGTAGCCAAACCCGATGCCTGGCAGGAAGTCGCGGCGGAAATTTTCCAGAAGCACGTCGGACCGTTGAATCAACCGGGTCAGGATCTCCCGGGCTTCGGGCGTCTTGAGGTTCAGCGTCAGCGATTTCTTGCCGCGGTTGACGCTGAGGAAGTACACGCTTTCGCCGTCGAGAAACGGCGGGCCGTAGGCGCGCGTGTCGTCGCCCTTGTCGGGGTTCTCGATTTTGACGATGTCCGCGCCGAAATCACTCAGCAGCATCGAACAGTATGGCCCCGCCAGAATGCGGGAAAGATCGACGACGCGGATGCCGTCCAGAGGTTTCATTCCGTCAAGGCTAACGATGCACGCTTGTCCCCGCAAGCGTTTTCCGCTACAAGCAGACTGGGATGAGAATCCATTTCATTGTCGCGCTGGCAACGCTGCTTCCCGGGATGGCGTTTGCCGACTCGGCCACGACGAACCAGGATGCGCGGGTGATCCTCGATCGGGTGCTGGCCAACCGTCCCCAGAAGGATTTCACCCTGAAGGCCCGATTGTTCGCGGGGACGCAGGAGCCCGTTCCCGTGGAGATTTTGGTGAAGAACACTGCGGGAGAGACGCGCACGATCTACCGCGGCAGCAACACCGAGGCGCTCATCGTGCAACCGCTCCACGGTGAGCCGAAGTTTTATTTGCGCGGCGGCGGCGAACTGACCGGCGCGAAGCGGACGCAACCGTTGCTGGGCTCACGGTTCACGTACTACGACCTTGGCCTGGCGTTTCTGCACTGGCCCAACGCGAAGTATATCGAGGAGGGACGGGTGCGGGGCCGCGATTGTTTTGCCATTGAGAGCAAGGCCAACGGCGAGCCGTATACGCGGGTGAAATTGTGGATCGACAAGGAGTATTACGCGCTGCTGCGGGCGGAGGCGTTTGATACCAACGACAATCTCGTGCGGCGGTTTGCGGTGACCAGTTTCAAGAAGATCGGCGACGTGTGGATCCCGCGCGGTCTGGAAGCGTCGCGGGTGCCCCCCGCGCAGAGTCTGCCTTCGGAAGAGAAATCACGGCTGGAAGTGTACGAGGGGGATTACAACGCGCAGTTGCCCACGGAATGGTTTGCTCCGGAGAGATTCACTGCGTCTGGTGGAAGCGGCAAGGGCCGGCCGGACTGAGTTACCCGAACGTCCCGTGTTTGGCGGTCCACTGCATGCCGTGACGTTCCCAGTTTCGCAGCTTTATTTCCAGGCAGGTGACCTCGCTCATGCGGCGGATTTGCTGTTCGATGTGAAGCAGGGTTCGTTGGCAAGACAGAAACTGGGGGTCGAGCGCCGCCACCCAAGGCGGTGTCTTAGTTTGAATTCTTGTTCCAGAAGATGGCTCGCAAACCCGAACAGATCAGCGCCGTTGCGAGGATGGCCAGGATCAACAAGCCGTAATGGAAATGATGGATGATCGTCGTCTGGGTGATTGTTCCGGTGGCGGGATTGGTGGTGGCTATGACCGTTGTGTTCATCGCTGGCCGTTGTCGATCTGGTTCCGGACAGGAACACGGATCACGTTACTATTCCGGCACAGTGAAGGCAACCGGCATGACACCACCGGCGCGACCAACGCGTGCCGCTGCCACCGCACGAGGCTTCATTCGGCCACGGCTGAGGTCAAGATGGGCGATTAGTCGCGCCAGTGACCGGGTACCCAAACCCAGCCGCCATACCGTCTGTGCCAATGCCCGCGAACCCATACGACTCCGGGCCGGGGCGGCACCAGCCATCGACCGGGCACCCAAACCCATTGGCCGCGCCATTCCCATGAGCCGCCAACCCAGACATACGCGGGTCCCGGCGAAACATAGACCGACTCGGCTTGCGGCGGTGGAGGGGCGGTCTGCGCCGTGACCGGGGCTCCTTCTTCGGGTGGCGGCGGCGGTTCAGTCTGCACCGCGACCGCGGGACCTCCTTGGGGCGGCGGCGGCGGTTGAGCCACCGGCCCCTGCCGTTCCTGGTAACAACCACACAACACGAAGCCACCGAAAGCGGCGAGGACCAGTCCCGCCAAGGCGAGTCGTTTCAGCATCATTGTCGTCTTCATGGTTTCTTCCTTTCCAAACGTGTCACCGTTATGCGCCGTTCACAGATTCGCGGCTGTCCATCGATTGAAACACCACGGGAGCGCAAATGTCTCACGGCCAGATAACGGGGGTACGACGGCAAGCGGGACGCTCGCCCTGCAATTCGAGACGACATGCGGCGGGGCCGGTCGGTTCATCGCAACGATTCATCACGAGCGGGATGCCTATGCAACTATTCCGCCAGCCCGGCGGCGGTTCCGCGCTCACCGCGCGCGGCTACAGCGGACTCCACCACGATATCGCGCTGACCGGGGTTCTGCGCCCCACCAATCGCCCCTGTTGCATCGCACGCAACACCGCATTTTTTGACCGGCCATCAGAAAGGACTGGACAGTCTGTATACGATGATGTATATTCTGCGCGGTTGTATTTTGATCTTTGACATAAGGCGTTGGGCTATCGGCGTCGGCGACGACAGAGATTTGCCGTCGCGGCGCGACAGACGGCCCGGAGCGGTTTCGACAAGCTCAGGGTAAACAGGGGTTAGCCCCCATATATGTAATTCTGCCAAACGAAGCCAATTTTCTGGAGTGTTAGCAGATGTGGATTGGCTTGGGGGACAATGTGTTAGAAGCCAGAGTGGGCCATTTTGTCACTTGGCTTCGTTTTGCCGGAAATGGCTTCGTTTGTCAAAAAATGGCTTTGTTTGACTCCACTCAGGCCCCTTCGCGTCGCCCTTCGAGTGCCGAAAAGACGCGGCCTCGTCTCGGCGCTACCCTCGCGCCTCGGCTTGCCGGAATGGCTTCGTTTGGCAGCGTTCTCTTCCCGATCACGCTGATTCCGACGGGGGCACATATTCGGCGCGTGTCGTCGGACTCCGCTTTCGGGCCTCGAAACGACACGACGCCATCTCGGTGCTACCCTCGCACCTCGTTTTCGGGGTTCGCTGCTCACCCACTAACGATAAGGTGGTTGGATAATCGCTGGGAGGGGACGATCAGCCGCGGATGGTTTGCTCGCGTGACAGGGGAGCGCGGTGGGGGTACCATTTGGGTTGATGAAGACGGGGACGTGGACGCGGACGCTGCTGGCGGGTCTACTGGCGGCGCTGGCGGTATTGCTGGTGGCGAGTTTCCGGCTCGCGCAGAGCCTCGAATGGCAGGGCAACACCCGCTGGCAGTTGATCGAGGAATCCATCGGCGCCTTTCTCGCGTTCGAGGTGGCCGCGTTCGCCCTGCTGCATTACGGACTGGAAGCGCGTCGGCTGCCGCTGTTCATCGGGCTGGCCTATCTCAGCGCGGCGGTGACGGATTTGGTTTCGGCGCTGCTGTCGCAGGGGTACTACGCGCAGCCGCTGGTGGGGCAGACGGTCGGGGTGATGAACGCGTGGACGGCGGGGCAGTTGGCGATGGCGCTGTTTCTTTTGGCCGGGCTGGTGGCCAACCGTTATTTCCCGCGGTCGGGCAACGTGCGGGCCGAACTCGTGCCGGCGACGATTATCGGGATCAGCATCGCGTTCGCGCTGGTGCAACTGTCCATGATGGTCTCGGTGCCGGGATCGGGGCGCGACGTGTTCGGAGGTTCGGTTCACAAGCCGTGGCAACTGGCAGTCGCGTTGCTCATGGTCGCGGCGGTGCCGGGGTACTGGGGCGTTTATCGGCGCCAGGGCGGCGCGATGCTCGGCTCGGTGCTGGTGTCGCTGGTGGTGGGGATTTTCGTGCAAGCCTACATGGCGCGTTCGGCGGCGTTGTACGACGGATTATTCAATCTCGCCTCGGTGCTCAAGATCGCCAGTTACATTCCGCCGTTGATCGGTTTGTTCGTGGAAAGCGTGACGCTGTTCCGCGGGCAACGGAAATTGACCACCCGCCTCGAAGTCGCCCGGGCGGAACTGCGGGATTATTCCAAAGGTCTGGAGAAAAAGGTCGCCGAGCGGACGCGCGAGCTGGAGACGCGCGCGAAGGAATTGGAAACGTTCGCCTACACCGTGTCGCACGATTTGAAGGCGCCGTTGCGCGGGATCCAGACCTACACACATTTTTTGTTGGACGATTATGCCCAGAAACTCGACGAGACGGGACGCCGCTACGTGGAAAACGCGGGCAAGGCGGCGGCCAATATGAAACAGTTCATCGACGACCTGCTGGAGTACTCGCGGTTGGAGCGGCGTGAGGCCGAGCTGAGCGCGGTGGACGTGCGCGGACTGGTCGAGTCGGTCCTCAGTGAGCGACAGGCCGAGATCGAGCAGCGAAACGCGTCCGTCGAGGTCGATGTGCCCACTCCGGCGGTCGTCGCCGACCGCGCGATGTTGCGGCAGGCGATCGCGAACCTGATGGACAACGCAATCAAATACAGCCGCGACGCGAAGCCGCCGCGGATTATCGTGCGCGGCGTGGAGGAGAACGGCCGATTCGTGTTCAGCGTGAGTGACAATGGCTGCGGGTTCGACATGAACGATCATGAGAAACTGTTTCAAATTTTCCAGCGCCTGCCCACGGCGGGGGAATTCGAGGGAACGGGCATCGGGTTGAGCACGGTGAAGCGGGCGATTGAGAAGCAGGGGGGACGGGTGTGGGCCGAGAGCGAGCCGGGCAAAGGCGCCACGTTCACGTTCGCGATCCCGCGTCGGGAGGCGCGGAAGACATGAACCCATCGCCATCGAAAACGGGAATGGCCAATGTGCTGACGTTGATCAGCTTGATCGCGTTGGTGGCCGCGCTCGCGCTGCCTGTGCTGGACGCGCAGTTGGAGCGCGCGCGGCGGGCGCGGTGCCTCGGTAACGAGCGCGCCATCTGGGCGGCGATGTCGCTGTATGCAAGCGATTTCCGCGGCTGGTTCCCGGCCATGTCGGCTGTGGGACGCGATGGAAGCCGCGGGGAAGCCGAGAACGGGTTCGGCCGTCATTGTTCCTTGCTGTTGAATCTCGGGTACACACACGCCCCCTCGATTTTCGTTTGTCCCAGCCACAAAGAGGACGGCGATCCCTCGATGCCCCTCAGCGACGACGGTTCGACGGGTCACGCGCGCGTGCGCGCGGCCAGCGGCGGGCCGCCGTGGGTCCCCGGCGAAGAGCCTCACGCGAATTTCTTCTGGTACAACGTGAGCTATGTCTACGTGGCGGGATTGACGATCCATGACCGGGACGATTTTCTGCTGCTGGCCGATAAACACTGGGACAGCGAAGGCGCATGCGCGGCCGATTGCCGTCACGACCTCGATGAGTTCGACAATCACGGTCGTGCCGGACGGAATATCCTCTATCTGGACGGGCATGGGGAATGGTTGTCTGGCGTGAGCCTCGATGAGGCCTACGCACCGATCCAGGAGTACCACGCCCAGTACCGCTCGCGGACGGTGGACTAGCCAGACGGCGGACGCGGATCTTGCGAGGCGCGGATCAGCAGCGAACTGGCTTCGATCGCCACGAGGCAAATGTCGTCGGGAAACACGGCGTCCCCCGCGTGTCGATTGGCAGTGTCCACGATGTGCTCGACAATACGCTGAGGGCTTTCGTGGATCATTTGTTTCGCGACGGCCTCCAGACGGGTGATTCCCAGAGCTTCCCCATCGGCGTTGGTCACGTCGAGGATCCCATCGGTGTAGAGAACGAACGCGTCCTCCTCGTCCACCGAAGTCGCATGCACGGGGAACGCCGCCTGTTCCTCCATACCGAGCGCGGGACCCGTCTTGCTCTTGTCAAACAGCCGCTCGACTTCCTCCCGTTTGCGGCGGAGATGAAGCTGCGGCGGGTGGCCGGCGTTGGCGAAACTCGCGCGTTTCTCCGCCAGATCGATTTTTAGGTAAAACGCCGAAGCGTAGAGCGGCGCGGTCGTTTGCCGCAAGATCCGGCTCAAGCCCGAGTTGACTTCCGTGAGAAACTCCTCGGGGTCCCCGGCCAGTTCCTTCAGTTCTTCGATCAACGTGCGGAGCGCCGCGGTGACGAGCGCGGCTTGGATCCCGTGACCCGCGACGTCG
Organism: Verrucomicrobiia bacterium; assembly: GCA_049515295.1. Taxonomy (GTDB): domain Bacteria; phylum Verrucomicrobiota; class Verrucomicrobiia; order Palsa-1439; family Palsa-1439; genus Palsa-1439. Next base: position 2,422 of record JBEKUF010000116.1, on the reverse strand, counting down.
GACACGAACACCCCGGCCGAGCGGTCATCAATGGGCACGACATCAAAGAAATCGCCGCCGACCGAAAGGGTCGGCGTGTAATGATGGTAAAAGCGGAGGCCCATGGCGTCCGGCGTTTGTTGCGGGGCGAAATGGGGAAAGCTTTGCGGCAGAAATGCCTGCTGCAACTCCCGGGCCATGCGCAGGTCCCGATCCGCCACGCGTCGTTGGTCCTCCAATTCGTCTTCCAGACGCTTGCGCTGAAGAACCGTGATGATCGCCCGCGCTAGGTCGGCGAGATTCAACTGGTCTTTGTTGAGATAATCGTGGGCGCCCCGTTTCATGGCCTCGACCGCGATGCGCTCGTCGCCCATTCCCGTGAGCATGATCACGGGGAGCGTGCGATGGGCCTTGCGGATCGCGGACAGCACGTCGAGGCCGTTCATCGCCGACATCTGATAGTCGAGCAGTACCAGGTCAAAGAATTCCTGCGTCAACCGCAATAGTCCCCGCGTGGGGTCGGATTCCCACGTCGTGCGGAACGTGTATTCCGAACTCAGCTTCTGAAGGAAACCGCGGACGTAATCGGCATCGGATCCGCGATCATCGATCAGCAGGGTCTTGATCTCTCGGGGCATGGTTGAGTTTCCGTATTGTGGGGGGAGTCTATCACAGGCCCGGAGGCTCGCCAAGTCCGGGCTTGCGGCGCAGCGGGTTGCGGAAAAACAGGCAAAAGAAGAATTTCAAAAAACTCTTGCAATTATCTACTGAATCGGTAGGCTTATTAATGTCTATTAAAAAGGTAGGCAATCTGGCAACTGGCCAGAACCATGATCGGAGAGAGGAGCCCAGAAGAAAGGAACCATGAAGAAGCGTCAACGCATTCTAGTTCTGATGGCGGTGGCCGCGACGGCTGCTGCCTTCGCCGTGAGGTCTTACGCGGACGATACCAACGTAGCGCCGGCCGCGACGGTCGATGACAAAATCAACCGACTGGAGCAGGAGATCCAGGAACTGAAACACCAGCGCGAGCTTGACCAACAGCAAGCACAGCAACAAGCTCAGCAGCAGTCGGCCCAGGTTGCCCAGCTTACGAAGCCGGGGCCGACGATTTATGTGGGACCCGAAGGGTTCGGCCTCCAATCGCCGAATACCAACTTCGTGTTGCGGCTTCGCGGATACGCGCAGGCGGATGGACGGTTTTATCTCGATGACCGGGCGAACTATGCCACGGATACATTCCTTATGAGGCGTGTGCGGCCCATTCTTGAAGGCACGTTGTCGCGCGATTTCGACTTCCGACTGATGCCGGATTTCGGACAGGGCACAACCACTCTTCAAGATGCGTACGTGGAATGGCATTATTGGCCGTGGTTGAGAATCCGTGCTGGCAAATTCAAGCCCCCGGTCGGGCTGGAACAACTCCAATCCGACACGGACATCCTCTTCGTCGAGCGTGGGTTGCCGTCGGACCTGGTGCCGGGGCTTCGCGACGTAGGCGCCCAAGTGTCCGGTGCATTGTTCGACAACAGGGTCAGCTACGCTGCCGGCATTTTCAACGGGGTCGTCGATGGCGGTTCTTCGGACTTGGCCGGCTGGAATTCCAAGGATGGCGCGGCCCGCATCTTTTTGCAGCCGTTTCTGAACACGGGCATTGCTCCGCTTGAGGGTCTGGGCTTCGGCGCGGGCGGAACCTATGGCATGAGAGATTTGTCCAACACCACGAATCTGCCCACGTACAAATCCGTCGGGCAACTGGCATTCTTCACGTTCGACAAAGGCGTGGCACTGGACGGCGATCAGCTTCGGGGCACGCCGCAGGCCTATTACTTCTGGGGACCGCTGGAGCTGTTGGGCGAGTACACAGTTTCCCAAGAGGAAGTCCGCAGGGGGGCCGTCACGGATACACTCCGGAACAATTCCTGGCAGATCGAAGGCGGCTTCTTTCTCACCGGCGAAACGGCCAGCTATCGCGCGTCCCCGTATGCATCGGGCCTGACCCCGCGTCATCCCTTCGACCTGCGCAAGGGCACTTGGGGCGCGTGGGAGGTCGCCGCTCGTTATGGCCGATTGGAACTTGATCCCGACGCGTTCTCGAAAACACCCGCTGGCGCCGGCTTGCGCTTCGCCGACCCGACCAAAAACGCCCAAGACGCGCGCGAGTGGGAAGTCGGCCTGAATTGGTACCTGAACCGCAACGTCAAGTGGATGTTCGACTACGAGGAAACCGACTTCACCGGCGGCGCCGGCACGGAAACTGGCACGGCCTTCACGATCAAGAACCGCGAAACCGAACGCGCCGGCTTAACTGAAATCCAAGTCTTGTTCTAACAGCCGGGAGGACGACATGTCATGAAACCAAAAGTGCCTCCGTAAAATTTGGTGCAATTCGCCTCAACAGCCGCCAAACCGGCTCGTCTGCATTGTCAAACGTGACTCTTCG
>JBEKUF010000115.1:0-10686 GCA_049515295.1 Verrucomicrobiia bacterium | reverse complement strand
CGACGCGACCGGCGACGTTGGACCAGGTGATTACGAATTTTAGCGCGACAAACAACACTATCGCCGCGGCCTGAATCGTCGCGCGCCGCCGAAGCAACAGCCACGCCGCGCCGACCAGCGCGACCACGAAAAAGGTGGAGGAGGTGTAGCTTCCGAGGATCAGAGTCAGGGCAACCCATTTCGGTGGGGAGTCCTTGGTCGAGCCTGCCATGGACCAGAACGCAACCGAGAGGAAGAAGAGCGTCGGGATTAACGGCACGATGTAGCCGACGTACATGGCCACGCGAAGATTCACCAGATAGAGCGCGGCGACGACCACCCGCACGGCCATTCGCCCGCCGCACAATCGGCTTGCCGCGGCGGCCAGAACGGTGCCGGTCAGCCCGCTCAAGATGGCCTGGGCGATGACAATCGGCAGGAAACGTATCCCGCCGAGGGCATAACAGATCGCCACGAAATAGGAATACACAGCCGTGCGCAGAATCAGCGTCCCGTGGCGGCTGTAGGGCAGGCCAGTGTGCAAGATCGACAAGGCGGTGCGATTGAACCCGGTGGCATCCTGCTCGTTGTCGGTGTTCCAGCCGAGGAACCTCTGCAGATACGCATCGCCGCTGCTGGAGAGCAGGCCGGGCCGGGCCTGCGGCGAAATCGACGTGGCATACAGCAGGCCGAATGCGCCGTGCACCGTGGCGATCAGAGCGACCAGCGTGACCGCCACGCCCCAATTCAGGCGGGGCATCGGCGAAGGCTTGGCTGTCCCGGGTTCCGCCATGGTTGGCCTGCGGTGTCCCGATCCTACACGTAACCGTTGGGGTGCGCGACGTGCCAGCGCCACGCGCTTTCGAGGATCGGTTCGATCGAGTCGAATCGCGGTTTCCAGCCGAGCACCTTGCGGATTTTGGTCGAGTCGGCCACCAACTTCGGCGGGTCGCCGGGCCGGGGCGGTCGTTCCACGGCTTGGATGGGGCGTTTGGAGACCTTGCGAGCGGCCTCGACGACTTCGTTCACCGAGTAACCGTTGCCGCTTCCGAGGTTGAACACGTCGGACCGCGTCGCGCCCAGCGCGAGCCGGTGGGCCTGGGCCAGATCGACAATGTGCACGTAGTCGCGGATGCACGTGCCATCGGGGGTGGGATACTGTGTGCCGTAGATATCCACGGCCGGTTTCTGGCCGAGCGCAACCTTGAGGACGTTGGGGATCAGATGGGTCTCTTGACGGTGATGTTCGCCAAAATTCTTCGACGCCCCGGCGGCGTTGAAATAGCGGAGGCAAACATGGCGGATCCCGAAAAGTTTTTCGTACCAGGCCAAAATGCGTTCGACCATCCATTTGGATTCGCCGTAGGGATTGATCGGCTCTTTCGGCAGGTCTTCGGTGATCGGCACAGTCTTCGGCACCCCGAAAATGGCACAGCTCGAGGAAAAGACGAAATGTTTCGTGCCCGCCGCGACACATGCATCCAGCAGATTCACCGCGTTGGAGATGTTGCCGCCGAGATACTGGCCGGGATGCACCATGCTCAGCGGAACGAGCGTGTTTGACGCAAAATGCATCACCGCATCCGGCCGTAAGCGCTGCAGGCTCTCCAGCACCAGGGAAGGGTTGGCCAGGTCGCCCTCGATAAACTCCGCTCGCTTATCGACCGCGGCCCGATGCCCTTCGCTCAAGTTATCGAAAACCGTGACCTCGCACCCCGCATTGAGCAACTCCTCCACACATACGCTCCCCACATAGCCGGCCCCGCCGGTGACAAAGACTTTCATGCGCAGTTTTGTAGCTGGCGATCCGCTTCCCAGCAAGCTCTTTATCGCCGGCGCGTGACTATCGCCGCCTCTCGACTTTCACCGGGCGCGCGTGTAGCATAATTCGGTGGAAACGCGGAAACTACGGCTCGTGGTGGTCGGGCATTTGCCGCCTCCGTACTTCGGCCCGAGCGTCACCTATCAGGCCCTCATGCACTCCGCCTTCCCCCGGCGGTTCGACGTGGCGTTCATCAACCAGACCGTCATCAAAAAGGTCGGCGACCTAGAACGTGTCCAGTTGCGCAAGCTGGTGTTGCTGGGCCGAATGGTGGCGCAGCTGATCGGACACCTGACGCGACGCAGGTTCGACTACCTGTTTCTGTTCATTTCCTGCAACCGGAACGCCTTCCTTAAGGAATGGTTGCTGATCCGCATCGCCGGCCTGTTCGGCGTGCCGCCAGTGTTGTATGCGCACGCCAACGGGTTCCTCGATTTCTACAAGAAGTCCACGCCGCGAATGCAGCGGCTCATCGCGAAGACCGTGTCCGGAGCCGCGGGAGCGGTGGTGATGGGCGAAAGCCAGCGCTTCAACTTTGACCGCTGGCTGCCGGCCGAGCGGATTTTTGTCGTGGCCAGCGGCATTGAGGCGCCAGCGCTTCCGAAACGTTCTGCCACCGCGGGCGATCCGTTCACGGCGCTGTTTCTTGGCAACCTGATTCGCGAGAAGGGCGTGTTTGTCCTGCTGGAGGCGGCGGTGAAAGTCGTGGCGGCCCATCCCTCGGCGCGGTTTGTCTTTGCCGGAGACTGGCCGTTGGAAAGTGACCACGTGGAAGCCGAGCGCGCCATTCGTGAGTCCGGAATCCAACAACATGTCTCCTTCGCCGGCGTGGTGTGGGGCGAACGGAAATGGCAGTTGCTGGTGGACGCGGACACCCTGGTATTCCCGACCTATTATTACATGGAGTCGCACCCGCTGGTGGTCGTCGAGGCGTTGGGCGCGGGATTGCCGGTCATCTCGACCCGCTGGGCGGCCATTCCCGAAATGATCGAAGACGGAGTGAACGGTCTTTTGGCCAAACCGCGGGACGCAGACGATTTGGCGGACAAGACACTGCGCGTTATCCGCGATCCGTCGTTGCGCGAGAAAATGAGCCGGGCCAATCGTCAACGGTTCGAAGAATTCTTCACGCACCAGCACTATGGCGACCGGATGATCGCCGTGTTTGAAAAGCTCGCGCAGGCCGACGGAAAGCGCACTGCGGCCTCCGGGATGGACGCTCCGGAAAATGGCCGACCCGATCCACGCGCGTGCGGCAGGCAATAATCCGGCCGTCGTTCCCCGATGCAGGCGGAACGTGGGGGCAGACCTCTGCGTTTGCCCGCCGTGCCCAAGCGGTAGAGCCGTTGCCGGTAACGCCGGGATGCGCCCATCGCCACCGGCAATGGCAAATCACCCTTGTATTGGGACGGGTTGACTGTTATACTTCCAAAAGAATTATCCGATGGGCTGTTCGATTATTTTTTCCTCGCGGGAAGCGATGGCGAAAGCAAGCCAGCAAACAAATACTTCGGTAAGGGCGGAAGCCGCAATGCCGGCTCCCCTGAAGCGCAGTGGAATGACGACGTAGTGGTTTTCCAGCTTCTCAGTGCCACCCCAGAGAATTGGCGTGCCCGAACCGACGACCAAGGGAGATATCGTGAAACAGCAGACAAAAGTACTTGTAACAGGTGCCGGTGGGTTCATTGGCCATCATCTCGTGACCTTTCTCAAGGGCAAAGGTTACTGGGTGCGGGGCGTGGACCTGAAATATCCCGAGTACTCCCCGGTCGATGCCGACGAGTTTGAGCTGCTCGACCTGCGGCGGTGGGACAACTGCTTGCAGGCCACGCGGGGCGTTGACGAAGTGTACGCCCTGGCGGCGGACATGGGCGGCATGGGGTTCATTTCCCAACATCATGCGCTGATTCTGCACAACAATTTGCTGATCAACACCCATACCTTGGAAGCCGCGCACACCAACGGAATCAAACGCTACTTCTATACGTCCTCCGCCTGCATTTACCCCGAGTTCAAGCAAATGGATGCCAACGTGACCCCGTTGAAGGAGGACGACGCTTATCCCGCGTATCCGCAGGATGCGTATGGTTGGGAGAAGCTCATCTCCGAGCGCTTTGCCACTCATTATCGGCAGGAGTATGGGATCGAGACCCGAATCGTCCGGTTTCACAACATTTTTGGTCCGTTGGGAACGTGGGATGGCGGACGCGAGAAAGCGCCGGCGGCCATGTGCCGCAAGGTGGCTGTCGCCAAACTGACCGGCAAGCACGAAATCGAGATCTGGGGCGATGGCGAGCAAACCCGGTCATTCTGCTACATCGACGATTGCGTTGAAGGCATTTACAAGCTCATGCGTTCCGACCACCATGAGCCGCTCAATCTGGGCCAGGACCGTATGGTGACCATCAATCAACTGGCCGACATGGCAGCGAAGATCGCGGGCATCACGGTGAAGAAGAAGCACGTGGACGGCCCCCAAGGCGTACGCGGTCGCAACTCCGATAACACGAAGCTGCGCGACGTTCTGAAATGGGAACCGCAGATCTCTCTCGAAGATGGCATGGCACGCACGTACGCGTGGATCGAAACACAGGTAAAGTCGTCGATGAAGGAAACCAAGGTGGCCTGATCGACGTTCCGGGTCGGCAAGGTCACTGCGTTCCGCCAGACGTGACACCGGGAATTCTTGCTGGTTCGATCAGGGTAATCCTCGGTCAAACGATTCATGCACGGCCCCCGGTTCGATGTCGGCGTTCGAAGCAAGACGGAACTGACTTCTATTCAATATGTTAGGTCGACCGGGCGCTGTCCTGGTTGGTAGGCCAATTGCTATTCTGGATGCCCTATGGTACCACTGACAGCGGAACGCCACACGCTGATGACCGCTCTCCAACATCGTTTCATCCTTGGCACGCGGGTGGACGCGACCAGTTATGCCGACGCGACGGCGCGGATCCTGGAATGGGCGCGGGCGGGGGAGTCTCGTTACGTTTGTGTCTGCGGCGTACACGGGGTCATGGAAGGCCATGACTCGACGGATTTCCAGAAGATTTCCAACGCCGCGGACCTCGTGACGCCGGACGGGATGCCGCTGGTGTGGGTTTTGCGACGCTTGGGACTGAAAGACCAAACGCGGGTTTATGGACCGGACCTGACGTTGAACGTGTGCCGGGCCGCTGCGGAGGCGGGGATACCGGTGGGATTGTACGGCGGCACGCAAGAGGTTATGGACACGCTGCAGAAAAATTACCGCGCACGATTTCCACGGCTGCAGATCGCCTATGCCTACGCGCCGCCGTTTCGGCCATTGACTCGCGAGGAGGATGAGGCGGTCGCGCAGGCAATCAACGCCTCGGGAGCGCGCATCCTCTTGGTCGGCTTGGGTTGTCCCAAACAGGAACAATGGGTGGCCGGGCATCGCGGTCGTGTACAAGCGGTGATGGCAGCCGTCGGCGCCGCATTTGATTTTCACTCCGGCCGGGTTCGGCAGGCTCCGCGATGGATGCAGCGGTGCGGATTGGAATGGCTTTATCGCCTGCTGATGGAGCCCCGTCGGCTGTGGCGGCGCTATTTCAAGAACAACCCGCGCTTTCTCTGGCTCGTCGCGTGGCAACTGCTGGCGGGAGCCGATGATCGTGGCGTAAGTTAGGAACCAATGATGATGGACGCGAAACCCTCCATGCAAGAGAATCCCGATAGAATTCCCGGGGGCTTGTCAGAAGCGTCCAGGCCCGATCAGGCGGAAGCGGCACCGCTTTCTCGCATGGCACGGTCAACCCGGCCCTGGGCCATGATGTTCTTGCTGGTGATGACGGATCTGTTGAGCCTCGGCGTGGCCTGGGGAATCGGCATGGTGCTCAGACTCGTGATGTTGGGCCTATACGATTATCCCCGATATCTGCGGTTATGGCCTGGACTTTTCCTCTGGGTGATGGCGTTCGGGATTCAGGGCCTGTACCGCGGGGCCGGTCCCAGCGCGAGGATCTTCCTGACGCCGGTGGAAGAACTGCGGCGCACCACCGTGGGTACCACCTGGGCCTTCATGACCGTGGTGGTGGGGATGTATATTCTGCTGGGATCATTGTTCATATCGCGCCTGGTTGTCGGCGTCGCGTGGCTCATCGCGTTGGTTCTGGTGCCCTGTGGGCGCGCTTTGGTGCGCAATCTCTGCGCCCGACGATCCTGGTGGGGGTCGTCCGTGGTGATTTTTGGCTCGGGAAAGACCGCCCGCCGCGTCATCGATATCCTTCTGCATCAACCCGAACTCGGACTGAAGCCGGTGGCTATCCTGACCGACACGCCTTGCGCGGAGGCGACGATCGACGGTGTGCCGGTCCTGGAAGGCTTGGAGCGGGCCTGGCAACTGGGACGAACGCGGGGGATAGCGTACTGCATCGTGGCTCTGGACGAAGGTTCCAACAAGCGAATGTTCGATGTCCATCAGGAGTATGGCGATTGCTTCCCCCATATGATGGTCATCCCCGACCTGGCCGGTCTGGCGAGTCTGTGGATCGTGGCGCGGGACGTGGGGGGCATTCTGGGTTTGGAGATTCGTCATAATCTGCTCATCGCCACCAACCGTTGGATCAAGCGCACTCTCGATCTGACGGTGGCGTTCCCGTTAATCATCCTCCTGTCGCCCCTGCTTCTGGCGTTGATGGCGTGGATTCGCCTGACCAGCCCGGGAAATCCGGTCTATGCCCAGGAACGCGAAGGACTCGATGGCCGGCGCATCCGGATTTGGAAGCTTCGCACGATGTACATCGACGCCGATAAGCGGCTGGAGAAACTTTTGGAACGGGACCCCGAGGCGCGGAAGGAATGGCAACGGTATTTCAAGCTGAAGAACGACCCGCGGATTCTCCCTTTTCTGGGAACGTTCTTTCGCAAATTCAGCCTCGATGAGCTTCCCCAATTGTGGAACGTGATCGCGGGAGAGATGAGCCTGGTGGGCCCCAGACCGTTCCCGGATTATCATTTGCAGGCGTTCGACGAAAAGTTTCGGACATTGCGGCACCGCGTGTTGCCAGGAGTCACCGGCCTGTGGCAGGTGACCGCCCGCAGTGAAGGCGATCTGGAGGTCCAACAACGACTGGATACGTATTACATTCGCAACTGGTCCGTGTGGCTGGATCTGTATCTCATGGCGCGAACGCTCTCGGTCGTGCTGCGCCGTCGTGGGGCTTATTGAACGGGAGACACCAGTGGGACTGAAATCATGATTGCCTCTCGCGCGCAACCGGGCGTGGTTCGCCGTTACCTGCAGGGCGGTTGGCGGTACTATCGCGAGATGCGCCGCACCCAGTGGCTGTCGACCGATGAATTCCACGCGCGGCAACTGGTTCAACTGCGCTGGCTGCTTCGGGACGCCGTCGAGAATGTGCCGTATTACCAGTCCTTGTTCCAGAAGCTGGGCGCGACGCCGGATGATTTCCGCGAGCTGTCCGATCTCACCCGGCTTCCGGTGCTGGAGAAACAACAGTTGCGGGAGAATCCGGAAGAATTCTTTCATCGCTATAGCGACCGGGGCCGCCTGATTGAAGATCACACGAGCGGGTCGACAGGCGAGCCATTGCGGTTTTTCCTCACGGCGGAGCAGAAGGCCTGCGAGATGGCGCATTCAATCCGGTTTTGGCGGTGGGCGGGGTATCGCACCGGGGCGCGCATCGTTGCGTTTCGTCATTACATTCCCAAACGCGATACCGATCCGCTGTGGGATCTGGACCGGCGCACCCGCACGTTGTTTTTCAGCGTGTACGACATGAAGCCGGCCAACCTGCGCGCCTACGTGGAGGAATTCAACCGCTACCAACCGGAGTTTGTTCGCGGCTATCCATCGTCGATCTATATATTCGCGCAATTTGCGGTCAGCGAGGGTCTCCGTGTACACGCCCCGCGAGCCGTGCTCAGTTCCAGCGAAACGCTCTCGCCGGAGATGCGGTCAGTCATCGAACGCGTGTTGCAATGCCCCGTGCACGACTGGTGGGGCAGCAACGAGCGGGTGGTCACCGCCTGCCAATGCGAGCGCCGCGGGCCGTTTCACGTCAATGGGGAGGGCGGTATCCTCGAACTGGTGCCACTGGCGAACGGCGCGGACGATGCCGGCCAGCGGATGATTGGCACGGGGTTGATCAATCACGCCATGCCGTTGATTCGGTACGACCTCGGCGATCTGGCTCTTCCGGCGAAACAGCCGTGTGGTTGCGGGCGCGGGCTGCCGTGTATCGCGGGCATTCTCGGACGCGTGAACGACACCATTGTCACGGGCGAGCAAAAATACATACCCTCGGTGCGCTTTTACACGTTGTTCGAGACCTACGATAAAGTGCGCCAGTTCCAGGTCGTGCAAACCGAGCCGAATGCCGTGGTGGTGCGCATCGTGCCGGCCCGCACGTTCAACGGGGTGGAGACCGACGAGTTGCGGGGCAAGCTGGCACGGTTCCTCGGCGCGGCCGTCAAGATCGATTTCGAATTGGTTGACCACATTCAACCGGAGCCCAGCGGCAAGATCCGCAACGTGGTGTCGCTGGTAAAGCCATGATCCGCGCCGACCTCCATTGCCATACGTGTTACTCGCACGACAGCTTTGCGGCGGTGGACGCCGTGCTCGAACGGGCGTCACGGCGCGGCCTGACGCATCTGGCGATCACCGACCACGACGAGATCGAGGGCGCATTACGCGCGCGCGATAAGAGCCACGGCCTCGTCATCATCGTGGGCACGGAAGTCTCGCTGGAAGGCGGGGCGCACATCATCGGTTTGTTCCTGGAACGCAAGATCACCGCGCGACGGTGGCGGGAAGCGGTGGACGAAATCCGCGCGCAACGGGGCTTCATGGTGTTGCCGCATCCGTTTCACCCGACATCCGGACTGTTGCGGGACGGCGTTGACGAGGAATTGCTGCGGAATGTGGACGGCATCGAAGTGTGCAACGGCTACGAGCCGGCCGACCGCAACGAGTCGGCGGCCAGGCTGGCGCGGGATCGTGGACTGCCCGCGCAGGCGGGGAGCGACGCGCATTATGCGGTGGACGTCGGGCGCGCCTGCGTGGAATTTCCGGAGGCTTCTGGTGAATTGACACCGGAGACGCTGCGACGAGCGACGCGCAAACTGTTCGGGCCGGCCCAGGACCTGGCGGGACTGCATGCCGCCGACTCCGAGTTTCGCGCGAATACGGCCCCGCGGGTGCGCAAATTGCTCCCGAAAGCATTGCGCAATTGCGCCAGGAAGGTAAACTGGTGGCGCGTGCAGCGTCAAATCGAACGCCAGACGCGCGAACCCGTACGAAAAGAGTTCCAAGCATGACCGACTTCCCGACAGACAGATGGGTCCCGCCGCACGTCGCGGCCCTGGACGGCTATCACGCGGCCGAGACGGTGGCCAGCGGCGCGGATGTGCTGAAGATGGACTTGAACGAATGCCAGGCCCCGCCTTCGCCGCGAGTGCTGGCGGCCCTGCGCGCTGCCGTCGATGGGGATGCGGCCCTGAATTGGTATCCCGACAGCGCGTGCACGGCCTTGCGGCAGTCGATTGGACGGTATTTGCAAGTGCCGGCGGATTTTGTGCTCGTGGCCAACGGGTCGAACATGGCGATGGAATTGATTGCGCGCGCGTTTCTGACCAAAGACGATCCGGTGCTGATTGTGTCACCCGTGTACGCGGTGTTTTCGGTGCAGTGCAAACTCCAACAGGCGCGGATCGAGTCGTTCCAGTTCCACAAGCCGTTCGCGCCCGATTTCGCGGAATTACTGGCCAGAGACGGCACGCACAAGATCATTTATCTGGCGAACCCGAACAACCCGACGGGCGTCGGTTATGCGCGAGAACGGATTCGCGCTCTGGTGGAGAAGAGGCGGGACGTGCTGATCGTGCTCGACGAAGCGTACGTCGAGTATTACGGCGACAGCAGCGTTGAGCTGACCGCAACCTATCCAAATCTGCTGGTGTTGCGCTCATTTTCCAAGGCGTTTTCCCTGGCGGGCATGCGGTGCGGCTACGTGGTCGCTGCGCCGGCGGTGCTGGATGTGCTGACGCGCGTGCTCGCGCCGTGGGCCGTGAGCGGACTGACCCAGATCGCCGCCCACGCGGCGGTGGAGGACGTGGAATACATGCGCCAGACGGTCGCGGAATGCGCGCGGGCGCGACGCCAGATTGTCGACGGGCTGAAGGAACTCGGATTTGTCGCTCACAATACCCAGGCGAATTTCATCATCTGGCAGGTGCCCGCACCGGCGCGGGCGGTGCAGGTGCTGGCGGCGCGCCAGGTTTACGTCAGCAATAAGGACTCGGTGCCGCAGATGAAAGGCTGTTTGCGCGTGACCGTGGGCGGTCGCGAGCAAGCGAAACGATTTCTGGGAATTGTCCAGGAGCTTCGCGCCAAAGGATTGCTGGAGCCGTGAAACAACTCGTCCAGGACTTCAAAACCGGCGACATCAAACTGGTGGACGTGCCGCCGCCAGCGCTGGGACCGGGCGGCGTGCGCGTGCGCAACGCTTACTCGCTGGTTAGCGCGGGCACGGAACGGGCGACGGTCAACCTCGCGCAACAATCGCTGGTCGGGAAGGCGCGGTCGCGGCCGGATTTGGTCAAGCGCGTGGTCGAGACGGTCAAGCGCGAAGGTCTTTCCGCGGCGGTACGCAAGGTCCAGTCGCAGCTCGATCAGTGGAAAGCGCTCGGCTATTCGTGCGCGGGCACGATCATCGAGGTCGGCGAAGGGGTGACGGGGCTATCGGTTGGCGACCGCGTGGCGTGCGGCGGACAGGACTACGCGAGCCACGCCGAGGAGGTTGTCGTCCCGCAAAACCTGTGCGCGAAACTACCGGAGGCCGTGGCGCTGGAGCACGCCGTGTTTACCACGCTGGGTGCGATTGCCACGCAGGGTGTGC
>JBEKUF010000114.1:0-10924 GCA_049515295.1 Verrucomicrobiia bacterium | reverse complement strand
AGGCAGCAACCTGTGGTTGTCATCGGGGTTCGTGCTTGCGGAGGGGACCTGCAAGATTATCGCGCTCCACGATTGCGATATCCTCACTTACGACCGCGAACTGCTCGCGCGCCTCGTATTCCCGCTCGCCAGTCCGCATATGGACTACGAATTCTGCAAGGGCTTTTATGCCCGTGTGTCCGACCGACTGTATGGTCGCGTCACCCGCTTGCTGGTTACACCGCTGATTCGCGCACTCCAACACGTCCTCTACCGCGAGTCGCAATTGCTCGGGTTCCTCGACAGCTTCCGCTATCCGCTGTCCGGCGAATTCTCCATGCTCGCCGATCTCGCCCGCATCAACCGCATCCCTGCCGATTGGGGGCTGGAAATGGGCGTACTGTGCGAAGTGTTCCGCAACTGTACCGCCCGCCGAATCTGCCAGGTCGAATTGTGCGACACGTACGAGCACAAACACCAGCATCTCTCCGCCGACGACGACCGCAAAGGCCTCATGAAAATGAGCATCGACATCGCCAAATCTCTGTTCCGTAACATGGCGACTGATGGCATGGTGCTCTCCGATGCGCTGTTCAAGACGTTGACCGTTCGCTATCTGCGCGCCGCGCAGGACGCCGTGAAACAATACGAGGACGACGCCGCGATCAACGGGCTGCCCTTTGACCGCCATCAGGAATTGCTCGCTGTGCGTGCGTTTACCAACGCTGTCCGTCTCGCCGCGGACGAATACCTTCGCGACCCTCTGGGCATTCCGCTCATCTCCAATTGGAACCGCGTCACTTCCGCCATCCCCGACTTTTTCGGCAGGCTCAAGGACGTTGTCGACCGCGACAAAAACGGGAAGTGAATCGTAAAGTCGATGAGGTCGGAGCCAACCTCGCCCGGATACTCATTGCCAGAAGAAGTCTAGCCCACGAGGATGGCGTCATCGGTCCAGTCACTGCGCAACACGCCCTTGTCCATGTTGACCAGCGGCACGTAGTTGTGGAAGACGCGGATGGGGCTGAGCAGGCGCACGGTGGAAATCTCTTCGATCGAGTCCGGGCCGTGGTTCTTGCGCAGCGAGGGAACGATCTTGCCCTGGACGTTCTCGATGATGTCGGCGTCGTTCTTGCCTTCGATGATCATCACCAGCGTGACGCGTCCGTCCATCTCGGCGATATGCGACTCATAGATCAGGTCGGTGAAGACGGAGCGTACGTTCGGTTCGCTCTTGATTTCATCTACGATCTGCTTGACGGTGACGCCGATACGGAACTTGATGATATACAGGTGTCGCGCACCGAAAGTGCCCGTGCCCGTTTCCTGCATGTCGATGGCCGCGAAGTAATTGAGCAGTCCCTCGTCTTCGAGTCGTTTGCGTTTGCGACGCACGGTCGGGGTCGGAACACCTGTGATCTTGCTGATATGATTATCGCTTTGACGGGGGTCGCGGATAAGCGCTTTGAGGATCGCCCGTTCCTGATCGTCAAATGTGCGCATGACCGTTGTACTATCGGCAGTTCAATGAAGCTGAAGATTTCGCTTGTTTTCGTTCATAATTTTGCTACTTTATGACCAGAATGCAACATAAAAGTAGTGTTTGTGAATAATTCGGCGCTGTAATAGCGGCGAGAAAATCCCAAGTTGTTGCACCGAAGTTCACAACAGATGAGGTGTAATCATCGCTCGACGTCCCTTCGTGGCGATGCGAAGGCGGGAGCGGTTTTGTCGCCAAAACCATACGGCGGATGGAGGTTGTGTCATGAAAATCGTCAGGCAACTCGCGTTGTTTCTGGAAAACAAACCGGGCACGCTGTCGAAAGTCTGCCAAGCGCTGGCGGCGGCGAAAATCAATATCTACGCGATTTCCGTTTCCGACGCGGTGGATCACGCGGTGGTGCGCATGGTCGTGGATGATTCCCAAGGAGCCCTGCACCTGCTTGGCGAGCATGGCGTGCTCGTCGTCGAGCGGGACGTGTTGATGCTGGAGGGACGAAACAAGCCAGGGGAGCTGGCAGACATTGCCGCCAAACTGGCTAAAAACAAGGTGAACATCGAATACGCCTACAGCGCCACACCGGCGAACGCCGTGACAGGCGCGATGATTCTGCGGGTGGACAACCCGAAAAAGGCGGCGCGGATCCTCACGGGGCACTGATGGGAGATCAGCCCGGGAGAATTTGTCCCCGGGATGGACAATGACGTTGAAAACAGGCGGCAAGCCTGCCATATAGTTCGGATTCAGGCCGAGTTTGAAGAAAGTACGCAATGAGCAACATGCGCACATTCACACCGTATGGTTGGCCGGAGAAGCAGGGGTTGTACGACCCGCGTTTCGAACATGACTCCTGCGGCGTCGGCTTCGTCGTCAACGTGAAGGGCCGCAAATCGCACGAGATCGTCCGCCAGGCGCTCACGGTCCTTGTAAACCTGAGCCACCGCGGGGCGTGTGGTTGTGAAGCGAACACAGGCGATGGCGCCGGGATTCTGATGCAGGTCCCGCACGAGTTTTTCAAAAAGGTGTGTGCGAAGGAGTCAATCGCGTTGCCCTCCTATGGCGAGTACGGCGTCGGCATGGTCTACCTGCCACCGGATGCGTCCGAACGCTACAAATGCGAGAAACTCTTTGAAGAGATTGTGGAAAATGAAGGGCATCGCTTGCTGGGATGGCGCACCGTTCCCACCTCCAACGCGTCCCTTGGCGACACAGCTCGCGCTTCCGAACCTGTTGTTCGCCAAGTGTTTATCGCCAGAGATCCGAAGATCAAAGACGACATGGCGTTTGAACGCAAACTGTACGTCGTCCGCAAGCTGGCTGAACGCGGCATCCGCTACGCCGGCATCAAAGGCGGCAACCGATTTTACATTTCGAGCCTGTCCTACAAGACTGTCGTCTACAAGGGAATGCTCACGCCTGAGCAGGTCGACCCGTTCTTTCCCGACCTGGGCGATCCTGCGATCGAATCCGCGCTGGCGCTGGTGCACTCGCGCTTCAGCACCAACACCTTTCCGAGTTGGGACCGCGCGCACCCGTACCGTTATATCGCGCATAACGGCGAGATCAACACGCTGCGCGGCAACGTCAACTGGATGCATGCGCGAGAATCGTTGTTGAAGTCCGATCTCTTTGGCGATGACATCAAGAAATTGCTGCCCGTCATCAACGAGGACGGCAGCGATTCGGCCATGTTCGACAATTGCCTCGAGTTTCTCGTGTTGGGCGGCCGTTCGCTTCCACACGCGATGATGATGATGATTCCTGAGCCGTGGTCGGGACACGAGAGCATGACCGAGGAGAAAAAGGCGTTTTACGAGTATCACAGTTGCCTGATGGAGCCTTGGGACGGACCCGCCTCGATCGCGTTCACCGACGGCGTGAAAATCGGGGCCGTGCTCGATCGCAACGGGCTGCGTCCCTCTCGCTATTATGTGACGAAGGATGATCGGGTGATCATGGCGTCGGAAGTCGGCGTACTCGATGTTCCACCCGAACGGGTGTTGCAGAAAGGCCGTCTGCAACCGGGCCGCATGTTCCTGGTGGACACCGAACTCGGACGGATCGTCGCCGACGAAGAGATCAAACAGAAGACGGCCGCCGAGCGACCGTATCGCCTGTGGTTGAAGCAGAGCTTGGTGGATCTGGAAGATCTGCCCGAACCGTCACATGTACACGAACCAGATCACGCGACGGTACTTCTTCGACAGCAGGCATTTGGGTATACGTTCGAGGACCTGCGGATCATTCTGGCACCGATGGCGCGCGACGCCGTCCAGCCACTTGGTTCCATGGGGACGGACACGCCGCTGGCCGTGTTATCGAACAAGTCGCAGTTGCTCTACAACTACTTCAAACAACTGTTCGCGCAGGTCACCAATCCACCGATCGATTGCATCCGCGAAGAAATTATTACGTCGACGCACACGACCATCGGTCCCGAAGGGAACCTGCTCGATCCGCAGCCGGAAAGCTGCCGCCAGATTCGACTGAAGGGCCCGGTCCTCAGCAACGAGGAATTCGAGCGGCTGTGCCATATCAGTCGGCCGGGCTTCAAGTCAATTACCCTGCCGATCCTTTTCAATGTAGACGAAGGTGGCGCGGGGCTCGAACGGGCGCTCGACAATCTGTTCGTCGAAGCCAGTAAGGCCATCAAGAAAGGCCATAACATCCTGATCTTGTCCGACCGTGGCATCAACCACCATCGGGCAGCGATCCCTGCCCTGCTGGCGGTGTCAGGCGTGCATCACCATCTCATCCGCACAGGCGCCCGCACGCAGGTCGCGTTGGTGCTGGAGTCGGGCGAGCCGCGCGAGGTCCATCATTTTGCGTTGTTGATCGGTTACGGTGCTGCAGCGATCAACCCGTATCTCGCGTTCGAGACACTGGATGACATGATTCGCCAGGGCATCCTCAAGGACATCGAACACAAGAAGGCGGTCAAGAACTACCTGAAGGCGGTCACCAAGAGCGTCGTCAAAACCATGGCCAAGATGGGGATTTCAACGATCCAGAGCTATTGCGGCGCGCAGATTTTCGAAGCCATCGGCCTCAATCACTCGGTCATCGACAAGTATCTCACCTGGACGGCATCCCAAATCGAAGGCGTGGGGATCGATGTCATCGCCGAAGAAGTGCGCTTGCGCCATCGACACGCATTCCCGGCGCGGGCCGTCAACGGAGCGGCATTGGATCCCGGCGGACAGTACCAATGGCGGCACGATGGCGAATATCACCTGTTTAACCCCGAGACAATCTACAATCTGCAACTGTCGACGCGGACCAACAATTACAAGGTTTTCAAGGAATACACAGCCTTGGTGGACAATCAGTCGAAAACGCTTTGCACGTTGCGCGGGCTGTTCGAGTTCAAACTCGCGCCACAACCGATTCCGATCGAGGAAGTCGAATCGGTCGGGAGCATCGTCAAACGATTCAAGACGGGCGCGATGAGCTACGGTTCGATCAGCAAGGAAGCGCACGAGGCGCTGGCCATCGCCATGAACCGCATCGGCGGCAAGAGCAACACGGGCGAAGGCGGCGAAGACCCGGAGCGCTACCATGCGATGCCGAACGGTGACAGCAAGAACTCGGCGATCAAACAGGTCGCGAGCGGCCGTTTCGGAGTGACCAGCCATTACCTGACGCAAGCGGAAGAACTTCAGATCAAGATGGCCCAGGGCGCGAAACCCGGCGAAGGTGGCGAACTACCCGGCGCCAAGGTGTATCCGTGGATCGCCAAGGTGCGTTATTCCACGCCCGGTGTCGGTCTGATTTCTCCGCCGCCGCACCATGACATTTATTCCATCGAGGACCTGGCAGAATTGATCCATGACCTCAAGAACGCCAACGAGCACGCCCGCATCGGCGTGAAGCTCGTCAGCGAAATCGGCGTGGGCACCGTCGCGGCGGGCGTGGCGAAAGCGCACGCGGACGTCGTGCTTATCAGCGGTCACGACGGCGGCACGGGTGCGTCGCCCCTGTCGAGCATCAAACACGCGGGCACACCCTGGGAACTTGGTCTGGCGGAAACGCAGCAGACGCTCGTGTTGAATGATCTTCGCAGCCGCATTTACGTCGAGGCCGACGGACAGCTCAAGACCGGTCGCGATGTCGTCGTCGCCGCGCTGCTCGGCGCCGAGGAATTCGGTTTTGCCACGGCGCCGTTGGTCACGCTCGGTTGCATCATGATGCGCGTGTGCCATCTCAACACCTGCCCGGTGGGCGTGGCGACGCAAGACCCGCAGTTACGCGCGAAATTCAGCGGCGACCCGCAGTACGTGGTTAACTTCATGTTGTTCATCGCACAGGAAGTGCGCGAGTGGATGGCGCAACTGGGCTTTCGTATGATCGAAGAAATGGTCGGACGCGTCGATCGCCTGGACGTAAACAAGGCGATCCAGCATTACAAGGCACGCGGGCTCGACTTCTCAAAGATCTTTCATCAGCCGCAAGTCGCCGCGGACGTGGGCCGTCATCGCCAGATCGACCAGGACCACGGGTTGGAGCAGTCGCTCGACAAGCAGTTGCTGTTGAAGGTGTGCGAGCCGGCGTTGACAAGTCGCCAGAAAGTTCACGCGACGCTGCCCATCAGCAACACAAACCGCGTGGTCGGCACGATTACGGGCAGCGAACTGACGCGCCGTTTCGGACCCGAAGGCCTGCCCGAGGACACGATCACATTGCATTTCAAAGGCAGCGCGGGGCAAAGCTTCGGGGCGTTTATCCCCAAAGGGATGACACTCACGCTTCAGGGTGACGCGAACGATTACCTGGGCAAAGGACTCAGTGGCGGCAAGATCATTGTGTACCCGCCGGTGGGGTCAACTTTTGTTCCCGAAGAGAACATCATCATCGGCAACGTTGCCTTCTACGGCGGGACCGGCGGCGAGGCCTACATCGGCGGCATGGCGGGCGAACGGTTCGGCGTCCGCAACAGCGGCGTGCGCGCGGTTGTGGAGGCGGTTGGCGACCACGGCTGCGAATACATGACCGGCGGCCGCGTCGTCGTGCTGGGCTCCACCGGCCGCAATTTTGCGGCGGGCATGAGCGGCGGTATCGCGTACGTGCTCGATGTCGCCGACGCGTTCCCCAGGCATTGCAACCTGGCAATGGTCGGACTCGAAAAGCTCACCGATCCCGAGGAAATTCAGGAAGTGCGGGCGATGATTCAACGTCACGTGGAATACACCAACAGCGAACGAGGGCGCAACATCCTGAAGTTGTGGGAGGAGATGGTGCCGAAGTTCGTGAAGGTCATGCCGAAGGACTACAAGCGCGTCATTGAGGCAACGCAGCGTGTCACCGCCGCCGGCTTGAGCGGCGACGAAGCGATTATGGCCGCATTTGAACAAAACGCCCGCGATTTGGCCCGCGTCGGCGGAAACTGACGGCGCACGCATATTGACCATGGGCAAGCCAACTGGATTCCTGGAAATCAAACGCGAGTTGCCGGCGGACCGTTCGCCGACGGAGCGCGCGCGCGACTGGAAAGAATTCCATTTACACATGACGGTGGAGAAGCTGCAGCAGCAGGGCGCACGCTGCATGGATTGCGGCATCCCGTTCTGCCACACCGGCACGTTGCTCAGCGGCATGGCGTCGGGCTGTCCCGTCAACAACCTGATCCCCGAGTGGAACGATCTTGTGTATCGCGGGCTATGGAAGGAAGCGCTCGCCCGTTTGCACAACACGAATAATTTCCCCGAGTTTACTGGCCGGGTCTGCCCCGCCCCGTGTGAAGGCTCCTGCGTGCTGGGTATCAACGAGCCGCCCGTCACCATCAAGAACATCGAGGTCGCCATCATCGATCGCGGTTGGGACGAGGGCTGGGTAACGGCGGAACCGCCGAAGGGTCGCACCGGTAAGAAGGTGGCGGTGGTTGGTTCCGGGCCGGCGGGGTTGTGCGCCGCCGCGCAGTTGAACAAAGCTGGCCACACGGTGACGGTGTTCGAGCGGGCGGACCGGGTCGGCGGGTTGCTGATGTATGGCATACCCAACATGAAGCTCGACAAGGGCGTCGTCCAGCGCCGCATCGATCTGCTTGCGCAGGAGGGTGTGAGGTTTGTCACCAACACGGAAGTCGGCAGGAATTATCCTGCGAAAAAGCTCCTGGAGGAATTTGACGCGACCGTGCTGTGCACGGGCGCGACCAAGCCGCGCGACCTCCCCATTGAAGGCCGTCCACTTCACGGCGTGCATTTTGCGATGGAGTTCCTGACAGCGAACACGAAGAGCGTGTTGGACGGGACCCGCAATGGCCGCTTCATTTCTGCCGAGGGCAAGGACGTGATGGTCATCGGCGGTGGCGATACGGGGACTGATTGCGTGGGCACGGCGATGCGGCATGGCTGCCAGAGCCTCGTCCAATTGGAGATTTTGCCGAAGCCGCCGCTCCAACGCGCGGCGAACAATCCATGGCCGGAGTGGCCGAAGGTCTACCGGCTGGATTACGGCCAGGAGGAAGCTGCCGCGGCCTTCGGGGACGATCCCCGCGTGTATTGCGTGACGGCGCGGCGGTTTCTTGGCGACGAACAGGGCCGGTTGAAACAGGTGGAGATTGTCCAAATCGAGTGGCAGACGGATGACAAGGGCCGGTTCGTTCCAAAGGAAATTCCCGGCACGGAAAAGATCGTGCCGTGCCAGCTGGCCCTTCTGGCCATGGGGTTCCTCGGCCCCGAAGACCCACTCGTGCAGCAGCTGGGCGTGGAACGGGATGAACGCTCCAACGTCAAGGCCCAACACGAGATGTACACGACCAGCATCCCCGGCGTGTTCGCGGCCGGTGACTGTCGCCGGGGCCAAAGCCTCGTGGTGTGGGCATTCAATGAAGGTCGTGGCGCGGCCCGCGAGTGTGATCGCTACCTGATGGGTCAGACTGATTTGCCGTAGCGCCTGGCGGACGCCTACACGGCCGTACTGGCTGATCAATTCACCAACCGTGATGAGGTATCGAACGGTTCGAGTCCCACTTGGCGAGAGACGTAGAGCAGGAAACGCTGGCCCCGACTTCCGAAGTCGGGGCTGGTCGCGCGCGGCAAGCTGGGATAAACTCCCAGACTGTTGAAACTGCGTCCGTTCATCCCCGTATTGATCATCGCCGCCAGCGTCTGGGCGTATCATAACAGTTTTCAGGGCCCATTCATCTATGATGATGTACCCAACATTCTCGAAAACCAGACGATCCGCCATGTCTGGCCAATCTGGGTAACTTTGTCGCCTCCGTCCCAGCGTGGCATCACCGGGCGTCCGCTCGTCAATCTTTCCCTGGCCGTCAATTACGCCTTTGGCGGCACCCGCGTGTGGGGCTACCACGCGCTGAATCTGGCTATTCACATTCTGGCGGGTTTGACCCTCTTCGGCGTGGTGCGGCGGACGCTGTTGCAGCCAAGGCTTCGTGAGCGTTTCGGTGCCGCTGCAAACGGATTGGCGCTAACCATGGCAGTACTCTGGACGGTTCATCCGTTGCAGACCGAGGCGGTGACGTTCCTCTCCCAACGGTGCGAGTCAATGATGGGGCTGTTCTACTTGCTGACGCTGTACGGTTTCATCCGTGGAGCCGACTCACCGCAACCCCGCCTGTGGTACGGCCTGTGCGCGGCCGCCTGCGCGTTGGGCATGGCCAGCAAAGAAGTGATGGTCTCGGCGCCGCTGATGGTACTGCTGTACGATCGCACGTTTCTGTGCGGCTCGTTTACCGAGGCGTGGCGGCGACGGTGGCAGCTGTATCTGGCGTTGGCCGCCACCTGGATCCTGCTGGGTTATCTCGTGACCTCCGGTGGGGCATTTAGCAGCGCATCCAGCAATCGGTTTATTAATCTGGGTAGGGAGCAGTACCTGCTGACCGAGCTCGGGGTAATTTTCCGTTATTTGCGATTGTCCGTATGGCCGCACCGGTTATGTTTTGACTACTACGGGCCAACCGCAACGACATGGTCGAGCATTCTGCCGTCGGCGTTGGCGATGGCGATCTTACTGGTAGCGAGCGTCTGGGCATGGAAAGCGAACTCCGTTTGGGGATTCCTCAGCGCGTGGTTCTTCCTGATCCTTGCGCCCACATCGAGTTTCTTTCCCCTTGATAGCCCAATGTACGAACATCGCATGTACTTGTCACTGGCGGCGGTAGTGGCGGTGGCGACGGTCGGCGGGTTCGAGCTTGGAAGAAATCTCCTGAGTAGGCAGCCGCAGACGCGGAGAGTGCTTGAATGGGGCGGGACCGGAGCGCTGGTGTTGGTGCTGGCGATTCTGACAATCCAACGCAATCGGGATTATATCTCGGAGATGACCATTTGGCAGGACACTGTGGAGAAGTGTCCCAACAACCCTCGGGCACATTACAACTTGGGTTTCCCCTTGGCTCAACTTGGCAGGCTGCCGGAGGCGATCGGTCATTGGGAGCAAGCACTGCGTCTCAAACCCGATTACGCCGAGGCGCACAATAACTTGGGAGCAGCGTTTATGACACAGGGCCGGCTGCCGGAGGCCATCGGCCACTACGAGCAGTCGCTGCAGATCAACCCCCAGAATGCAGAGGCGCAGTACAACCTGGGGATGGCCTTGGTCCAAGAGGACAGGCCCCGGGAAGCGATTGAGCATTGGGAGCAAGCGCTACGGATCAAACCCGAGAATGTCGACGCGCACTACAATTTGGGGGTCGCGTTGGAGAAGCTGGGGCGCACGCCGGAGGCCATCCAGCATTACGAGCAGGCCCTACGGATCAAGCCCGATTTTGTCCAAGCCAAGAATGCTCTGGCGCGAGCACGGGCTGTTCAGTGAGAGGCAGAGTCGGGCAGTTCAAACCGCAAGGCTCGCAAACCGTCCAAAGCGGGGACAGGCGTAGAGCAGTAAACGCTGGCCCCGACTTCGGAAGTCGGGGCTGGTCGCGCGCGGCAAGCTGGGATAAACTCCCAGACTGTTGAAACTGCGTCAGTTCATCCCCGTATTGATCGTCGCCGCCGGTGCCTGGGCGTATCACAACAGCTTTCAGGGGCCATTCATTTTTGACGACGTGACTTCCATCCCCGGAAATCCGCACATCCGTCATTTGTGGCCTCTCCGCGAAGCCATGTCTGCGCCCTTGGATCGCACGGTCACTGGACGCCCGGTGGCCTGTCTGAGCCTGGCCTTGAACTACGCGTTGGGCGGGTTGAATGTCTGGGGCTACCACACATTCAATCTGGCGGTGCATCTGTTGTCCGCACTGGTGCTGTTTGGGATTCTCCGGCGTACGTTTGAGGGCGAGAAACTTCGTGACCGATTCGGCGCCGCGGCCGTCTGGCTGGCGGCGGCGATCGCGCTCATTTGGGAAGTGCATCCTCTGCAAACGGAAAGCGTCACCTACATTGTCCAGCGCACCGAATCGCTGATGGGCCTGTTCCTGCTGCTGACGTTGTACTGTACGTTGCGCGGTTCCCGGTCCTCGCGCGCGCGGGTGTGGTATCTGGCCGC
>JBEKUF010000113.1:0-10952 GCA_049515295.1 Verrucomicrobiia bacterium | reverse complement strand
TGGAGTTTGTCGTCGAATAATCCACGCAACAGGGAGTAGTCGCCCGTGGCGAACACCGAGGTCATGAGCGCGACGCGGTTCATGTTCTCGACGGCATCGCCGATGGAGACCTGCTTCGGCAGCAACCCACGAGCTTTTTCCGTGGAAACGGCGAAATCGGGGACGCAGACGACGAATTTGAGTGACGGCGGAACGTTGAAGCGGCGGTACCGAATCGTGCCGTCGATGATGCCGGACACCACGAAGCCACCGAACAATGCCGGCGCAGCGTTGTCAGGATGATGCTCGAGTTCGGTGACGACTTCGAGCAGGGCGGTGTCGGAAAGTGGGCGGCCGTCGAGTTCGTTGAGGGCGAACACGATGCCCAGTCGCACCGTGACACTCGATCCGAGTCCGCCGATGGTCGGCACTTCACCCTTGACCTCGACTTGTGCACCGTGGGGCTTGACTTTGCTGCGGCGGAAGAACGTGTCCATCGCTTCCTGTGTCATGGCAAGCGCCCCGGGATTCCCGCGCATGGCGTCGACCCGTTCAACCGTCGGGGCGTCTATTTCGCGGATGGAAATCTGATTGTGCAGCTTCAGGGCGACGCCGAGCGTGTCGAAGCCTGGGCCGAGATTGGCGGTCGTGCCGGGCACGCGAACGGTGACGGACGGTTTTCTCACGGCGCGCGATATTGCATGGCAGTTTGGGGCAAGTCAATAGCGGGCGATGATTCATGGTTGCTGGTTGACGGGCGATGCGGCATGATGGCGGTGCCGGGCGGATTGCCGGAGAACCACGACCAGGTCTGACAGCTGCACGAACAAATGAAGTATATCATCATACTGGGCGACGGCATGTCGGATTATCCCGTCGCGCGTCTGGGTGGCAGGACACCCTTGCAGGTGGCTCGCAAACCCAATATGGATCGCATTGCCTGCGAGGGCTGTTGTGGTTTGTTCAAAACCATTGAAGAGGACATGCCCACCGGCAGTGAAGCCGCCAACCTGTCGGTGATGGGCTACGACCCGCGTCAGGTCTTGCAGGGCCGCGGTGTGCTCGAGGCCGCCAGCATGGGCGTCGACATCCGCGACGACGACATGGCGATGCGCTGCAACCTGATTTGCCTGTTTGACGACGGTCGCATCAAGAACCACTCCGCAGGGCACATCAGCTCGGCCGAGTCCGGTGAGATTCTCAAATCGCTCCAGAAGGAAATCGGCGGCCCCGGACTGAATTTCTACACCGGTGTCAGCTATCGCCACCTGTTCGTGGGCAAAGGGCTTGACGCACGGCTCGATTGTGCTCCGCCGCATGATCATCCCAATGAACCGGCGGAAGGGCTACTCATTCGCGCCAAGGTTCCGGAAGCGCAGAAAACCGCCGACCTGCTCAACAACCTGATCCGTCGTTCCTGGCCGATTCTGAAGGATCACCCCGTCAATCAACGTCGTCGGGCCGCGGGAAAGGATCCGGGCAACTCGATCTGGTTGTGGTCGCCTGGCAAACGTCCGAACATGTGGACCTTCCAGGAGCGGTTTGGGGTGAGCGGCGCGGTGATTTCGGCGGTGGACCTGATTCGCGGCATCGGGGTTTACGCCGGGCTGGAAGTTCTCAAAGTCCCCGGCGCGACCGGCCTTTTCGATACCAATTACGAAGGCAAAGCCGATGCCTGTCTGGCCGCACTGCAACGTTGCGATTTCTGCTATGTCCACGTGGAAGCGCCCGACGAAGCCGGCCACGAAGGCAACGTGGACCTGAAGATTCGCACCATCGAAGACCTCGATGCCCGGCTCATTGGACGCATTCTGGCGGGGCTGGAGCAGCAGAAAATGGAGGCCATCGTGGCCGTCTTGCCGGATCATCCGACGCCGGTGGAAAAGCGGGTCCACGTGCGCGACGCCGTCCCGTTTGCCATTCGCGATCCGCGGCGAGCACCCGACAAAGTCGAACGCTACGACGAGCAAAGTTGTGCCACCGGCGGGTTTGGTACGGTGCACGGCGACGAGTTCATTCGCGCCGTCTTTCAGAAGTAACAAGCGGTCGTCTCCGTTGCCGATCGCACGCACCGAGCTGGTCCCGGCGTTTGTGACCGTTACCATGATGTTGTTTCCCTGCAATATTGCGAACGGACTGACCGCGGGACTGGCTGTCTATCCCATCATCAAGCTGGCCTCCGGGCGTTACCGCGAGTTGAGTTGGGGCGCTGTTTCGCTCAGTTTCTTGTGCCTGATCTACTATATCTTCGGTTTGCCGCATTGATGATTCTGCCGCGGTATTTCAGCGGCTGCGTTCCTCCTTTTTGAGATTCGCCCCCCGGTCCCAGTCTTGGATTCCTTGATTTTTGGCCTCTGCAAGGGGGTTGGCATACCCACTGCTATTCAGGCTTACAGTCAGGCGTTAAACAGATAGGCGTTAGTCGAGTCAGGCGTTAGTCAAAGACAGGGACGAAGGGATGATCGAAGCCAACAAACAGGAGATTTACCAGGTGCTCATCGTGGACGAAAACGCCGCCATGCGCGAGATGTTGGCGGGGTTGCTCCGCGCGCCGAATCGGAGCGTGGAAGTGCGCGACGGTGCCCGCGCCGCGTTGGAGTTCGTCCAGCACAATCCCATCGATGTGGCGTTTATTGACGCCGCGCTCACCCATGCGTCCGCCCAACACCTGGCCGATGCCATCAAGAAACGCTGCCCGCACGCGCACGTGGTGGTTTGTGCGGGGCGTTTGTCTCAGCCGTGGGACGCCGCCGGCCGCTCCAAAAATGGCGAAAGCGTCCTCCGACAACCACTCAATTTTGGCGAGGCTCTCCAGCTCGCCGATTCATGCACGACCGAATGAACATGAACCCGTTTAAGGCGTTGGCTCTAGGGTTGGCTATGAAGCAGGCTGCGCGGGGTGCGCAGGATATACCGTTCATGGCGGGCCAGCGCCTGTTTTGCAGCGGAGGTACCCGGGTCCCGCAACGACCCGGCCCTTCCGCGCGTCACGGGTTGAGAGTCAACTGTTCGAATCCCCCCAACGCCATCACGGTCGGCGCCTCCTCCGACCGAAGAACAGGCTGATCTCTCAACCCGCGCGCGCGGTGGTAACCCACCGCGCGCGCCAATTTCTTCTTGCCCTTGCTCCTTGCTTTCCCCAGCCCGTCCGCTATATTTACCCCGCCACACAGCGCTGCATTCTCATGGGGGCGAAATGGATTCGACTTTGTGAAGTGGGCGTGAGCGGCATGCCGAGGTGGTTCGGAGGCCTCGTTAAACACCGGACAAAAACATAACTGCGAACGAAGAGCTCGCACTCGCGGCTTAATTGACCGCGACGTCTCACCCGTGACACCTGCTGGTGGGCTGAGACGACGATAGCAGGTTAGTTCGTGGATGTCGTCTTCAGGTCCACGGGCGAAACTTTCACTGGAGACTGGCGCGGCGCGTGGCCTGTCCATCGACAGCGCGCCGGGCGAGACCCAAAGATGGAACAAGCATGTAGTCATTCACGGTTGCTTTGCTCAGGACGTGGGTTCAACTCCCACCGCCTCCACCATTTTTCGCTCGAAGCGAAAAATGGTGCCCTCCGAAGCCCCTGTCCTCCGCAGCTCCGGCGAAGGAGGGCGGGACATCGGCATGGTGCCGAGCTACGGATGGCAGGCCATCCCCATCACAATGAAATACGTCTACATGCTCAAGAGCCTCTCGGACCCGAAACAACGCTACGTCAGCTCCGCCACCGATCTTCAGGCACGGCTGCGGCAGCACAACCAGGGACGCGTTCCCCACACGGCCACATACGTACCGTGGGAAGCTCACATCGCGATCTGTTTCAACGACGACCGCCGCGCCGCGCAAGATTTGCGTTGATTTTGACGCACGTTTCCACGAGACGTTAAGCCCTATGACAAGGGGACTGGCGTCTGTTCTTCTGGCGGTTGGCGCCGGTTGTGTCTTCGCGGTGGCCGCGCCGGGTCAAACCCCGGACCCCGTGTCGGCCATCAAGGGTTTCAGCGACTTCCAGCAGATCGATCTCAGCCGCGTCCTCAACGGCGAGGTTCTCTCCGAGCGCGGTTCGCTGATGGATTTCCCCAACGGGATCTGCGCGCAAACGTGTTATGCGATGGCGCTACCGGCCGACCAGGCCGCCAAGCATCTCCAACTCTGGGACCCATCCCCGTATCCCGAGTTGAAAGTATTCGCCTTCCACGCGGTCCACATTCCGTGTGAGCTGGATGATTTCCAATCCTTGGATTTCCATAACAGCCAAAGTCCGGTCCGATGGCTGCTGAGCAAAACCGCCGCTACTACGCCGACGCGATCGGATTTGAACCTGACTCGGGACGAAGCCAAGCAATTGTCCGAGTGCATGGCGCAACAGTCCGACGGAGCCCGGGTCACCCATTGTTGGGCGAAATTGCTTTTGGCACGGGCGACCACGTTTCAGCAAAAAGGTCTCACAGGAACGCTGCCGTATGAGGTCGCGGGGGAATCCGTCTCCCCGGCCGATCAACTTCGCGCCATGCTCCGTGAACAATTGTCCATCTCGCACGAATTTTTGCCGGTCCTCAAGGGAATCGGATTGTTGGGCAAGGACACCACGCCGTCATTGACGCCGTTTTATTACTGGACGATGTTTGACGCCGATTACCACGGCACAATCAGTTTGGGCGCGGTGTATTTGCTGGCGGTTGGCGATCATTATCAGGTTATCGACCTCGAATACTACGTGAACGCGAATTACTACACGTCGGCCACGCTCTACGAGGTCTGGCCCGTGCAAAACCATGGCCAGCCCGCCGCGCTCGTGTGGCGCGGCGATTTTTTTGCGGCCCCAACGCTGCGGTTCACCAAGGGAACCGACCGCATCGCCTACGGCGTGCTCATGCTGCAGGACATCAAGAAGGAAATCCACTGCATGCAGGAGGAGGCGAAGACCCGGCGATGAAGACCCGGTGCCTCGCGATACTCGCCGCCCTGGCGCCGGTGGCCGCGTTGGCCGCCAACCCGATGAGCGTCTCCGAGGAACTCGATGCCGTGTATAGCTACGTCGGCGACGCAAACACACGGGGCGCGGGCTTGAGCCACGGCGAGATTGATGAACAAAGTTCGGACCTCAAATACGTCGTCTCCCCGCAGGTGAACAAGGACCTGTTGTTGCGGTTCGGCGCCGAGTGGCAGCGGTTTTCCTTCGATGTGCCCGACCACGCCGCCATGCCCCGTCTCCTGCAACAGGCGAGCGGTGTCCTCGGGTTCGACTATCAGGTTGCCGATCAATGGCTGATGCGCGTCGAGTGTGAGCCGGGCATCTACGGCGATTTCGAGAACATCAACTGGCGCGATTTCAACGCCCCGCTGGTCATTGCCGGAATCTATCTGGCCGACGCCGATCTGCAATGGCTTCTCGGCATAAGGGTGGACGTGCGCTGTGAATACCCCGTTCTGCCCGTGGCGGGTGTCCGCTGGAAATTCGCCGACCAATGGACACTGAATCTCATGCTGCCCAGCCCACGCCTGGAATATGCGGTCAATGACCGGCTTACACTCTACACCGGCGGCGGGGTTGAGGCGGGGACGTTCGCCACGGGGGAAACTTTCGGCACCGAACATGGCGAACCGAAACTGGACGGGGCCATCGTGGATTTTTTCGAGTTGCGTCTCGACGCCGGTTTCTCATGGAAACTCACCCCCAGCGTCACTGTAGAGGCGGAAGTGGGCTACATGCCCTATCGATGGTTCGACTTTTCTGAGCCTGACATCGACTTTCGGAGCTACAATGCCCCGTACGGCCAGCTCGCCTGCCACGCCCGGTTCTAGACGCGTGAGCAGGAAGGGCGCGGGAACGTGCTTTTAGGAGGATGAAGCGCTGTTACGCCAGCAGCCCCTGGTAATTGCCGGGATTGACCCGATGGTTCGGGAATATCGGGTTGACGTCACGGGCGCCGAGGTGGTTCTGCGCCAGCTCGGCGAACACGTCGCGGTAATCGGTCGTCAGCATCAGGTCGCGTCCTTCAAATAATTGTTCGCGGGCCAGCCCCGGCCACCGACCGTACACCTTGCCGCCTCGCACAGGACCACCCATCACCGTAAAACAGGTTGCGTGCCCGTGATCAGTGCCGCGGTTGCCATTCTGGCGCACCGTCCGCCCAAACTCGCTCATGGTCAGAACCACCACGTCGTTCATCCGGTCGCCGAGGTCCTGATACAGCGCTGCCAGGCTGTGCGAGAAATCCGTGAACCGATTGGCCAGTTGACCTTGTGCGCCACCCTGATTGGCATGCGTGTCCCAGCCGCCGACCTCGGCAAACGCGACTTCGACCCCGATGTTGGCTTTGACCATCTGGGCGATCTGCAGCAGCGCGCGCCCGAATTCGCTGTTCGGGTACGCCGCGCCATTCTGCGGTTTGTACTTCGTCGGGTCCGCGGACTGGAGCATCCCCATGGCGTCGAACGCCTCCTTGCCCGTGCCGTGAAGCAGGTCGCCGACCGCGGTTTCGTACATGCCCTCGAACCCGCTCGCCGCGCCGCTCGTTACCGGTCCCGGAGTGAATCCGCCGGCGCCCGCGCCGACGCCAAACGTTTTTAGATCCGCTATCGCCAGCGCTTCCTGGTCGCCCTGCAACGTGCGCGGCAACATCGCCGTCATTGACACGGCCCGGAACGGCGACAGCTTGGCGCGGTCCTCGGGGCATTCGAGCAACGCGCGGTTCAGCCAGCCCGTGCGCGTCGATTTATCGTCCACCACGCCGCATTCCATGAAATCCTGTGCGTCGAAATGCGACCGGCTGGCGCTCGGCGAACCGCACGCCTGGATCAGGGCGAGATGGCCGCTCTGGTACATCGGCAGCAGCGCCGCCATGTTCGGATGAAACCCGAAGAACCCGTCCAGGTCGATCACGCCCGACGGGCCGGCCTGTTGCGTCGGTTGCGCGATGGCGATGTCCGAGCGCGCTTCGTAATAGTGCCGGTCGCCGTAGGGGACGACCATGGAAAGCCCGTCGAGGGCGCCGCGCTGGAAGATGCAGATGAGGACCTTCTTGCCGTTGGTCGCGCGCGCGGGTTCGGCAGCGAACACCAGTTGCTGCAGAAACGACGGCCCCCACAGCGGCACCGTTCCGACCGAAACGAGCGCGAGTCCACCGCGTTTGAGGAATGCCCGGCGTGTGAGTGTCATGACGGTTCTCCTTGGATTAGTGCCGTTGAAATTCCGGCGAGCCGAGAACAAGGGCCGTGAGTTCGGCCGCATTCACCGTGCTGGCTTCGCCGCCGTCGGTCCCGGACACCTGTTTTTCCAACGTGGCGCGAGTGGGAGCGGTCATCTCGCCCTGAAGGAACACCTCATTCAACCGGTCGAGGACCAGGCCGGGCTTGTCGATGTCAGCGCCGCGAACCAGGTCCGATGGAGTGACGGAGACATCCACGATCTTATGTTCGGCCAGCGCCAGCGCGAAATTCATCCGCGCAATCAGCGCGCCGGTGTTGACCCACTTGCGCGAGTCTTCGGTGTACCCCGTGGGGGCCTGGTAGGCGAACAGCGGTTGGCCCATCTCGATAATTTCAATGTTCAACGATTTGCGTTTAGCCGAGGCGATTCGGTCCATGCCGCGTCCGAACGTCGCGCCCGCTTCGATGCCCAGCCGTCTGTCGATGGGCAGAAAGTCGTCACTGACCATTTTGCCGCCGGCGGCGCGAACGGCGGACACAGCGAACTCGAATGGCGATTTGATCTTCGCGCGATACGCCTGCCGTATGAAAAATTCAGGACTGTAAATGATCGCCTGATAAACCTGGCGCAGGTCGCCGCCGGTTTCGAGGAAGACGGAAGCAATGCGGTCCACCAGCGCCGGCGGCGGATCGTCAGCGACCAACCGCCGGCACAGTTTGGTGGCAATGAACCTCGCGGTCGATGGATGCGACGCCAGAATATCCAGCACCATCTCACCGTCGCGGATGCCGCCATTGGCCGGGATCGGATGTCCGAGCACCACCTTGGGGCCGTTGTCGTGGCGCCGCGGCGTGAAGACAAACTCGCCCGTTTGCTGGTTGTACGTCCAGCCGGTGAAGCAGCGCGCCACTTCTTGCACATCCTTCTGCGTGTAGCCGCCATCGACGCCCAGCGTGTGAAGCTCCATGATCTCGCGGGCGTAATTCTCATTGATGCCGCCGACCGTGCGCGACTGGTTGTCTGTCCCCGCCGGTACCGCCGGTTGCGCTGGCACGGCACTCTGTTGCATGGCTTGCTCGCGGCGGCGCAGTTCGTTGGGGGAAAGCTGACGGGGCGCGGAATTTTGGAAGTTGTCGAGGTAATGCAGCATCGCCGGACTTTTCGCGGAGGCCTCGAGCAGGTCGCGGAACCTGCCGAACACATGGGGCCGGATGACCTCGCGTTCGTCGGCGACTTTCAGCACGCGGCACGGGCCTTTGCGGACGTCGATATTGAAATGGTTGCTCCAGAAATCGACCAGCACCTCGTTGAGTTGGCGGGGGGATTCGATGGCGCTGATGATCTTGGCGTCTTGCAATTCCGCCACCGCGAGGAACGAACGACGCGGGGCTTGGCGTTGCGGTCCGGGTTTCGCCGTGGCCGCGGTGTTGCCGGCAACGGTGTTGGTTTGCATCGGGCCGGCTTTCTCGGCTTCCGCCTGTTCGCGCCGGCGTTCTCTCTCCATTTGCTGCTCGTCGCGGAACGTCTGGTACAACTCGGTCTCGCCCATCGTCAGAATGTCGAATTTGGCAAGGTCGGACTCCAACTCCGAGTCGTCAATCCGCTCCGGATGCAACTGCTGATCGATGTACCGATCCAGCCCCATTTTCTCAACGCGCTCGACATCGCCGGGGCGCGGGCCGTAGCCGAGACGGTTGAGGACATGGATGATTTTTTGCCGGTCGGTGAGCGGCTGATCGTCAGGGGCCGGTCGAGGCACTGCCGCCAGCCCCGCTCCGAGCGGGGCCAACCCGAGGATCGCACACGAGATGACAATCGCGCCTGCCAGATAAATACTGCGACTTGTGCGCATAGCTTTCAGTTTCAACACCAAGCCCTTGGATTCGTTGCTCCGCATGCCTGTGACCGGTGGCAAGAAGCGCAAGAAATGGGCCAAAAAGAAGCCCACGGGTGCGGCAAAACGACGGTTACAGCAGTTCCATCTGCGGGCCGGCCGGACGGCGAAAGGCAGCGGTCGAAAGCTGCGGTCCGCGCTCGGGGAAGCCCGCCCGGCGACAAGCGACCGCGAACATCTTCGCGATTTGTTCGGCGACAATGCCTGTGCCCGTCATGCGCGTGCCGAAATCCGAATCGTTCAATTTCCCGCCGTGCATCGCGCGGATTTGCGCGAGCACTTTCTCTTTGCGGTCGGGCAGGTGCTGCTCCAGCCATTGCTGAAACAGGTCTTTGACCGCAAACGGGAGACGGACGGGCGTCATTCCCGCGAATCGTGCGCCCGCGTCCGCCGCCGCGTTCACGATCGCGGGTATTTCATGATCGGTGAGGCCGGGAATCACGGGCGACACCAGTACGCCCGCCGACACGCCCGCGTTGCACAATTCTTTGATTGCGCGCAGTCGCGCGGCGGGCGGCGCCGTGCGCGGTTCCATGATCCGCGCGAGATCGGCATCGAGGGTTGTGATCGAGAGAATCACCGCCGCGGCGTTGTCACGCGCGAGGTCGGCCAGCAGATCGATGTCGCGTGTGACAAGCAGGTTTTTCGTGACGATGGCGACCGGATTGCGAAATTCGGCGAGCACTTGCAGGCATTTGCGGGTGATCTGCAACCGACGTTCGACGGGCTGATAGCAATCGGTGACGCCGCTCATGGCCAGCACCTGCGGTTTCCATTTTCGGGAAGACAATTCCCGGCGCAACAACTCCGGCGCGTTCTCTTTGACCACGATTTTCGTCTCGAAATCCAGCCCGGCGGAAAAGCCAAGATATTCGTGATACGGCCGCGCGTAACAGTAAATGCAGCCGTGCTCGCAGCCGCGGTAGGGATTGATGCTCGCCTCGAACCCGATGTCAGGACTGTCGTTGTGCGTGATGATCGAGACGCTCGCGTCCCGATAGAACTGCGTCTTCGGCGCCGGATCGTCAGGCTCATCCCACTCGGCATCGCGTTCGTACGCGGTGTGCTGGAACCGGTTCGGCGGATTCACTGCCGCCCCGCGTCCGTGAATGGATTGCTTCACGCCCATCGACACGAGGTTAGCACTCATGTGTCATTCGTCAACCGCGTGGGAGTTGGTGGCCCTTTCCGTCTTTCGCTTGCTGGTTGATCGGAGACATGACAAGATTTGTTCACTTTCTGACGGAGCAACCATGAAGATTTACCATGGATTCAAGGACGTTCCAGAATTGGCTGGTCTGTCGCGGTCAGAGCGACGCAAGGTGTTGCGAGCCTGCTTCTTCAGATATGGCTTCCGCGATTGGCCTCTTTGGGTGGCGCTTCTCGCCCAATTTGTTTTCATCCTCGCGGGAGACATGACCGGCGTTGTGTTGCGTTACGGGTTTGGGTATTCGGAGACCGTTGATTATGCCTGCGCGTTCGTCGGCTTGATAATCAGCGCGACGATTTACACCCTGATGTATTACAGCGTTGTGATTGACCACCTACGTCCGCGCTTTCGAGACTACATCGCGGCAGGAAGGCTTCACAGCTGACCGTTGGCGGGTCGGCTCAGTGCTCACACGGCTTGCGCTTGAATGCCGTCACCCCGTGCTCGTAACACCCTCTCCATCAGGTCGAGGCGATGATACCTTTCAGCGAACGGTATCATGGACTGAATGCAGCAGGGTCACTCACTCAAGCAGTCGATTCGTGGTTCATTGTCGCGACCGAAGCAGGGCATTGACCGCGCCTGTAAACACATCCCACTGCCGCCGGTGCTCTTTCCGGGCGCGCTGGCCGCGCGGGGTGAGCTGGTAGTATCGGCGCTCGCGGCCCGTTTTCGGGGTGCGCCACGAACTGGTCACAAGACGTTGCTTCTCCAGATGA
>JBEKUF010000112.1:0-16592 GCA_049515295.1 Verrucomicrobiia bacterium | reverse complement strand
AAGGGCGCGTATGCGTCGAGCACGACCTACGTCTCCGGTGGCGCCGTCAAGAAAGCGGCGGAAGCGTGTCTCGAGAAGATTTTGAAGGTCGCTGCCGAGATGCTGAAGGAAGACGCCGCCGATTTGTTCTGCGAGAACGCAGCCGTCGTCAGCCGCAAGACGGGTAAGAAGACGCCGTATCCGAGCATCATCCAACGCTCGCTCTACGGCCAGAACCAATTCCAGATCGAGGGCGAAGCGTCGCACATTTCCTATGTCTCACCGCCGCCGTTCGCGGCGCATTTTGCAGAGGTCGAAGTGGACACCGAGACGGGTCAGGTACGCGTGGTGGATTACGTCGCCGCGGTGGACTGCGGCGTGGCGATCAACCCGAAGCTCGCCGAAGGCCAGATGGAAGGCGCGGCGCTGAACGGCCTCAGCTATGCATTGTGCGAGGAGATGGTGTTCGACCAGCATGGACGGATGTTGAACCCGAGCTTTTTCGATTATCGGCTGTTCACAACCGTGGACGCACCGAAGATTCGGACGATTCTCGTCGAGACCTACGAACCGAGCGGCCCGTTCGGCGCCAAGAGCATCGCCGAAATCGGAATTAATGGTCCGCTACCCGCTCTCGCCAACGCGATCTACGACGCCTGTGGTGTCCGCATGAAGAAAGCGCCGTTCACGCCGGAGCGAGTATTGGCGGCCATTCTGGCGAAGAAATAGCGTTACGTTTGAACAATTGATGCCATTTTGGCGTCAAAACAGGGAAAACTAACAAAGGAGAGCAGATGAAGAAGTTTCTGGCATTTACGGTAGTTGTGGTCATTGCCGTTAGCGCGGCGGCATTGTACGCGGGCGAAGGTTGTTGCGCTGGGAAATCGGCAAAGGGCGCGGCCTGCTGTAGCGACATGTTCAGCAAGTTGAATCTTACGCCGGAACAGAAGGCGCGGGTGAACAACTTGTTTATCGATTGCCACAAGGCAACATCGCACTCGGAGTTCCACGCGATGCTCAGCAACGGCCTGGAGAAGATCTTGACGCCCGACCAGTTGGCGCAGTGGAAGGCCATGTGCGACAAGGACGCGAAGAGCGGCGGCTGCCCGTTCATGAAATCGACGTGCTCAAAGACTGGCAAGACGTAGAAATCGCAGTTTTTACGGACAAACCCCGGCACATTCGTGTCGGGGTTTTGTTTTGGGTTGATTTGTCCAGGGTGGCCCACTAAAGAGGAGCGCATGGCGGATGAGAAACCGATTGTCGGGCGGACGAAGCACGGCGAACTGACGCTGGATCAGATTGCGGAATTGCAGCCCGGGCTGGGCACGTTGATGCGTGACGTAAGCGATCGTTATTGGATTGCGTACTACGCGGCGAAGGGCGGGAACTGGGACCTGGCGGCGTATCAGTTGCGCGGCATCCGCAGCCTGTTCAAGAAAGGCAACCTGACCCGGCCGAAATACAAGGGCATGATTGAGAATTACGCAAAGAAGATCCTCGACCCGCTCGACCAGCACGTTGCGGCAAGGAATTTTGTTGAATTCGAGAGGACCTACATGGTGGGAATCGACCTGGCCAACAAGATGCACGTGGCTGCCGACCATGGTGAGATCGTGTGGAAACTTCCGCCGAATCCACCGCAGCATCTCGACTTGGGGCCACAATCCTGACTTTTCCCCCGATTCCAAGTCGGGGCCAGATTCACGGGCAGACACGGCGGTGAGAGATTGGTACCGCCGGAGGGGACCGGTCCCACACATAGTAGCCGTATACGGCGCAACCGTCTGAGACGACACCCGGAAAGCCGTCACTGGATCGCCAATCTCACCCCATCATTGGCAGCAGTATCATCGGGATGCTGGCGAGACCTATAAGCGTAAGGTGCGCACCTGTAGCAATGGCCGCGATGCCCTGAGTTGTGACAGTCCGCTACGGCACCAGGCGGACGCGGTAGTAGCGAGAGGTGAAATTGGTCACTGCGCCTGCGTCAATGTAGGTGGTTACCGGGCTGACAGTATTGGTAACGATGAAAATGTCGGCGAAATTGTTTGTGTCGTAGGTGGAGTCGGTTGTCACCTGCAGTGCGTTAGTCGTGGCTTGCAGTGCGTTGGTTGCGCCAATGTTGTTCGTCCAGGTGATGGAAATGTCATCGCCTTGCTGCGCAATGCCAATAATATCAAGCACTGTGACTGTTAGCGGTGGTGGCGGTGCTGGCACTGTCAGCGAGAATAAGATGCTCCCCGCCATGCCGTACAGCGTCGAGCCGGACAAGATCACGGAGCGTTGAGGATTGCCGCCAAGCGGGCCGCCAAAAAAGTCGTACAGGATTTGGTAACCGCTGCCATCAGTGTTGATCTGGAACACCGTCCCGCAGTCGCACGCGTTTGTCCCGCCGTAGTCGGTCGTGCCGTACAGCGTCGAGTTGGACAGGGTCAGTGAGCCGATGGGATTGTACCCATCGCCAGCGACCAGACCGAATTCATACAGGACTGCAAACCCGGTTCCGTTGGCATTGATCTGGTACACCGTCCCGTTGTTGAAGCCGCCGGCCGACGTCATCCCCGTCGTCCCATAGAGTGTCGAGCCGGACAAGATCAGTGAGCCGTGGGGATATTCGCCATCGCCGTCGTCGGCTGAGAACTGGTGCAAGATTGAGTAGCCACTGCCGTCCGTGTTGATCTGGAACACCGTCCCGTAGCCATTACTACCGCCGTAGGTCGTCGTCCCGTAGAGCGTCGGGCCGGACAAGGTCAGCGACCCGTTTGGGGTCGTGCCGTCGGGAAAGATGTTGGTCACCGAGCCGACGATGTTGGTGACGAAGCCGCCGAAGACATGCAAATTAGTGGCCCCGCCGCCACCGGTGTCGACCCTAAACAGCGTCCCATTGCCAGAGGTGGTCACTCCGAAAAGGTTTGTGCCAGACAAGGTCAGTGAACCGGAAGGGCTACTGCCTATCTTGGGGACAAATGAGTAAAGAATCGCATAGCCGGTGCCGTTGGTGTCGGCCTGGACGTTGGTGCTGATCTGGAACACCGTGCCATCTCCAAAACTGTTCCCGCCATTAACAGTCGTCCCGTAGAGCGTTGAGCCGGACAAGGTCAGCGAGCCGTTGGGGTTGCCGCCGTCGTCGTCGCCCCCACCGAACGAGTGCAGTACCGTGAAACCGGTGCCGTTGGTGCTGATCTGGAACACCATCCCGTAGCCGTAATTACCGCCGGAGGTTGTCGTCCCGTAGAAGTTTGAGCCGGAGAGCGTAAAATCGCTTGGCTGTGTGCCGAAGTCGGCCAGTGCTGTGTAAGTTTGGGCGCTTGTCGTGGTGGCGACGGCCAGTAGGAATGCCGCGCTGAAGAAAAGACACACGACCGCGACTCTGAAAGGGAATGCTCTGGCTGTGCGCGTTACCGCAGCAATTGAGCGACCTGAGATTGAACAACTTGGGAGGTGTGTATTCACCTGATTTCAGCTTTGGTTTCTTGGGGCCAAGCCTACCAGCGATGGGGATGGAAGGCAAGCATTTTCAGCCTTCCCGGACTACGCAACCTTGCCGCCTCTTGTAAGCGGCCTAAATGTGCGCCCCCGCGATTTCGTAACCACTTGGTGGTCAAATTGGTACCGCCGGAGGGAGTCGAACCCACACACCATTGCTGGTACTGGATTTTGAGTCCAGCGCGTCTGCCAGTTCCGCCACGGCGGCGATGCGGGCAGATTAACGGGTGCTCTGGCGCTAGTCAAGCGATGGGCGCCAATCCGGTTGGCTGGTCGAGCTCAACCACAACCTTCTGACCATCCGGCCACTCTAATAGGCGTTGCGGGCTGCTGCTTGCGTTTTTAGTGGAGGGGCGTACGTTACGGCGGAGAGCCGAGATGCTTTCTCGCCGGGCAAGGCTGCCGTAAGGCGATGAGCCGCAAAATGGGAGCGGCTCGGGGGAGTATGAGTAGCGAGTTGAGCCTCGACTCTCCGTTTGTGTCTGGTGCCCCCGTTTCATTGTCCAGAGTGGTTCCCGGTTGCCATCAGAGCCGGTAATGCGCAGGCAGTCCGACCGTGGTTGATCCTAGCATTTCTTCGTGAGGTAACGCTGGATCGAGTCAACCAGGACGAGTTTCTTGCCGCCGGCGCCTTGGTGGTCGAGCCATCGCCATTCCAACGACCCTTCCTCGCAGAGGTTGTGAACCTTCTGGACCGAGCAGGCGATCAACTCCGACGCCTCCGCCACGCACACCCAGGCCGCGGGCCGTTCC
This sequence comes from Verrucomicrobiia bacterium, assembly GCA_049515295.1. Lineage (GTDB taxonomy): Bacteria > Verrucomicrobiota > Verrucomicrobiia > Palsa-1439 > Palsa-1439 > Palsa-1439. Next base: position 12,371 of record JBEKUF010000112.1, on the reverse strand, counting down.
ATGCGGAGATGAACCTCGCCATCGATCGGCGAGGGGGTCATCTGGACGAACCACAACTGCTGAAAAATGGATGACCCAGACTTCGCCAATTTCCCGTATTTTGCTCTCTTCGTCACACAGCACATCGGTCGTAGTCGACCAGGGGACACACAGAAGTTGCAGAATCTTCGTTTCGTGCTTGTGTTTCGGGCTGGGTTGTGGTTTGCTCCGCGCGAAATCTATGCAAACACAAGTATGCCATATCGGCACTCCAAATATCGAAAGTCGATAACCATGTCAACACTAAATTCCGATGCCCGCCGCATTTTCACGGCCAACTTCCGCACGCTGCTGACGGCGGCGGAGTGGACGCAGGTCGAAGCCGCCGAGCAACTCGGCATCAGCCAGGGGTCCGTGAGCGACTTTTGCTCCGGCAACCGCGTGGCGTCCATGAAGGGAATCGAATCAATCGCCTATCGTCTCGGCATGCCCGCCGAGGCCTTCACCGCACGGACGATCACCCTCGACCAGATGCACAAGCTTCTGTCCGGCACGCGCATGCTCAAGGTCTCCGAGCGACGCGCCACGTATCGCACCGTCAAACCTTACGACCCGTGGTTTCGCTCACTCCGGGAACGATGGAAACGGTCCCCGCAGTCCCGCGACCAAATTCGCGTCGCCGTCCGCGCCCTCTTCGGCAACCAAACCGGCAACGTGATTGACTGGCTTGACGGGAAGTAAGTCCAGAGCGCCTTCCCCCGCAAAGCATCGAGTGGCCTCGTGTCCGTTCCAGGCGTGACATCGAGTTGATCCGCCGCGACGGCCCAAAAGCGAAATCTCCGTGCAAGGTGGCCCGGGATGATTTACTGTAGGCGTAACAATGGCGCACCACGATACAGCCAACGACGAGACAATGGTGGCGCGGAAACGCGGCGCACGGGAGATTTTTGCCCGCATCTCGGGCTACGTGCGCCGCTATCCGTGGTACGCCATCGGCACAATGGTGTGTGCGGTGCTGACGACCGCGGCCGGGCTGGCGTTCCCGAAGTTGACGCAGATGTTCATTGACGAAGTGATCTCAGCGAAGCGCGGGAGATTATTGGGATTGTTCACGGGGCTCGTCCTGGTCTCGTTTTTCCTGCGCGATTTGTTCAACATGTTGCGCCTCCAACTCAACAACCGCTTCGAGCAACGGGTGATCTTCGATTTGCGGCGGGATTTGTACGACAAGCTCCAGCGGTTATCGGTCAATTATTACGACCAGCGCGCTTCGGGCGACCTGATGACCCGCGTCATCGACGACGTGAACTTGGTGGAGCGTGTGCTTATCGACGGCATCGAGCAGGGCACCGTCTCACTGCTGACGATCCTTGGCGTGGGGTATATGATGTTCGGATTCAACCCGCAACTGGCACTACTGGCGGTTGTGCCGATCCCGCTGCTGGCGGCCGGCGGATTGATCTACACCCTGACGGCGCACAAACGCTATCGAGCCGCGCGGAAAGCGACGTCGGCGTTGAACGCGCTGCTGCTCGACAACCTGCAGGGGATTCGTCAGATCAAGGGGTTCGGGCGCGAACTGCACGAGTTGTCGAGGTTTGAAGCCAGGGCGAACGACCTCCGCACGGCCACGCTCAAGGTGATGACCGCGTGGTCAATTTATTCGCCGTCGATGTCGTTTGCCGCGGCACTGGGTACTGTCATCGTGTTGGGGTTTGGCGGACGGGACGTGATCGCGAACCGGCTCACGCTCGGGCAGTTTGTCGGTTTTCTGTGGTACCTGGGGATGTTTTACGAACCGCTGCGGGCGTTGCACGGCTTGAACCAGATGTTTCAGGCGGGGCGGGCGGCGGGCGAACGCGTGTTTGATATTTTGGACGCGCAGGTGGAGGTCGGCGAGAAACAACATGCTGTCTCGTTAACGGAGCGGGTGCGCGGCGAGGTCGAGTATCGGAGCGTGGGTTTCGAGTATCGCACGCACTTGACGGTGCTGGGCGAGATCAACATTCAGGCGCGGCCGGGTGAAACGATTGCGCTGGTCGGGCCGACGGGGGCGGGCAAGAGCACGATTGTCAATCTCTTGCCCCGCTTCTACGACGTGATGCAGGGGCAGATTCTCATTGATGGTCATGATATTCGCGAAGTGACGCTCGAATCGTTACGGCGCCAGATCGGCATCGTGTCGCAGGAGGCGTTTCTGTTCAACGGCACGATCCGCGAGAACATCTTGTATGGCCGGCTCGACGCGAGCGAAGCGGAAATGATCGAGGCGGCGCAGGCGGCGAACTGCCACGAGTTTATCATGCGGTTGCCCGAGAAATACGATTCGCGCGTGGGCGAACGCGGCGTGAAACTCAGCGTCGGCGAGAAACAACGCGTCAGCATCGCGCGGGCGTTGCTGAAAGACCCGCCGATTTTGATTCTGGATGAAGCGACCGCGAGCGTGGACACCGCCACGGAGAAACTGATTCAGGAAGCGCTCGAACGTCTGATGGCGCATCGCACCAGTTTTGTCATCGCGCATCGGCTCTCGACCGTCCGCAACGCCGACCAGATCCTGGTGTTGAAGGCCGGTCACGTCATCGAACGCGGCACACACGAGGAATTGATGGCGTCCGGCGGTCTGTATGCAAACCTGTGCCGCGTCCAATCCACCGCCGTCACGATTGAAGAGCGTCTGGATGAGTTGGAAGTGGACGCGGCGGCAGGCTGAGATTGGAGGCAATTGTGACGAAGATGAGGGCGGTGCAATTGACGAAAGCGGGCGGGCCGTTGGAACTGGTGGAACGCGAAATTCCGGCGCCCGGCGCGGGGAAGGTGCGCATCAAAGTGCAGGCGTGCGGGGTATGCCACAGCGATTCGCTGACGAAAGAGGGGCGTTGGCCCGGGCTTCAGTACCCGCGAGTGCCGGGACATGAAGTTGTCGGGGTGGTGGATGCCCTCGGCGCGGGCGTGGCGGGCTGGACGGTCGGCCAGCGGGTGGGGGTGGGGTGGCACGGCGGACACTGCGGACGGTGCGATTCGTGTCGGCGCGGCGATTTTTTTGCGTGTCAGTTGGGACCGCAGGTCACGGGAATCACGTTCGACGGCGGGTACGCGGATTACATGATCGCGCCCGTGGAAGGATTGGCGGCGGTGCCCGACGAGTTGTCGGGCGCGGAGGCGGCGCCGTTGATGTGCGCGGGGATTACGACCTTCAACGCGTTGCGCAACAGCGGCGCGCGCGGCGGCGATCTCGTGGCCATTCTCGGCCTGGGCGGGCTGGGTCATCTCGGCGTGCAGTTCGCGGCGAAGATGGGGTTCAAGACGGTCGGGATTGCGCGCGGCAAGGACAAGGAACCGCTGGCGCGAAAACTGGGCGCGCGGCATTACATTGACAGCCAGACGCAGGATCCGGCGGCGGAACTGGCGAAATTGGGCGGCGCGAAAGTGATTCTCGCGACGGTGACGAACGGCGAGGCGATGACCGCGACGCTGGGCGGCCTGGGCGTGAATGGAACGTTGCTCGTCGTCGGCGCGCCGAAATCATTGGAAGTGTCGCCCGGTTTTCTCATCGGGGGCCGGCGGTCGGTGAAGGGCTGGTATTCCGGCACGTCGATTGATTCGCAGGAGGCGCTGGCGTTCAGCGCGCTGAGCGGCGTGCGGTCGATGAATGAGGTTTTTCCGCTGGAGCGTGCGTGCGAGGCGTACGAGCGGATGATGAGCGGCAAAGCCCGGTTCCGCGTTGTGCTGACGACCGGGCAGTAGCCGGAGCGGCTCGAAGATTGAGACTGCGACGATGTCCCGGAAGTGGTTTGGCGAAATCGTCAGGGACGCGGCATGGACCGCGTGTCAGCCTGTCGCCGGCGGCGATGGACCATGGAGAGGGCGCACATACCCAGGCTGAGGAGCGCCAGGCTGCCGGGTTCGGGAATCATTTCGGCTTCAATGGCACCGAGGTTCCAGCCGTAGCTGTACGTGCCGTCCTGCTCGCCCGCCTGGAGCTGGATATTGAGCCCGTCCAGCGCCGTGAAATAGACCAGTTGTGGGCCGGGGTGTTGCAGTTCACCACCCCGAAGACCGCTCAAAGTGATGAAGGCCGGATAGCTCGAAGTGGCGACTTGCTGGAACAGCAGCAGCATTCCCGTATACAAATTGTAGTTTAGCGGTCCGCTGTATGTCTGGCCTCCTGTTACAACGGAATACGAGCCGGTGATCGGAACCGATCCGAGCGTGGCGGTGAATTCGTAGCTCTGGATGGCAGGAACCCAGAGCAATGGCTGAACACCGGTGTCAAAGGTCAGGGCGCTCGGCACGCTGAGGTTGACCGTTACGTTCGCGTCGACGAGTTGCAGGCCGTTAGACCCGGCGACAATCCGACCGTCCTCGAACGTAATGTTGGCGCCTCCGGCAAATGTGACAGAACCGATTTCCCTGATGGTATTGGCTGCCAGGTCAAGACATACCGTGTCACTCAGGACACCGAACCCGGCAGTACCCCCTCCGCACGCCGAGGTCGCCCCGGCCGCGTCCTCGACGGCCAGTTGGACATAACCACTGACGCGCGTAGAGACGAAGTAGGTTTGCGAATACGCGGTCCCCGAAAACCACGACCCCATCAGCAACAACAAAACTATGCCCTTATAGTTCAACCGATTTCCCTGCTCCACACGTTGCGATCTTGGAGCGGTTGCGTACTTCCGCGCCACCTCCAAGCATGAGCGTACCACTTCCAAATTCTGGGGTCAATGGCAAAGCCAATCGGAAGCGGTACCGTGGAGAATGCCGCGTGAGAGCGTGTCCTGAGCCCGGCGAATGAGCAGGCGGCGAAAAGCAGCACCATGCGGCTGGGTGGGTCGCCCGGGCCGGTGCAAAGCGGGAGGCGGCGGCCTTGCAAGCCAGTAAAAATATAGGGTTCATGGCGGCCCGGCTGCCAAACTGCCTGTGTGTTGGGTTTGTGCTTCAACGCCAAATGGTTATGAAGACTGGAAAACGAAGTAGACGTCGTCTCGAGCAGCTGCTTGTTCCAGCCTCACTTGATAAACGCACGGAACGTGCTACTTTTGTCGCGGGTCTGAGGTGGGCTCACTGCAGTTTTGTGGTAGGGAAATAGGGATCTATGAGCTGCAACACGGGTGCTGTGTTGTTCCAAGCCGCGTTTGGTCTGCCCTTGCCGGGCTTGACCAAACGCTTCAGTTCTCCCGCCACTAAGAAGTAATCTCAACGTTGTGAAGGGGTCTAGGGAATCTGACATATGAAATACCTGCGTTTAATCCTACTGAGTTCGAGCGTGGCACTTGCCTGTGTTGCGTCCAGCGTTTCCGCGGCGGTGACGTGGTCCAGCGATTCCGCGACGTCGTTCGCGCTGACGATTTGCGGCACCGGGCCGATGGGGGGAGGAGATTTCACGTCGCCATCGGGGCAGTGGGATTTTGAAGATAGCTTTGATGTGATGAACGTTTCCACATCCCTGCAACTGCAGCAATGTGGCAGCTCGATGAAGTTTACCCCGACGGGAATGACGGATAGCCTTCCAGGTTACTTCGGGTTTGGATACGTGGACGGCGACAACTACGAAGGCGGCAACACAGCGAGTGGCCCGGGCTGCACCCTTCCTGGTTGGAGTGTCGGGAGTTTCATTACTTATCAGGTTGCGGACACGCACAATCCCAACACGTGGCAGTGGACTGTTGAATGCTACGGGTCGGGTCCGGAACTTCCGGACTGGGGATGCAAGCCCAACTGGCCATGCCAGGAAATCGTCGTGCCCGAACCCGGCTCCCTGTGGCTGGCGGGTGTGGGCGTGTGCGGACTGGCGTTCGCCCATCGGCGCGGCGTTCGTCGTCGGGCCCAGAGCGGAGCGGACGCGGGACCGTCGTATCGAATCCGGCGCGGCGTCTAGACGGACGCGATGGCCGGCTCCGCGTTGGACGGCGTCGCGGCGGCCGGTTCTGCCAGTCCCAATCTTTTCAGCACTCGGGGACGGAGGTCGGTTTCGATCTGGTCGCTGTCGATGAACTCGTCGAGGCGATGCTGTGTCTGGTTGTGGTCCCGGATGGCGATGAGGGGCACATTCTTCGCGTGGGGATTCGTTTTCAGTTGCTGAAGAAGGGTGAAGGCGTTCGGTGCGCGCCCGTCGAGGATGATGACGTCGGGAGTACCGCGTTCGACAGCGCCAACGGTTTCCAACAGCACCGTGACCACCGAGCAGAGCACTTGCGGGTGCTTCACCGCGATTGCGACGGGCGCGGCGGTTTGAGCGCTACTGGTGAACAGGAGGATTTTCTTGAGTGCGCACGTTGTCCGAAGATGGAGAGCGATGTCCTGAAGCTTCGAGGTCCCCTTGGCGAAGAAATGGCGGGCCCCGAGCGAAGTCGCGCGCTGCACGTCGTTGGCCGTGGCGCGGTTGGAGAGAATGAACACGGGGATACTGCGGAGCGCCGGGTCGTCGCGTAGCTTCGCGAGCACTTGGAATCCATCCAACTTCGGCAGCATGATATCGAGCAGGATCAGGTCGGGGTGAATCTCCGCCGCGCGTTCCAAACCCGCGGCGCCATCATCGGCGGTCGCGACCTGGAAGCCCTCGCGCTGAAGCTTGTCGTGGAAAATTCGTTGGATGTGGAGATTGTCCTCCACCAGCAACAGGGTTGGCATGGTCAGTTCACCTCCAGGAGGTCGGCGACCCTTTCCAGGACCTGGTCCACCTTGAAGTCACCCTTGTAAATGTACTCGTATTTGCGCGTCTCGATTTCCGCGGTCTCGCGTTCATCGAGCATCAGACCGGAGATGATCAGCACTTCCACGTCCTTGAACTTGGAGTGTTGCGTCATGTATTGCATGACGCCCAGAAGCACCAGGTCGGGCTTCTCGGACTCCAACTTCGCGATGGCCTCCCGACCCGTGGCCGCTTCGTAAAGCCGGTAACCTTCTCCATCCAGTACGCACTTGAGCACGTCGCGAAAGCTCTCTTCGTCGTCAACAATCAACACGTTCTTCCGGCTATTGGCCGCGGCGGCGCGGATGCTACGCAATACTTCGCGCGGGCTGGGCCTGGTGGCGACTGTCAGGGGCGTCCCCACACCGCTCGTGGCGTCGTTGGACAGGAATATGATGGGAATATTCTTGGTCTCGGGTTTGGCCTTCAACTCCTGGAACACCGACCAGAGTTCGGCGGTAGAAGCGTGCGCGTCGAGAAGAACCACCAACGGATGCAGTTTGACGGCGAGCGATACGGCCTCTTCGCCGTCGCGGGCGGTGCGAACGTGGTATTCACGGGAACCGAGTCCGGCCGCCAGAATGCGGGCAATGTCAGGTTGTTCACTGACCACGAGGACGAGGCGTTTATCATCACTACCGGTATCGGCAACAGCGGAGCCGGCGGTGGTAATCCGCGACCGAAGACGCTGAATGCCTTTGATTTCCTCGAAATTCCGGGGAACAGAGATTGTCACGGTCGTGCCCTTGGCGGGCGTGCTTTGAATGTCCACGCGCCCGGCAAGCAGATCGAGCAACTGTTTCGTAATGTACAGGCCGAGTCCGGTGCCCTCATGCAATCGGTGCGCCGAGCTGTCCACTTGATAGAACTTCTCAAAAATCCGGTCGAGCTTGTCGGTCGGAATACCAATGCCGGTGTCCTGTACCGAGATGGAGAGTCGGGGAGGAGCGATGGTGTCGCCCGTCCTGGCATTCGTGTCCGCCGTGATGGCGATGGTTACCTTTCCGTGGTCGGTGAACTTGATCGCGTTGCCCACGAGATTGAGGAGGATTTGTTTGAGCTTGCCGCGGTCGGAGCGAATGACGAAATCGTCGGTGAGCACGACCGAATTCAGCGTGGTATGTTTGCCGTCGGCGATGGGCTTGAGCTGGCTGGTCACTTCGCTCACGAGGTCGCGCACGTCGAACGATTGAAGAATCAGGTCGGCGCGACCGCTTTCGATCCGGGAGAGATCGAGGAGATTGTTGACGAGACTGAGCAGGTCCTGGGCGCTTTCGCGGATGAAATCGACGGCCTCTTCCTGTTCGTCGTTGATCGGGCCGTACACGCTGTCGAGCAACAATTCGGTGTAACCGATGATTGCGTGGATGGGGGTGCGCAATTCGTGGCTGACGTTGGCAAGAAACTCGGCTTTGAGCCGGTTCAGTTTTTCCCACTCGCGAACCTGCTCGTGCGCGTTGTCCTCGGATTTGCCTTTCGATGTGCTCACGGAGTTACTGTCCCGCCCGCGATTCTCGGCCCTGCCGTCGCACGCCCGCGGGGCGGATGGCGACGTCGTGACGACCAAACCGCGTCGGCTACGAATTCGTCGGGGTCGTAACCTGATTTTCCAGTTCTTCCTGCAGGCTGACGGCGCCTTCAAACAACTCCGTAAAGCCGCCAATAGCGGCGGCGATTGCGGGGGCCTTCTCGAGACAGAGCTGGCTGAGCTTCTGGCACTGGGCCGGGTTGCGTTGGGTCAGTTCGGCCATCGCCATGATGACGGCGACGTTGTTGTTGATGGCGTGGCGGACCGTGCGCAGGTTCTGGTACAGTGCTTTCATCTGCTTGTGCAACTGTTCCGACGGCTTCTCGTTCTGCTTCATAACACCTTGTTCAAATTCTGCTGCCGAAGCATCCATGGTTCCCTATTTCCCTTGATTTCGTTGTTTTCTTCGCGTGGCGCTAACCACGACACCCTACCCTTGAGCATGTGATATGCCAGCAGGGTTCCTGTGGGATTTCGCTAGGATGGGGAAACGGCACGTGGTATAGTGGAAACTTTGAGAACCGCCAAAATTCGGCGGTTTGGGCCATGGCCAAAGATACGATCATTATTGCCGGTGCGCGCGAGCACAACCTCAAGAACATCCATCTCAATCTCCCCCGTGAGAAGTTGATCGTGGTAACAGGGTTAAGTGGATCGGGGAAGTCGAGTCTCGCTTTTGACACGATTTACGCCGAGGGGCAGCGGAAATACGTCGAAAGCCTCTCCGCCTATGCCCGCCAGTTCCTGGAGCAACTGCAGAAGCCCGACGTCGATTACATCGAGGGCTTATCGCCCGCCATTGCCATTGAGCAGCGGTTTGCCGGTAACAATCCGCGATCCACCATCGCCACCACGACGGAGATTTACGAGTATTTGCGGCTGCTCTTTGCCAACATCGGCAAACCTCATTGCTATCGCTGCGGACGGCCGATTACCACGCAAACGACCACCCAGATTGTTGATCAAATCCTCGGTCTGGGCGAAGGAACGCAACTGATGCTGCTCGCGCCGCTGGTCCGCGGACGCAAGGGCGAGTTTCGCGACGTGTTCGCCCGCATCAAACGCGAGGGGTTCGTGCGAGCACGGGTCGATGGCGAGATTGTGGACGTGACCGAGGCGGTGAAATTGGACAAGCGCCGAAACCACAGCGTCGAACTGGTGGTTGACCGTCTGATCGCGGCCCCCAAGACGCGCACGCGCCTGGCGGATTCCGTCGAGACCACGCTGAAATGGGGGTCGGGTGTGTTGCTGGTGCTTTACCGCACGGCGACGACGCCCGTGACGGTGCCGTGGTCGGAACGGCTCTTCAGCAGCCAAAACGCCTGTCCCGAGTGCGGGATCAGCTACGGGGAATTCACTCCGCGACATTTCTCGTTCAATTCACCCGACGGCGCGTGCCGGACCTGCCACGGCCTCGGCACCAAACTGTTCTTCGATCCGGACTTGGTGGTGCCCGACCGCAACAAATCCGTGGCGGATGGCGCCATCGCGGCCTGGCGGCGCGGCGGTCGGCGGTTGCTCATTTACTACAAGATGCTCTTGCGCGGGCTGGCAAAGCATTATGGCGTGGATTTTGAAGTCCCGTTCAAAGACCTGCCCGAGAAGGTGCAGAAGGAATTGCTTCACGGCTCCGGCAGCGAGGAAGTCGAGTTCACGTACTGGCGCAAGGGCGCCTGGCGTAAGATGACCAAGGTGTTCGAGGGCGTCGTCCCCAACCTCGAGCGGTTATACGAGGAGACCGACAGCGAGTTCACGAAGACTCGCCTCCAGCAGTTCATGGTCGGAATGCAGTGTCCCGACTGCAAGGGCGCGCGGCTGCGCCCGGAAAGCCTCGCCGTCACGGTCGACGGCAAATCGATTATCGACATGACACGGATGAGCATTGGGGAAGCGCTGGTCTTTCTCGGATCGCTGGCGTTGTCGGAGTTCGATCAGAACGTCGCCGGTGAAATCATCAAGGAGGTGCGCTCGCGGTTGACGTTCCTCCAGAACGTCGGGTTGTCGTACCTGACACTTGACCGCCAGAGCGATACGTTGTCGGGCGGCGAAGCCCAACGCATTCGGCTGGCGACGCAGGTCGGCGCGGGTCTGGTCGGGGTGCTCTACGTGCTCGACGAACCGAGCATCGGCCTTCATCAACGGGACAACCATCGTCTGCTCGATACGCTGAAGGGCCTGCGCGACCTCGGCAATACGGTCATCGTCGTCGAGCACGATGAGGACACGATTCGCGCCGCGGATTACATCGTCGATCTCGGCCCCGGCGCGGGATTGCATGGAGGTTACGTGGTGGCCGTCGGCCCGCTCCAAGCCATCCTCGACTCGCCGAAATCGCTCACGGGGCGTTACCTGCGCGGTGAACTGCAGATTCCCGTGCCGCGAACTCGCCATGCACCGAGGCGCGGCTGGCTCACCGTTCGCGGCGCGCGCGAAAACAACCTCAAGAAGATCGATGTGCGTTTCCCATTCGGGTTGCTGACCTGCGTGACCGGCGTAAGTGGATCAGGCAAGAGCACGCTGGTGGACGACATCCTGCGCAAGGCGTTGTTCCGGAAGTTTTATCGCGCCAAGGACCGCCCCGGCGCGCACGAGTCGATTCTCGGTTTGGAAGAACTCGACAAGGTCATCGTGATCGACCAATCGCCCATCGGGCGCACGCCGCGCTCGAATCCGGCGACGTATACCGGCGCGTTCAACCACATCCGCACGCTGTTCGCGCAATTGCCCAACGCCCGCGTGCGCGGCTACGGCCCGGGGCGATTCAGCTTCAACGTGAAAGGCGGCCGGTGCGAGACCTGCCAGGGCGACGGCATCATCAAGATCGAAATGCATTTCCTGCCGGACGTGTATGTGACGTGCGAACAGTGCGGCGGCAAACGCTACAGCCGCGAGACGCTCGAAATCACCTACAAAGGCCGCAACATCGCCGACATTCTCGACCTGACCGTGGATGAAGCCGAGGAGTTTTTCCGCGCCGTGCCGAAGATTCGCGACATTCTCCAGACGCTCCAGGAAGTCGGTCTCGGCTATCTAAAAATCGGCCAGCAGGCGACCACGCTCAGCGGCGGCGAAGCGCAACGGGTGAAGCTGTCCACCGAATTGGCCAAGAAAGCCACGGGCCGCACGCTATATGTCCTCGACGAGCCGACGACGGGACTGCATTTCGCGGACATTGCCAAGCTGCTAGAGGTCCTCAACAAACTTCGCGACGCCGGCAATACCGTCCTCGTGATCGAACATAACCTCGACGTCATCAAGTCGGCCGACTGGATCATTGATCTTGGCCCCGAAGGCGGCGACGCCGGCGGCCGCATCGTCGCGGAGGGGACGCCCGAACAGGTCGCCGCCAGCCAGCACTCGTACACAGGCCAATTCTTGAAGAGGATGTTGGTACGTGAAGTGGTTTCGGCCTAGAAAAGTGGAATGAGCAAACCACGGCGACGGTTACGAGCATTGTGAACGGCGGCAATCAGCCTCTCATTGAACGGCCCGTGCTCGCGCCAGGGCATTCCGGGCCTGGACGAAATCAGGTTTGATTCGCAGCGCCTGCTCGTAGTGGCCGATCGCTTCCTTCACCTTACCTGCCAGAAGCAAAGCGTTGCCCAGACTGTACTGCGCCTCGGCGAAATCGGGCGTGATCCGCAGCGCCTGCTCGTAATGCTGGATTGCCTCCTGTACCTTGCCTGCCTGGAGCAGGGCGTTCCCCAGGTTGTTGTGTGCCTCAGCATAATCAGGCTTGAGGCGGAGCGCCTGCTCGTAGTGTATGATCGCTTCTTGCAGCCTGCCCGTTCTCTCCAATGCGTTTCCCAGGTTGTACTGCGCCATAACATAATCGGGGTTGAGTCGCACCGCCTGCTCATAGTGTCCAATGGCTTCCTGGAACCTGCCCGTGTGCGCCAAGGCAACTCCCAGATCGCAATGCGCCTCAGCGTACCCGGGATTAAACCGCAGCGCCTCTCGCAGGGGTCTGATCGCATCCTCAGCCCGGCCGGCCAGCAGCAAGGCATTTCCCAACTCCTCCTGTCCCTCGGCGTAATCAGGTTTGATTCGGAGCGCTTTCTGCAGAAGTTCAATGCCTTCCGACACGCGCCCCTCGTCTGTCAGCACGGTGCCCAGCGCACAGCCCGCATACGCCCAGGTCTCGGCACCCACCAACAGGTTAAACACCAC
>JBEKUF010000111.1:0-11147 GCA_049515295.1 Verrucomicrobiia bacterium | reverse complement strand
AGGATCATGTGAACGTCTTCCACCGGACCATATCCATCGGAGGGAACGACCAGTGACACGTCCGCCATCTTGGCAAGTTTGCCGCCGCTGAATCCCGTCAGACCCAGGACCGTCACACCGATTTGCTTCGCCGCTTCGACGGCCGCAATGATATTGGGCGAGTTCCCCGACGCCGAAATCGCCACGAGAAGGTCCCCGCGTTGCGCGAGATTCTTGAGCGGTTCGCTGAAAATGTGGTTGAAGTCCGTATCATTCGCCCACGCCGTCATCAACGATACGTTGTCGGTCAGCGCAATCACCCGCAACCGCGGCCATGGCGCGTCGCCCTTGTGGCCGAGCGTGCCCTTGCACAAATCGTTCATCATGTGTGACGCAGTCGCGGCGCTGCCACCGTTGCCGATGACGAAGATCTGCCGTCCCTCGTCCCGCGCCTGTTCGATGGCGCGGATAATATCGTCGAGGGGCTGGAGTGGAAGACGATCCAGGACGTCTTTCAATCCGGTGAGGTAATCTTTCGCAAAGTCGCTGGCCGTTTTCATGGGTTAGTATCGCTGCAAATTTAATACGATCCGGCTCCCGCCCCGCTCCAGTCGGAACGGCATCTCGCGGAGATTGGCCAACGCCTGCCGGACCGATCGGCGTTTGTCGCTGGGCACGCACAGCAGAAAAAACCCGCCGCCGCCCGCGCCGGAAATCTTCCCCCCAATCGCCCCGGCCTTTACTGCCCGCTCGTAAATCTCGTCCAACTCATTGCTGCTGACGCCCTGCGCCAGCTTGCGCTTGGCTTCCCATCCCTGATGAAGGATGGCGCCCAGGCCATCAATGTCTCCCACCTCCACCACGCGTCGCACCTGATGGGCTTGCCGGGTCATTTGCTTCAGAATCTCCGTTTTCTCGCCGATGTTCGACTTCTGTTGTGACAGGATCGAGGACGCCTGACGCGTCTTGCCCGTGTAGAACAACATGAGCATGTTGTCCAGGTCTTCCAGCGTCGTCCGCGACGTCTCGACGGAGTTGACGGTGACCGCCGGTCCCGGCCCAAATTCCAGGCAGCGTAATCCGCCATACGCGGCAATATATTGGTCCTGCACGCCGATGGGCTTGCCAAGGATTCGAATCTCGATATCGCACGCCTCGCGCGCCAGTCGTTCCGGCGTGGGGACCGCCCCGACGTAATGGTACAGGGCGTTAAGGACGCCGACGGTCACGCTGCTCGACGACCCCAACCCCGAGCCTTCCGCAGGGATGTCCGAGAGAAAGGAAATCTCGATGCCCTTGGTCACCCCGACCTTGCGCATCGCCTCCCGCACCAGTTCGTGCTCGATGAGATCAACGGAGTCGACGATCTCTTTCTTCGACCAGCTTACGTAAATCTTGTCGTCGAACCGTTCCTTGGCGATGCAATACACGTACTTGTCGATGGCCGTGCTCACCACACATCCACCGTTGTTCTCGTAGAAATCGGGAAAATCCGTCCCCCCGCCGGCCAGCGAGATGCGCAACGGTGTCTGGGTAATAATCACTTCAACGCTCCCTCTTCAAAATCGCGCTGTGCCTTGGCCAATCGTTCCGGCGTTCCCACGTCCTGAATGTACGCCCTGGGTTCCATGGCGTACACCGGCCGACATTCAGCCAGCAACTTCGGAAATACGTCCTTACCGAAGTCACAAAACCGGCCGGCTGGAATCTCGTCCAGAACTTGCGGCTCAAGCACAAAAATACCAGCGCTGATCAGATTTGTCGAAACCTGTTTTCGGTCGGGTTTTTCGACAAATCGCAACACCCGTCCGTTCGAATCCGTTTCCACCACTCCCCCCGTCCATGGTTCGGGCGACGCGAACAACGCCACGGTCGCCTGGGCTTGCCGACTGCGATGGAACTCCAACAACGAACCGAAGTCGACCCGCACCAAATTGTCGCCGTAGAACACGATGAACGGCCCTCCACGCAGTTCTGATTCCATTTTTTTCACCGCGCCGGCGGTGCCCAGCAATTCCGGTTCGTGCGAGTAGGTGATCGACACGCCGAATTTGCTGCCGTCGCCGAAGTAACCGGTGATCTTCCCGGGAAGGTGGTGCAAGTTGACGATGAACTCGCGGATGCCCTGCCGCTTAAACAACTCCAAGTGATGCTCCAACAATGGTTTGCCGCCAATCCGTACCATCACTTTCGGCGCGTCCAATCCCAGTGAGCGCAGCCGCGTGCCGAGGCCCGCGGCAAGGATGAATGCCTTCATGCTCGCTCGCGCCGCGGCGGAACCGGCGTGTCATCCCTTCCCCCGCTCTTCTCCCTCAGGTACCGCGACAACAGCGCCCACGCTTTTTGCATCGCTTTGGCGCGATGGCTGATGCGGTTCTTCACTTCGGGCGAAAGTTCCGCAAACGTTTTTGTCTGGCCGTCGGCCAGAAACAATGGGTCGTACCCGAACCCGCTGCCGCCCCGTTCGGCTTCGAGGATCATCCCGTTGCAGATTCCCTCGACGGAATCGTACAGCCCGTTCTCATCGGCGATCGCCACCACACAGCGAAACCGGGCCGTCCGCTTCTCATAAACCACGCCTTCCAACAACTTGAGCAGCTTCTTGTTGTTCTCGTGATACGTTGCGTCGTCGCCCGCAAACCGCGCGGATCGCACCCCCGGCTCGCCCTTCAATGCGTCCACTTCGAGCCCCGTGTCGTCGGCCAGAGTCAACTTCTTGGCCATCCGCGCCACTTGCACGGCCTTCTTGACCGCGTTGTCGCGGACCGTCGCGCCATCCTCGACGACCCCGGGCAGATTCGGCATGTCCGCCAACGACACCACATCGAGTTGCAAATCCTGCAGCATGGCGGTCAGTTCCTTGAGTTTGTCCCGGTTCCGCGTCGCAAGAAGTAATTGCATGGCCGCGCATTATACCGACCGCCGCGGAAAAATGAAGGACAGAGTGCGCACCGACACTTTCGCTATCGGCGGGCGACCCTTCCTGGCGTCAGCCATCGATTCCTTTTGTCGACAAGCCATCCCGGATGCCGTTATAGTGCGCGCTCTCAAATGAACCAGCTTCCGATATTGTATCTCGTCTCGCTGTTGATGGACATGAGCGTGGCGGGGGTGATTTTCGCGATCAGCCGCCGGGCCGCCGAGTTGGGCGCCAGCGCGTCGGAACTTGGCTGGTTGGGGGCGGCATGGATCGGCCTGTACGCACTGCTGGCGCTGGTCACGGGCCGGGTGTCCGACCGGGTTGGACGCCGCAAACTGGCCTTCATCGGTTGCATCATCGCGGCGCTCATGACACTGGCCTGCTCGCTGACGACGCGGATCGGGTGGCTGCTGGTGTACAGCGCGATCTTTGGTGGCGGCGTGGCGTGTTTCTGGCCATCGATCATTGCCTGGCTCGGGGAAGGACTTTCCGGGCATGCCTTGGCCGCGCGTCTGACGACCTTCGGCGTGGCGTGGAATATCGGTTTGCTGGTGGGCTATGGCCTCTCGGGCGTCCTCTTCAAGCACGGGCCAAGTCTGGCGTTCTATGCCTCGACCGGCTCGATCTTGCTGGTGGCGCTTCTGTTGCTGTTGCCCGCACGACAAGCCTTTGTCGCCACGAGAGGCAGTTCTCAAACCGACGAGACCGTGGAGATCCCCCGTGGACGCGGCTTCCGCAAAACCGCCTGGCTGGCAAATTTTGCGACGAACTTTGCGCTGGCCGGGACGGCGGCGCTGTTTCCGCAACTGGCAACGCATCTCGGGATCGGCGCAGACATCCATGGCGGGCTGCTGGCGGCGGGGCGTGCGGCAGCGCTGGCCATGTTCGCCGCGTTGCAATTTCTGATGTTCTGGCGGACTCGCCTCTGGCCGCTGTGGATCGCGCAGCTAGGTTGCGTGGCGAGCATCGTCTGGATCGGCCTCGCCCATGCGACATGGATGTTTGCCGCGGCATGGATCATCGGCGGCGCGGTATCCGGCTACACGTACCAGGCGAGCATTTATTTCACGCTCGAAGAAATGACCGAACGGGGCAAGGGCAGCGGGTTCCACGAAGCCATCATCGGCAGCGGCATGTTTTTCGGGCCGGTGCTGGCCGGTTGGGTGGGCAACAATCATGGCCTGCGCCTGCCCTATTTTTTCTGCGCCGCCATGCAAGCCGTGCTCGTAGCGGTGCAAATGATGCTGGTGTGGACCCGGCGGCACTTCACGGCTACGACTTGATCGGCACCGGCTTGCCGCTGGCGGCGCTTTCGTAGATCGCATCGAGCAATTCCATCACCACCAACCCCTCCTCGCCCGTGGCGATATGGGGTTTGTCATGCACGATGCTGTCGATGAACTGCTGAAACTGATTCGGGATGTCCGGCCCCGGCGGAT
Source organism: Verrucomicrobiia bacterium (assembly GCA_049515295.1). Taxonomy (GTDB): domain Bacteria; phylum Verrucomicrobiota; class Verrucomicrobiia; order Palsa-1439; family Palsa-1439; genus Palsa-1439. The sequence goes on along the minus strand of JBEKUF010000111.1, from coordinate 6,809 downwards.
GATGCAACTTCATGTCGTAGTGCGCGCCGTTCTTCTCGATGAAAAGTTCGGCCTCAAATCTGTAGCCTTCGTTCAGGTTCCGGTGCACCGCGCCGCCCAGCGTGCCGAACAGCCGCGTCTCCATCAACTCCTGCTCGGCGATATGCGACGCCCACGAAGCTTCGAGTTCCAGCGTCGCGCCATTCTCGAACTTGATCAGCGCCACACCGAAATCTTCCACGTCAAACTTCGCGCCTTTCTCCTCAGCGACGCGCGATCCGATGGCGTTGTAGGTGCTCGCCAGCACCCACACCGGTTTCGGGTATCCCATCAACCACAGTGCCAGGTCGAGCCGATGCACGCCGAGATCGATGATCGGGCCGCCGCCGGAGAATTCCTTTTGCCCGAACCAGCCCCCAAAACCCGGTATGAACCGCCGGCGCAACCACACCGTCCGCGCGAAATAGATGTCCCCGAGCGCGCCGGCATCCACCTGCGCCTTGATCGCCCAGGACTGGGGAAGGAACCGGTACGAGAAATTGATCATCAACCGTTTCCCGGCTTTCTTCGCCGCGGCCAACATCTCGCGCCCCTCCGCGGTGTTCATCGCCATGGGTTTCTCGCAAAGCACGTGACAACCGGCCCGCAGGGCCGCGAGCGTGAGTGATTTGTGAAATTTGTTCGGCGTGCACACACTCACGATGTCGAGCTTCTCTTTCGTGAGCATCTCCTGCGCGTCGCGATAGCGGTGGAGAACCTTGAACTCGTCACCCGACGCCTTCAACCGCGTCTCATTGAGGTCGGCAATCGCCACGACCTCGGCGCCGGGATGGGATTGGAAGCCGCGGATGTGCGAGCGCCCAATCCCCAAACCGATGACACCAACGCGCAGCTTCTTCACTGCTGGACCCCGGCGCGGCCGAAATGCACGTCCTTTTTCTTGATCGCCTCGATGGCCGGTGCATTTGGCGCTTTGTCGGTCGACATCGTTACTCGGCGGGCTGCCCAGCGGCAGGCGTTGCCGATCACGCGGATGACGTTGGCATCGTGATACGTCGGATACGCCTCGTGGCCGGGTCGGAAATAGAACACACGGCCATTTCCGCGTTCCCAGCAGCAGCCGCTACGAAAGACTTCCCCGCCTTCGAACCATGAAATAAACACGAGTTTGTCCGGCTCGGGAATATCAAACCGTTCGCCGTACATTTCTTCATACGGCAACTCGAAATATTCCCCCAGGCCTTCGGTGATTGGATGACCGGGCGCCAGATTCCAAATGCGTTCCTTCTCGTCGGCCTCGCGCCATTTCAGGGAACAGTTCGTGCCCATCAGCGCCCGAAAGATTTTCGAGTAATGTCCCGAATGCAGCACGATCAGTCCCATCCCCGACAGCACTTGCTGCTGGACACGTTTCACGACCTCGTCCTTCACATCGCCATGAGCAACGTGTCCCCACCAGACAAGAACGTCGGTCCCGCTCAACACTTTGTCCGTCAACCCGTGCTCCGGTTCCTCCAGCGTCGCCGTCCGGCACGCCAAATCTTTCGATGCGGACAACCCTTTGGCAATCGCCGCGTGCATGCCGTCGGGATAAATCTTCTTCACCGCCTCGTTCTCGCGTTCGTGGCGGAACTCATTCCAAATGGTGATGTTGGTCTTCATGGGATGTGCGGCGCTGATAGCAAAACCGGGGGGCGGAGGCGAGTGTTTTTACAATGTTGCCAAGCTCGACGGACGAACTCGCGCGTCATTTGGTGTCGGGCTAAACCAGCGGCGGCCAGCGTGAGATCAAAAGCTCAGGTGCTTCTGCTCACGGTTCTTTAAGCCGCGACAGTATACTTTCAGGCGGTTTCACACACCTCATTGGTTGCGCATGTATCCCAATAAGAGTCTTGTACTCAGGGTCCGAATAAATACGCGCGACGTACGTGTATTCCGCGCCGTTCTGCCAACCTAGGACTCGTTTACCCTCGAAAGTGACGGTGCCATCGGCTTTCTTAATTTCCTTCCTGATGCTCTCTTGGCCAGTGTCTGCAGATGGGTCCGGAAGTGTGACTTCGATGTACATGACTTCGGGCGCAGTAGGTTGCACGCCCAGGGAAAACTCGGCCGACGCAGATCCGTCCCGCCACCAGGTGTGACCAGCGAGCTTGCTGGCGAGGAAAGAGCTTGTCGCCGGGACTGGGAGCGTACTGGTGCAACCAATGGCGCAAACCAGAACTGCCGAACAGCCTACGTTGAGAAGTGCCCTCACTTTATCACCTCAATCATGCTTTCCGTTTGGCCGAGATGGTGAACCACAGGATAGGACGTGTCAATTTCAATGTCAGCGGCTTGGGGACGCTCGCCGTCTTTGGAGCTCGGGGCAGAGCGGCGACGAGCCGCCGCACTCCAAACAGCCCCCTCTCAGACCGTCCTCTGCAAGGCTCGATTTTGAGACTGTACGGCTACCAACTACTCATGGCGTTTGATGAGGAGCGAGGCGTTGTGGCCGCCGAAACCGAGGGAGTTGTTGATGCAGGCGCGGACTTGCGTCTGGCGGGCTTTGTTGGGCACGTAGTCGAGGTCGCAGTCGGGATCGGGATTTTCGTAGTTGATGGTTGGCGGAATCATCCCGTCACGAATCGCCAGCGCGCAGACCGCGGTCTCCACCGCACCGGCGGCACCGAGCAGATGGCCGGTCATGGACTTGGTGGAACTGACGGCGAGTTTCTTCGCGTGAGCGCCGAACACGGTCTTGATCGCCTGGGTTTCACACTTGTCGCCCACGGGCGTCGATGTGCCATGGGCGTTGATGTAATCAATCTCATCGGGCCTAAGCCCGGCGTGTTTCAACGCCATCGCCATGGACCGCGCGGCGCCTTCGCCTTCGGGAGCCGGCGCGCTCATGTGGTAGGCGTCGCCGGTGATGCCGTAGCCGGCCACTTCGGCGTAAATCTTCGCGTGACGGTGGCGCGCATGGTCGAGCGATTCGAGAATGCAGATGCCCGCCCCCTCGCCCATGACAAAACCGTCGCGTTGCGCGTCGAACGGACGGCTGGCGCGTTCCGGCTCGCTATTGCGCGTGCTCATGGCCTTCATGGCACAAAAACCGGCGTAGCCCATCTGGGTGACCGCCGCTTCGCTGCCGCCAGCAACCATGATGTCGGCGTCATTGTGCACAATCGCCCGCGTGGCTTCCCCCAACGCGTGCGTGGCCGTCGCGCACGCCGACACGACCGCCAGGTTCGGGCCTTTCACGCCCAGTAACATGGACACGTAGCCACTGGCCATGTTGATGATCAGCATGGGGATCATGAATGGCGATACGCGGCCCGGCCCCTTCTTGAGGAGGATCCCCACCTGGTCTTCGATGGTCTCCATGCCGCCGATGCCGGAGCCGACCAGGACACCGATGCGGTTGACGTCCTCCTTCGAGAGGTCGATCCCGGAGTCCGTCATCGCCTTCTTGGCCGCTGCGACGGCATACTGCGTGAAGCGGTCCGTCCGGCGCGTCTCCTTGATCGGCAGGTACTCCTCGGGTTTGAAGTCTTTGACTTCGCCGCCGATCTTGCAGTCGAACGCCGTGGTGTCGAATCGGGTGACGGGCGCAATCCCGCTCTTGCCGGCCAACAGGTTCTGCCAGAAGACTTCCAGATCACTGCCGAGAGGCGTGAGGACTCCAATGCCTGTGATGACGACCCGTCGTTCGCTCATGGTTGGTCAGCCTTGCGAAAAATTGGGGCATAAAGCGTGAAATTGCAACTCACTTTATGCCCGGCAATTCGTCGGCCCCTTCGTCTCGCCCGGGGCCGGGGCTCGGGTGTTGGTATTACTTCTCCCCGCGGTCCTCGATGTATTTGACCACGTCACCGACGGTCTGGAGCTTCTCGGCGTCTTCATCAGGGATCTCTGCGCCAAACTCCTCTTCAAACGCCATCACCAATTCCACCGTGTCGAGGGAGTCGGCCCCCAAATCTTCGATGAACTTCGCCTCGGGCGTTACTTGATCGGGATTCACGCCGAGTTGTTCGACAATGATCTCCTTCACACGGTCTGCTACGGATTTGTCCGCCATTTTCTCCTCCTGTTTCAAAAGCGTTCGTTTGTTTATGCGAAAACTTGCTCGCTTGTCAAAGGTTTGTTTGAGCCTGAACCCGCCGTCACATCGCCAGGCCGCCATCCACGGCAATCACCTGTCCGGTCACGTAGCTGGACAGATCGCTGGCCAGAAACAATACCACGTTGGCCACGTCCTCCGGCAAGCCCAGGCGCTTCAGCGCGATAAAGTCCGTCTGCATCTTTTTGGCTTCCGCACTGAGCTTATCGGTCATCGGCGTCTGGATGAATCCCGGCGCCACCGCGTTGGAGCGAATCCCGCGCGAGGCCAACTCCTTGGCCACGGTCTTGGTAAACCCGATCAAGCCCGCTTTCGAGGCCGAATAGTTCGCCTGCCCCGCGTTGCCCATGATCCCAACGATGGACGCGATGTTGACGATCACGCCGCTGCGCTGTTTCAGCATCGTGCGGGACAACGTCCGGGTAAACAGGAACGCCCCCTTCAAGTTCACGCCCAGCACCGCGTCCCAGTCCTCGTCGCTCATCCGCAGCAGCAGCCCGTCACGCGTGATACCGGCATTATTGACGAGAATGTCCACCCGGCCGAAGTCGGCCACGATCTTGTCGCAGACTTCCGCGACCTGCTTGCTGTCGGTCACGTTCACCGCATACGCGCCGGCCTTCGTGCCACTCCTGGTGAGGCTGGCGGCCACCTGCTGTGCGTTCTCCAGCATTACGTCGCATACCGCAACCACGGCGCCTTCGCCCGCGAGACGCCGCGCGATGGCTTCGCCAATCCCGCGCCCCGCTCCGGTCACCACCGCCACCCTGTTCTCCAGGAGTTTTTGCATGCGGCTTTCCTAGCCAGCCCCGCGCCTGCTTGTCAACACCAATCGCGGCAACATCCCGCGCCCTGCGCCCGTCACCACTACCACTTTGTTTTCGAGCAGTCTGTGCGTATCGTCGCCCTTCTTAACTACGGGTGGGAGCGAAAGTCAACCACGCAACTCCGTGCCTCGGAATCGCCCTCTCCACCGCCTGATCAACAAAAAAATGGGTTCGTTTTTGGCTTTGTTTTTTTAGAAACCCAAGCCGGCGTGCAAAATAATGGGTTCGTTTCACGATTTTTACTTTTTGGGGCCCTTCCCCCCTCCGATCTCGGGGTTCGGTCGAAAACAGCCCCAAAACGATGCCAACCGGTTCTCCGCCGTGGCGCGCACCTCAAGCCCTGTTGTGCGCCGGTCTTTCACCCCGATTCCTGATCGGGGCCCGACCGCGCACCCTGGCCGACCGAAGCGTCTCCGTTCACAGCCGTCCGCTGATCGCCGTCCCCCCATTAACCATTGCCCATTACCCATTCCGTACCTCGGCCCTATATCAAAGAACCAAACAACCGCGCGGATGGTAGCACGGTTCCACAATGGAGTCCAGAACGAAATATCGCTTCACGATACTCGCCCAGTATCCCGCCCGTCACCGGGGCTCCCTGTTACTGGGCACCATGAGCGACGCCGTCAGTGTTCAACAGTGTTTGATCGCAGCGCAGGGCAATTATCCGCCCCGTTTTCTGTGGCCGTGTCCGAGTAAACGCCGTCCCTAATGAGAGGCGCGTATTTTCTCAGCCAATTGCTGGATTTCCTTCGCTACTTGCGTAAACGCTTCGTCCGGGCTTGTCCAACGTGATACTGGTTTGCCGTCTGTAGGTACGGCCAGTAACCCCGCAAAGCGGGTCGTTTGCCACAAACACTCCCGGAGTATCACAGGAACCACTACTGCCTTATGCGCGCAACTTGGCCGCCGTCGCTTCCAATGTTGCCCCGTCACTGACCGAAAGCATCTCCACGTCCTTGTTGATGCGTTTCATGAGGCCGCTGAGCACGTTGCCGGGGCCGAGTTCGATAAACCGCGTGAATCCTTCGGAGACGAGCCATTGCATGGATTCGCTCCAGCGGACCGGGGACGTCACCTGGCGAACCAGCAGTTCTTTGATCTCGGCGACACCAGCCGCCGGCCGCGCCGTGACATTGGAAACCACCGGCACGTTCGGCAATTGCATCGGCAGCCCGCCCAGAGCCTGCGCGACTTTGACCCTGGCGCCTTCCATCAACCGGGAATGATACGCCCCGGCCACGACCAGCGGGATGGCCCGTTTCGCGCCGCGCACCCTGGCGAGTTCGATGGCTTTCGTAACCTTGTCCTTGTCTCCGGAGATCACGGTCTGGCCGGGGCAATTGACATTGGCGATGTCCACGTCGGCTTCGCGGCAGACCTCGGCCAGTGTGGCATCGTCAAGGTTCAGGATCGACGCCATGCCTCCGTTGGTCGAGTCGCAGGCTTCCTGCATGAACCGTCCGCGCAGTTGCACCATGCGCAATCCGTCGTCAAAGCTCACCGCTCCCGCAGCCGCCAGCGCCGTGAATTCGCCAAGCGACAAGCCGGCCGTGGCGCCGAACTCAAGGTGCGGAATGAGAAATTTCAGTGCTTCAAGACAGGCAAGACTGGTGAGAAAAATCCCCGGCTGCGCGTTGTCGGTCTTGGTCAGGACATCTTCGGGGCCTTCAAAACAAATCTTCTGGATGTCGCGGCCGAGAACAGCGTTGGCGCGCGCGAAGAGTTGACGGCAGACGTCGTGCTGGTCGCAAAGGTCGCGTCCCATGCCGACGCTCTGGCTGCCCTGCCCGGCAAAAAGGAGAGCGGTCTTCACCATGATATGATGGCGAGGGATTACGAGTGTTTGACGGCTTCAGCGCGAGCCTCGACCGCCAGCGCCGTGGTCAGGTAGCGTTCGCCGG
>JBEKUF010000110.1:0-11406 GCA_049515295.1 Verrucomicrobiia bacterium | reverse complement strand
TCTCAAAGTTTCTTTCCATCATCGCTCGGTTTCCTGAATGAATGAATTAAATGTTCTCCCGGCCGTTTCAGAACGGGATGTTGTCGTCCTCACCCGCCGGCGGTTCCGGTTCTCCCTTATCGGGCGGCGGCGCCGCCGGGCGCGGGCCACGACCCGAGGGCCGCGCGGGTCCTTCGTCTGACGGGGTCTCGTCCTTGGACTCTTGTCGTCCACCGGACGCCCCAATAAACTGAAAGCGTTCGCACACAACTTTCAGCTTGGATTTCTTCTGTCCGGATTCCTTGTCGTCCCAACTGTCCAATCTGAGACGCCCTTCCACGAAAATCGGCTTGCCCTTCGAAAGGTACTGACCAACGGTTTCCGCCTGCCGTCCCCATACTTCCACATCCACGAAGGTAACTTCCTCTTTCGCCTCTCCCGTCTCCGTTGTCCACCGACGGTTCACCGCAAGACCGAGGTTGGCGATCGCCGTGCCTTTGGGCGTGTACCGCACTTCCGGATCACGCGTCAGGTTCCCCATCAACAACACTTTGTTGTACGAAGCCATAATACCTATTTCTCAACCACGCCTGTGGTCGGAATCTTGCGCGGCTTACGAGGCGGTGGCTCGATCAACTCGGTAAACTGCCACCGGAAAACCTCCGTCTCCAGGTGGAGCTTGGTGTCCAGCTCCGCAATCGCCTTCGACGGCGCATCGAAAATGAAATTCACGTAAAACCCCGAACTGCGCTTGCGCGTATCGCGGGCGAACGGTCGCGCACCCATGCGTTGCACCTTGTCCACGCGCCCACCCGCATGCTCGATGCTCTTCTGGAGTTTGTCCAACAACTCCTTCGACACCTCTTCCTTGCCGCCGGTGTCCAGAATAAACAATCCTTCGTATGTCTTCAACCTCTAGTCTCCTTCTTCCGCGCCCGCGCGCGGACTTTTCCGATTAAACCGATTCATGCCCTCGGCCAGCCCGTCTCGCAGGCAGCACTCCATTGCCTCCACGGCGGTCGCCACAGCTTCTTCTGCAACCTCGCGTTCCGCAGGAGCGAATCGGCCGAGCACGTGCCCCGTGATGTCCGTTCCCACCGGTGCCGTCCGCCCGATGCCGACTCTCAGCCGCGCAAACTCCTCATTGCCGCCCAGTGCCTCGATGATCGAGCGCAAACCATTGTGCCCGCCGCTTCCTCCCGACGCCCGCAACCGAATTTGCCCCAGCGGCAGGTCCGCGTCGTCTACCACCACCAACAGTTGCGTCGGCTCGATCTTCAGCCAGACCAGCAACGCCTGCACGGCGGAACCACTGCGGTTCATGAACGTCTGCGGTTTGGCCAGCATAACTTTGCCGGCCCCACCGGCCCCACCGGCCCCACCGGCCCCCGCTTCCGCGACCTGCGCCGAGAAGCGTGACCGGCTTCGAAAAGAACATCCCAACCTCTCCGCGAGCCGATCCAACGCCGCGAAGCCGATGTTGTGGCGCGTGCCGTCGTATTCCCGGCCGGGATTTCCCAGCCCCACCACCAGCTTTGGCCTGGCCGACACCGTCGTGCCGCCTCACTCGCCTTACTTCTTCGCTTCGGGCTTGCCTGCCGCTTTGGCGGCCGGTTTGGCGTCGCCCTTCCCAGCGGCGGCTGCTGGCACCTTGCCAGCCGCGCCCGCTGGAGCCTTGCCAGGCGCTCCGGCTGGCGCCTTGCCAGGCGCTCCGGCTGCCGGTGCCTTGCCGCCTGCGCCAGCGGCGGGCGCTTTGCCAGCCGCTCCGGCGGCCGGGGCCTTTGCCTCGGCTTTGCCAGCTTCTGCTTTGGGCGCGGCTTCGCCTTCGACAACGGCGCCCTCCTCGCCCTCTTCCCCCTTCGCGGTAATGACTTCCGGCTCGGCCGATGGAGCGGCTGCCGCTTCCGTCATCGCCGCCAATTCCTCTTCCGTGATCGGAGCGACCACGAGGAACACCGTCTGTCCCTTGCTGTCGAGCAACGCCACACCCGCTGGCGGCGCAATGTCGCCGATGTGGATACTCTGACCGATTTCCAACTTCTCGACGTTGACCTCAATCACATCGGGCAGGTCCTGCGGCAGACATTCCACATGCAGTTCGCGCATCACATATTCGAGAATGCCGCCGCCCGTCTTTACACCCGCCGGTTCACCCACGGGACGAACGGGCACTCTCGTGTGCAATTTCTCCGTCGCCAACACCTCATGAAAATCAATGTGCAGGACCACATCCTCATAGGGATGATGCTGGACTTCCTGGATCAGCGCGAGGCGGTTCTTTGTCGTGCCCCCCTCGTCAATCTGTAAATCCACCAGCACGTTCTCGCTGGTCGCATCATGCAGCACCTTCTCCAACTCTTCCACCGCCACGGCCACGTTCAGCGGCTTCGTGTGGGCGCCGTAAATCACGCCGGGAACCACTCCCTCCGCCCGCAGCCGTTTCGCCGCGCCCCGTCCACTCCCCGCGCGCGCCTTTGCTTTCAATTGTACTTTCTTTGCCATGCCAGATTTCTCCTTCAAAACCACTGACTGCAAACTTCTCTCACGTCACTTCCGTCGGCCGCACCGCCGCCACTGCGCCCAGGTCCGATGACCTCTCCCCGTTGATATCGAACAGAGACGACACGGACTCGCAATTGTGGATCCGCTTGATCGCCTCGCCCAACAGCGGCGCCACGGTCAACTCTGTCAGCTTAAATCCGCTCACCTTCGAGTGCGGCACCGTGTCGGTCGTGACCAGTTCGTCCAACTCCGAGGCTTTGAGGCGGTCAAGCGCCGCAGGATTCAATACCGCGTGGCTGACCGACGCATATACCTTCCTCGCGCCGTGCTTCTTCAAAATCTCCGCCGCCCGCGTTACCGTGCCCGCCGTCTCAGTCAGATCGTCCACCAGCAACACGTTCTTGCCGTCCACATCGCCGACGACATTCAGCATCTCGACGTCCGAGGCCGATTTGCGGTTCTTGTTGACGATCGCCAGTGGCGCCTGGAACAGGTTCGCGTACGCGTGCACCATCTTCACCCCGCCGATGTCGGGCGAAACGACCACCAGATCCTTCAGCTTCTTCTTGTTGAAGTACCGGTACATCACCGGCGCCGCGTAAAGATGATCGACCGGAATGTCGAAAAATCCCATGATCTGCTGCGCGTGCAGGTCCAGTGTCAACAACCGGTTGGCGCCCGCCGCCGTGATCAGGTTGGCCACCAGCTTGGCCGTAATCGGCACCCGCGGCTGATCCTTGCGATCTTGCCGCGCATATCCAAAGAACGGCACCACCGCCGTGATGCGCTGGGCGCTGGCCCGACGGCACGCATCGATCATGATCAACAGCTCCATTATATGCTGGTTCGCCGGGGGACATGTCGGCTGCACAATGAAAATGTCCCGGCCGCGGACGTTCTCGTTGATCTTGACGAACGTCTCCTCGTCGGGAAACGACGTGACCAACGCATCGCCCAACGGCACGCCCATGTAATCGGCGATCCGCTGCGCCAGGGGTCGATTGGCATTACCAGAAAAAATCTTCAACTGGGTTGACGACTCCACGATTGACTACCGCTGTTTCGACTGCTGTTGTTTTTCGGCCAAAAATCAAGGCCACAACCCGCATCCTGTGGCCTCAAAAGCGACGTTCCTTCTACTGAATCCCCCCCCGGTTTGCAACCCGAATCTTTCCCGCCCCAAACCCACCGTTCTCCGCTCCACCGGCTCACCCCGACACCGGCACCGGAGATCAGCGCGGTTTCACCGAATGCGGAATCCGGTCAAACGAATCAAACCGTTCCAGTGCCGCCCGCGTCTTTGCTGCATCCCAACGACCCGGAATCGCCGTGGCGCACTTCGGACACTTCCCCTCATCTGTCAGATGATAACCCCGAACCACAAACCCCGAACGTTCCACCAACAACTCATTGCAGCTCGGGCAGCGCGTGTTCTCCCAGTCGCCGGCCCGGCCGGGAAGGTTCCCTGAGTACACGTATCGCAATCCTTCTTCCTTGCCGATCTCGCACGCCTTGCGGAGCGTTCGCGCGCTCGTGTAATCCCGGTCCGCCATCTTGTAGTCCGGATGAAACGCCGTGCAATGCCACGGGATGTCCCGACATACGCCTGCCAGAAACTTCGCGATCCCCCGCATCTCGTCCTCGCTGTCGTTGAACCCGGGCACAAACAGCGTGACAATCTCCACCCAGAACCCTTTCTCGTAAAGTCTCTCAACTGTCCTGAGCACGTTGTCGAGTTTCCCGCCGAGTTGACGGTAGCTCTTGTCATCAAACCCCTTCAAATCCACCTTGTAGAAATCCACCCACGGCCGGATGTAATCGAGCACTTCGTCCGTGCCATTGCCGTTGGAAACGTACGACGTGTGCAACCCCTGTTTGCGCGCCTCCTTGAAAACCTCCACACCCCACTCGCTCGTGATCAGCGGTTCGTTGTACGTGCTCGTCACCGTGTCGGCCCCACTCTCCACCGCCAGACGCACAAACCTCTCGGCATTCATCGGGATCGGCGGCGCGGTACTCATCGGGTCGCGGAGCGCCTGCGACGTAACCCAGTTCTGGCAATAACCACAGTGCAAATCGCAGCCCAGCATCCCGAAACTCATCGCCAGCGTGCCCGGCAGCGCGTGAAAAAACGGCTTCTTTTCGATCGGATCGCATTGGAGCGCGCCAAAATAATTCCACGGGACAAACAGCGTGCCCCCGCGATTAAACCGCACGCGGCAGATGCCGTCATGACCTTCCAGAATTAGGCACCGATGGCCGCACGCGTAGCATCGCACCTTTCGGTCCGGCAATTTCTCGTACAACTCGCCTTCCCGGGTCAGTCGCGCGAGCGTTTCGCCCAGCGAATCCACCGGGTTCGCCGCGTTCGTACCGCGGCGTTGCGGCAAAACTGGATCTGACTTCGGCATGGCAACATCAACTCCCTACCAGCCAAGTTACCACGTGCGGCTCGTTGTTACCAGAGACGATGACGGCGGGACGGCGAGGCTCTTCGAGCTGCTTCGGTACAGTTCATTGGGACGGCGAGCCTCCCGGCGAGCCGTGATTCGTACCGCTACGCCTTCTTCGTATCGGCCAGCCTGACCACCGCATACAGAATCGCCGCGCAGAAACCGGCCAGCAGCGCCAATGCGATGAATATCCCGTGGCCTTCCCCCCGCTGGCGGATATCCAGGAATATCCACACCGCCAGCAGAATGTGACACGCAAAAATCACCAGCAAACTCACCTTGGCAAGTCTCAACGCGTGCCAGAAGACCCCTTCCATCGCCGGCGACAACGCCACCCGCATCGGCGGACGCAGATGCGGAGCCATCGGCATCTGACCCGGCCACGCCAGATGCTCGAGTTGCTCGTTCTCGTCTTCCTCCGCAGCCACCACCCGCGCGGTCCCCGCCAGCGCCAACCCGGCAACCACAACAGCCAGACACACCCACCATCCATAGCTCTTCATGTGTTACCTCCAGGTTGCCGATCACGTTACTGTTCCCCACCCACTCCGTCGAGCAGTTTCCCCGCAACCGCTTCCCCACACGAATGCGCTGCCAAATGGGCTTCTACCCGCCGATTTTGCCTTCGTTTTGGGATCCAAAAACCCAACGAAGCCAAGGCCAATTCCCCACGCCTCGCTCTCCACTCCCCTGTCCCTCAAACAGGTCGCCACACCACCTGCTCCGAGAAGAACGATCAACGGGTGCCTCTTGATGCTGCCCCGCGACTGAAGGCCTTGCTATTCCGAGCCCGGCGAAAGCCGAGTCCTCGGAGCCGTGCAGATGGCGGCTCTCGATGGCAAGGACGGAACACTCATCGCGTGGTAATCTCTGATGCATCATTGAAGAATTGCTTTTTCATCGTCGGTTGGGTAAGAAGGGGGCGCGGGAGTTGAGCGCATGAAAGGAGATTCTGCCATGAACCGTTTTCGCCTCAGTGGTTTGCGTGGGCGTCTTGTCTTGGTTGTGCTGATAGCCATCATCCCTTCCCTGATGTTAATCTACTACAATGCCCGGAAGCAGCGGACCACTGCCATTGAGCAGACCCAGGAGGATGTCGCGCGCATCACACGATTGACGGCGGCCGCCTGCGAACGGGCCATTGAAGGCGCGCACGGATTGCTGATCGCCGCAGCAGAGTTGCCCAGTGTGCGCAGTGGAGATCCGTCGCAGTGTGCGGCCTCCCTTGGGAAATTGCTGCAGAAGTATAATCTTTATTCCAACGGCGGTGTGGCGGGTCTTGACGGCAATATCATCTGCAGCGTGGTGCCGTTGGCCGGACCAGTTTCTGTGTCGGACCGTCCGTGGTTCAAGAAGGCCATCGAATTGCGGGATTTCGCTGTGGGAGAATATCAGGTTGGCCGCATCACGGGTCGGCCATCCCTCAATTTCGGATACCCGCTACTGGGAGAGGATGGGCGGATCCGGGGCGTGGTGTTCGCGTCAGTTGATCTCTGGCATCTAAGCCAATTGCTCACACGCGTTCTGCCGCCTGAAGGGGTGGCACTCGCCGTGGTCGATCGCAACGGCGTGATAACCGCCCACACACCGACCAAGGACAACCCTGTAGGAAAGCTGTCGGCTGAGGCTGAGAGAATCAAGCAGGTCGCGTCGTTTTGCGGACGAGGCACCGAGCGAGCCACAGATGCCAGGGGAGTCGAACAGATTTACGCATACTACCCCATCGGCATCAAAGGTCCAAAGGCCGAGGCGTATGTGACGGCCACTGTGCCAACAGCCATCGCCTTTGCGGAGGCAGATCGGCAATTGAGGAACAACCTGATCGGCTTGGCACTGGTGTCTCTTGTGGCATTGCTGGCGGCGTTTTACGGCGGCGAGGCGATTCTGTTGCGCCAGACAAATCAGGAACTGGAGAACCGGGTGCGCCAGCGGACGCGAGAGCTCGAGCACGAGCAGTTCCTGCTTCGGACGCTGCTGGACAACGTACCGGACAGCATTTACTTCAAGGACCTGAATGGGCGATTCCTGCGGTCCAGTCGCGCCCAGGCCCAGCGATTCGGTCTGGGCGATCCCACCAAGGCCATTGGCAAGACGGATTTCGATTTCTTCTCGAAAGATCATGCCGAGGAGGCGCTCGCCGACGAACAGCGCATTATCCAGACGGGCCAACCGGTCATCGGCGTGGAAGAGAACTCTCCACTGGCGGATGGTGTCGAACGATGGGTGTCAACTTCGAAACTGCCCCTGCGTGACCGGGATGGCCACATCGTTGGCACGTTCGGTATCTCCCGGGAGATCACCGAACGCAAACGGGCGGAGAAGATGCTCGCGCAAGAGCGGACCCTGTTGCGGACGCTGGTTGATCACTTGCCCAATCTGGTGTTTATCAAGGACACACGGGGCCGGTACATGTTGGACAACGCGGGGCACCGGGCGTTTCTCGGAGTCGGAACGATGGATGACGTGGTTGGCAAGACGGTGTTCGATTTCTATCCTCGGGATCTGGCCGAGTCGATCCATAAAGACGACTCAGCCGTCCTGGCATCGGAAAAACCCGTGCTCCGACGGGAGGATGTCTTGACCGACCGCAAGGGCCGCAAGATTCGGGCGCTAACGAGCAAAATCCCGTATCGCGACGAACACCACCGAATCGCCGGCTTGGTGTGCATCTGCGACCTGCTCGGCGAGCAGACATAAACGCGGATTCGTTACCACCAGGCGACTCTTGGCCGTGCCGCCTTGTTATGCGAAAGCCGAGTCTGACGAGACGCCGCGGCGTAGCTGCCTACGCGGCAATCTCCCGACCTCGCACGACCTCCGTCCCACCACCCCTCGCCTCGTCACCCTCGCCCGAACCCCTCCCAAATCCCGTTTCTTGCCCCCCTCGGCAGGCTATTACCCCCCCAACTTGGGTTCGTTTTTGGCTTTCTGATTCTCGTTTTTCCACGCCGGCCTGCACAAACTTGGGTTCGTTTTCCAATTTTTACTTTTTTTCGCGCCTCCCGGCCCCCGGTGCACCCGCCCCGGTACGGAAGCGCTTTGCCCCGAAGGCCTTCGGAGTGAATCGCCGTGAATTGGCTCGTTTTGGAGGACCAGGTTCACCCCCAATCATTTTCGGGGCTTCCGCGTGGCCGCCCTTGGCCGCCTGAACCGTGAACCCGGAACCGTGAACCAGATCCACATATCAAAGAACACGACAGCAGCCTATCACAATTCCGATATTCTGTCCACAAGAAGATATCCATTAACGATATGCTTTCCCAAGCCGTTCTGCCACGCCTGCCCGCCTGCCCCGTTCGCCCCGCCCGTTGTAGCTGCGCTTTTTACCCCGATTCCGAGATCGGGGTTACAAAGCGCAGGCCCGGCCGCCCTTCCTCCCCCGTAGCCACGGCGTTTACCCGCCTCTGGCGCGGCTTGCCCGCCTCAGGCGTGGTTTACCTGCCGCAGGCGTGGCTTGCCCGCCCCCCCGGCGGAGCCCGCGTTGGCGTAGCCTCACGTGGGCGAAGCCCACGTTTGGCCGAACCCTTTCGGCCATCACGTAACCGCCCCGCCCTCCACGCCCTCCACGCCCTGCACGACGGATACCCGCTCGCCAACCTCGCCGAATACTCGTCCACGCTTCCACAATGCAGACCACCGGGCAGCCTTCAAAGGCGACAGGTCAAACTTGCAGCAGACAGGGCAACCATGGTATCAACTACTCAGAGACATGAGCAAACTGTCAACACGGCGTGCCACCAAAGCTTCCAGAAGCAACCGAAACGGCAGCCATGACCCCGTTAATGGCAACGGATTCAACAATCGCCGCCTTGTGGGGCGGGCCAGTGAGCGGCGCAGCAAGATGATCGCGTTCGGTTACTACGGTGGGAAATTTTCCCACCTAGATTTCATCCTTCCAATGCTTCCAGAACGGTACACTCACTTCTGTGAGCCGTTCGGCGGCTCCGCCGCGGTGCTGATCAATCGTCCGCCAGCGCAAGTCGAGACTTACAACGATTTGGATTCGGAAGTGACGAATTTCTTTCGCTGCCTGCGAGACCAAGCCGACGAATTGATCAAACTAATCAGTCTCACGCCTTTCTCGCGAGAGGAACTCGTCAAAGCTTGCGCCCCACAGCCCGGCCTTGTTCCGGTCGAGCGGGCGCGACGATTCTTTGTTCGAGCGCGCCAAACTCGCACCGGACTTGCTCAGACGAGTTCTGAGGGACGCTGGGCGCATTGCGTGCTAACCTCCCGCGCCGCCATGGCCGGAGCCGTCTCGCGATGGCTGGGAAGCGTCGAGGGCTTGCCGGAGATCGTTCAACGCTTTCAACGGGTACAGATCGAAAACGCGCCCGCCATTGAGATTATTCGGCGTTACGATTCCCCTGACACGCTATTCTACTGCGATCCGCCATATCCTCATGAGTCCCGTACCGACAGCAAAGCGTACGGATTTGAGATGACCGACCGCGAACACGCGGAACTGGCCGAAGTGCTGAGGAGCGTGCATGGAGCTGTCGCGCTTTCGAGCTATCGTTGCCCGCTAATGGACCGCCTCTATCAGGGTTGGCGTCGAGTAGACGCGGATGCACGCCTGTGCAATTCGTCAAAAAGTGAGCGCACGGAATCGGTTTGGCTGAACTACGATCCCGACGTACCCGTCGCAGTCACCCCCGGGAAACCAGCCGACGCTGAGTTGACCCTACTTGAAAAGAGAGGCCGCTACCGCGTTTATAAACATGCCAAGAAAAAACGAGGCTGAATCTACTCTCGATTTCCAGCGCGCCACCGAGATCCTCGAAGCGCAGTGGCGGCTTATCATTGCAGAGGCTGCGGTCAGGCCCGACGTGAGTTACGTGGCGGACCGTTCACTGCAAGACGCGATCCGGTCCTCCATTAATCATAAGCAGGTCGCCTATCGTTTTTGTCTTCCGATCCAGTTACTGGGGAAACTTACGAATCCTTCCCTTGACTGCCTACGGCTTCAGAAGAAGAAGGGAGACCCAAGCGACGTAACGGGATGGGATGCGCGCAGTCTCGGTAGCAGAGTGGTCGCTCCATTCAACCAGCAACAAGAGAACATCCTCGGGACGTCCAGCGACCCGTACGTGGGAAATCCAATGCGGATCCCTCGCATGTTCCGGGATGACCAGAGCAAGAAAGATATCGCGGGTTGGAACGCTCTCATCGAAGTGCTGGACAGGGTGGAAGCCCAAGGCGATCCAGCGTTCACGGGAGCGGCCTTCCGTCAAGTGCTACTCGAAATGTTTCGACGGCAGAAGTCTCTCCGGTTTGTCTACCCACTCCCGCCGCGAATCAGCCTCGAAGCCACCCTGAAACTTGCAGAACGATTCTTGGAGGAGAAGTCGGGCGGAGACCGTGCTTTAGCGCTTTGCGGTGCGCTCTTCGACGCCATCGGCATTCATTTTGCCCTCTACTCGAAAGTGAATCGTGCGCGCATTAATGCAACCGACGAAGCCAGCGGGCAGGCGGCCGATCTCGAATGCGTCAACGCCGACGGCAAAGTGGTGCTCGCTGTCGAGGTCAAGGACCGCACCCTCACGCTGGCCGACGTGGAGGGAACGCTTCGCAAGTCGCGTCAGCGTCAAATCAAGGATATCTTCTTCACAACGACGGCGGCCGAGCGCGAAGGCACCCCTGCCGTTCAAGACCGCATCACCAAGGCCTTTGCTGGCGGTCAGAATCTCTACGTCTTCGACTTCTTGGATCTCGCGCGAAGTGTCCTTGCATTAGGGGGCGAGAGTATTCGCATCACTTTCCTTAGATGCGTGGGCGAGCATCTTGACGCGTGGAACACCCAGCCCATGCATAGGCAGGCATGGAAGGGCCTACTTCAGGCAGTTTAGGGAAGTTCGGACCAGGACATCGATCCATTTCGAAGCCGACTCCCCACCCCCACCCCCCTCTGTGTCCCAACCCGGCACGGAATACTACAGGTTCAGGTCTCAGCTACACATCTGCCAATCAGCTCCCCCCCTGATCTGCGTCCATTCACGGTCGTGAATGCTTCGTGATCTTCGCGACTTCGTGGTGAAGCCGGTCCTTCCCCTCTCGCCCTATCTCTTCAAACTAACGCTCCGACGCAGAAACGTCGGCACATCGAGGTCTTCGCCGTTGTACAGCGTCGGCTCACTCTTGTCGAACCGACCACGGCTCACGCCTCTTTCCCACCTCCTCGCCATGATACATCAGTTTCTTATGTATCCGTTCCCTCGCCCTCCATTTCCAGCCTCCCCGCCATCATACATATGTTACATATGTATGCGTCTTCCGCCCCCCGTTTCCCGCCATCTCACATGATGCATACCTTAGATAGGTATTCGACGGAAAGACTTCGGCTTAGGCCCAATCATTAGATGCATTTGGATGGAGGCTTGCCCTACCTCTTCAAACTCACACTTCTCCGGAGAAATGTCGGCACATCCAAATCTTCGCCGTTGTACAGTGTCGGCTCGCTCTTGTCGAATCG
>JBEKUF010000109.1:0-11533 GCA_049515295.1 Verrucomicrobiia bacterium | reverse complement strand
GCGATGCGCTGGGGCTGGAGCCTGCTGCTGGGTTTCTCGGTAGCATTTAACCTGTTGGCGAGCGTCAAGCAGTGTGCCGAGTGGCACAACGACCTGGGGGCCATGTTGGTCCGACAGGGCCAAGTGCAGGAAGCAATCGGGCACTACGAGCAGGCGCTGCATCTCAAGCCCGATTATGCCGAGGCGCACAACGGCTTGGGGGCCATGTTAGTCCGACAGGGCAAGGTGCCGGAGGCGATTGGGCACTACGAGCAGGCGCTACGATTCAAGCCCGATTTTGTCCAAGCCCAATACAACTGGGGGAATGCTTTGCTCCGGGCAGGCAACGTACAGGAGGCGATTGGACACTACGAACAGGCGTTGCGATTCAAGCCCGATTACGCTGCGGCGCATAACAACCTTGGGGCTGCCCTGATGGGACAAGGTAGGCTGCAGGAAGCAATCGGGCACTACGAGCAGGCCCTGCGCATAAAACCAGACCTTGCCGAGACACACAACAGCCTAGGGCATGCCCTGGTTCGACTGGGCAGGCTGCAGGAGGCCATTGGGCATTGGGAGCAAGCGCTACAGATCGATCCTGATCTTGCCGACGCCCACTACAATCTGGGGGTCGCGTTGGAGAAGCTGGGGCGCACGCCGGAGGCGATCGAGCATTACGAACAGGCGTTGCGAATCAAGCCCGATTTCGTCCAAGCCCAGAATGCCCTGACACGAGCGCGGGCAGTTCGGTGAATGGTTGACCTGGGAAGTTGCGCGGGTGGCGAAATCGACCGTTGCCGATTTTGCGGTGAAGCTGCATTGACGGGGAAGCGCGTCGATACAGGCAGGTTACGCTCGCCTGCGTTTGAGGAAGGCGCACAGCGCGACCGCGCCGAGAGCGGTCAGCAGCAGCGAGGACGGCTCGGGGATGAATTCGAACATGAAGTTGTCCATGGCGAACTGCTCACCGCTTCCGCCCGCGAAGCCGGCGTCCTGACCTCCATAGGAATTGAAGTAAAGGCGGTCGATGTTGAGATAGTTGAACGTGAACAGGGTTGCGTTTGTCGCGCTGGCCACGACGATTGTGTCGTATATTTCTTGCGCGCCGTTGAATCCCTCGATCTCGATATTGAGGTTGCTGTTCCACGCGCCGGTCAAGTAGGCGCTGAGGAAATTGAAATTGGTCACCGAGTCGATCTCGGCGGGATTACCGGCGGCGTTAAAGGCCACGTTGGAAGCCGACACCATCCCGTAATTATAACCGTTCAAAAAGCCGTAGATGTTGGAGCGAAGAACCGCGTTCAGGACCCAGAAATTGCTCCAACTGAGACCCTCGTACCCGTCGGGAATGTTAGTCTGAAAAAACTGATCCTGGGCCAAGTTGAAATCATCGAAGGTGACGAGGGTTTGCGAACGGGTGAAAACGACGGAGAGACTGAATACTGCAAACCATGCAAGAAATAGCCGGGCTTTCATAGGCACCCACCGAAGACATCCGCGAACAGATAGCGGCATCGCAATCGGCCTCATGCGTTCCTTTTGTCTGGTGACGTCCAGACTTTCTCTAGGGTCGAAACCCGTTTCGCGCTGGTAGAGAGTATACCGCCTGATTGCTGATGCAGAAGTAAAAGGTATGTAAAAAGGTGGACGGTGGTAACCGTGTGCGTTAAGGGGTGAAGGCGGCGGCTGTGGACGCGACACTTCGAGGCTTAGTGTGGGCGGGAGCGCGTCCCTCCAGAAACGGCGGCTTCGGGTGAACAGGCGGGACGGGGGGGGCGTGCGGGAGGATTCGGCTGGGACAGCCGACGCTACACCGGCGGGGGCGAACGGGCGGGAAGGGAATATTCACCACGAAGACACGAAGGGCACGGACGCGGCGAACGTGCGGGACGCCCGTTCTACGACCGGGAGCGGACACGGCGGGACGGGGCGGATTCACCGGCGGGACGCTCTATGCAACATGGCGCGGCAGGCTTACTAATCGGAGAGGCGGAGGGCGGAAGACGTCGCGCCTTGCCACTCGCTCCTGTGGCACGACAGGCCGGATTTTTATTGGGTTTTTGTATTTGACTTGCGTATCGCTTTGCGATATATTGGCCGCGTTGTTCTTTGACAGGTGATGAGGCTGTCGGCAATCGGCGCGTTGATGGGGCGCGGCTCGGGAAGAGGGACTGCTGGCACCACAATATGTAGGAGGGGGTGGCTGGCAAAAGAGGTGTTTTTACCAAACGAAGCCAAGCTCGTGAATCCCAAATGCGATTGTAACCGATTGCGGCGAAGCTGGTTGTGGGGTTTGATTGGCTGGAGGAAGTTTGGGTTCGTTTTCGGAACGAAGCCAAGTGGATAGTGTTAATTTGGGGGCGTGGGCTGTGAGAGGCGGCGGGCGGCGGCGGATTCGCGTTGGGCTTGGTCGTGGAGTCCCTGGCGTTCGAGAACTTCGGCCAACTCGGAGTGAATATCGGGCTGGTGCGGGTTGAGGCGGGCGGCTTCGCGGAAGTGAGCGGTGGCCTGAGCGAGGTCGCCGCGGTTGGCCAGGGCGATGGCGATGTTGTTGTGGGCCGCGAAGGCGGATGGATCGACGCGTAGCGCCCCGGCGTAGGCGGCGATGGCCTGGTCCCAATGGGCCTGCTTGAGGAACAGGTTGCCGAGGTTGATTTGGATACGGGCGTCGCTCGGAGCCAGTTGCGCGGCGGCGGCATAATGGGAAATGGCTTGGGCATCGCGGCCGTACTCGGCGAGGAGGTTGGCGAGATTGTAATGGGCGCCGGCGTTTTTTGGGTCGAGCCGAATCGTTTGCTCGAACTGGGTGATGGCCTCGTCGCGGCGACCCATGTCGGCGAGCAATTCGGCCAGATTCGCATGCGCGGCTGGGTCGTCGGGGTGAGCCGCGAGGGCGGCTTCGCAGCGTTCGATGGCGTTGCTGAACACATCCTGAGTGATCAAGCCGAGAGCTTCGCGAGCGGGGTCATAATCGGGGGAACGGCGTAACGTCTCCTGGAATTGGGCGATGCCCTGCGCCAGTTGGCCGTTGGCCACCAACGCGGAGGCGAGATCGCTGCGGATGATCGGCTCGTTCGGGTCGAGACGCAAGGCTTCGAGGAAATGGGGGATCGACCCGGCGGCGTTGCCTGCCTGGAGCAAGGCCATGCCAAGGTTGGCTTGAGCGCGGGCGTTTTCCGGGCGCTTGGCCACCACATCGGCCCAGACGGATTCCTCGCTGCGATACTGCGCGTTCCGTTCGAACGTGGCCACGCCGAGCGTCAGAGCCAGCGCCAGCGCCACGGCGGTTTGCAGCCACAGGCACGCATCGGTCCGAAACCGAGGGAATCGCCCGCAGACGCCATGGCAGCAGCGCCGTGCTGCTTCCAGCGCCACGACAATCACCGCCAGGAGGGGCAGGTACATTCTGCGTTCGGCAGCCGGTTCGGTGGGCAGAGGCAGGAAACTGGAACTGGGCGCGAGCAACAGAAAGAACCACGCGCCCCAAAATCCCCAGCACCGCCGTTGGCGGATCGCCCAAATGCTGGCGACCAACAACGCCAGGAGGAAGAGCGCCCGGGGCCAGAGGGTCATGAGCGGAATTGTTCGTGGCCAGTCGGAATAATCCAGCACGAGTCCCGCGGGCCAGATGGCGAGTCGCAGGTAATGGGTGAGGACTCCGCACTGCATGGTGAGATAGTCCCAACAGCCGATGGGAGACACGTCGATGCCGGATTTCCACTGCAGGTTGGTCGTGATTTGGAGTGCCAAAAGCACGATCCAACCCGCCGCCAAACCCACATAGACACCGGCGTGATTGCGCCAGGTGGCGCGCAGTGATGACGCGCCAAAAACATGATCGTAAACCAATATGAGGAAGGGGGCGACCGCCATTTCCTCCTTGGCGCCCATGCCGAGCGTGCCGGCGATCACTGCCAGGCCAAACCAAATCGTTCGATGCGGCGACTCGGTACCCCGAATGAAACAATACAACGTCGACAGAAGGAACAGCCCCATGAGCAACTCGGTCCGCTGGGTCACATAGGTGACACTCTCCGTTGCCAGGGGGTGCAACATCCACAAAGCCGCTACGGCATACGCCAGCCCGGTCGGTTCCTTGCGATCTGCGTTCGCACAGGGGAGATTGACCAGCGTGCGTCGCACGATGCCAAATGCCAGCAGGGCATTGAGAAAATGGACAGACAGGTTGAATACATGATAGTCCACGACGCTGTAGCCGCCCCAGGCATAGTTGAGCTTCAAAGACAGAGCAGCCAATGGACGTCCCCAGAGCGCGGGAGAGGTGGTCGCTGTCACGTCGAACAACGGCCACACATGGCGAATGGAGGGGTTGTTCAGGATGGTGAAAAAGTCGTCAAAGATGAAGGGAGCGCGAAACGTGTTGGCGTAGGCGGCGGCGCACAACGTCGCGAGAACCACGGGCATCCACCATCGAAATCTGGTCATTGGGCGCCTTGGGTCACACCTCCGCGCACTCGGGCGTCTGGAGCCGGACGGTAGACCGCGTTTGCTTTGTAACGGCACACAAACTAGAATTCAAGCCGCAATGAATCCGCTGACCATTCCCGAGCTATTGCGAGACGAGGCCCTGCGTCGTCGGGAGTTTCCGGTTTGTGAGAACAAGGTGTTCCTTGCGCATGCGGGAGTCAGCCCGTTGCCGCGGCGCGTGGCGGAGGCGATGAAAGAGTATGTGGAATCCGCATCGCGTGACAACCAGGAGAACGTGTTGTCGGATGAGGTGATCAGCGAAACGCGAGCGCTGGCGGCAGGACTCATCCATGCGCGGCAGGAGGAAATCGCCTTCGTGGGATCGACGTCGATGGGTCTGGCGATGGTGGCGGCGGGATTGCCCTGGGAGCGCGGCGATCAGGTTGTGTGTTACCGGGACGATTACCCGGCGAACGTGTACCCATGGATGGATCTGGCGCGGCGGGGGGTAGACGTGAGGTTTGTCGAGCCGAGGCAGTTTGGAAACGTCACGGTCGAGGATGTCGAACAGGTGGTAGGCCAAAGGACACGGCTGGTATCGCTGGCCAGCGTGCATTTTCAAAGTGGTTGGAGACTCGATGTCGATCGAATCGGCAAGTTCTTGCGGGAGCGGGAGATACTTTTCTGCCTGGATGGCATTCAGAGTCTTGGTGCGTTACGAACTTCGGCGGAGTTCGTGGATTTTGCCGCAGCGGACGCGCACAAATGGCTATTGGGACCGCTGGGGACCGCCATCCTGTACGTTCGGAAGGAATGTTACCACCGGTTCCATCCGCCGCTGGTCGGGTGGCACAGCGCGTTGAGTCCGAATTTCATCGCCCAAGAATCGTTGGTATTCAAGCCCGACGCACGTCGGTATGAGCCAGGCAGTTTGAATCTGGCGGGCATCATCGGGCTGCGAGCGGCATTGCAGTTGATTTTCGAATGCGGGGTGGAAGCGGTGGAGGCCCGGGTGCTCACATTGGCGCGACAGACTATTACACAGGCCGCGCGGGCCGGGTTGGGCGTCATTGGTCCAACCGAAGGGCCGGGGCTATCGGGGATCGTGTCGCTGTCATGTGAAGGGGGAGATATGGCGAAGATGCACGCCCGGCTGAACGCGGCAAATGTTATCACGTCACTGCGGCACATCCGAGACGGCGGGAAGTGTCTGCGCTTGTCGCCACATTTTTACAATCGCGATGAAGAGTTGCCCCAGTTGAGTGAGTTCGTCTGACGGTTGCCGCCGCATGCGCAATTGATTGCGGGCGAATGGGAACCAGACTCAAGTTTCATCAATGTCAGAACGAGCGCTCCAAAAGCGGGACTTCCACTTTATGTTGACAGTATTTGACCGTGCTGGTAGCGTTAAAAGTGATGAAACACTAACGGTCTACCCGCCGCGAAGCGGGGTGGTCCCGAGCAACGCGGGAAGGTTTAGATTCTTAATCAACAGCACGGAGGCATTACCAAAACATGAGACGCTTACTGAAACGCAGAATCGGCGGCTTTACGCTGATTGAGTTGCTGGTTGTCATCGCGATTATCGGGATTCTCGCAGCGATGTTGCTGCCGGCGCTCAATCAGGCCCGTGAAAAGGCGCGTCGGGCAAACTGCATGAGCAACCTCAAACAAATCGGCTTGGGCATCGCCATGTACGCCGATAGCTACAACGGCCGGATGCCGCTAACCACGCAGCAGAGCCCACTATGCTCTTCATTCAATCTGCTCAGCAATATTGTCACCTCGGCGAAGATTTTCGCCTGTCCGAGCGACACCGCGGTGAAAGCGCAACCCGGCTTCGGGCTGACAAATAGCATCGTAGATCAGTCGCCGGGCGTTTCGGGGGTTAGCTATACCTATTGCACCGGTCTTTACTGGCAGGATCAGCCCGATTCGATCATTGCCTTGGATCGCATGGGTATGGGGAGGGGGTCCATAGGCTACACCGTGGGGGCGCGTTGGGTATCTAGCGGGATACACACGCCAGTTGCTCCGCACAAGGATCAGGGTGGAAATATATTGTTCAACGACGGACATGTTTCCTGGCAGAATTCCCTGCCATACACCTGTGGCACCAATGATACGCCGACTACGGTCAACGTGTTAGTTGCTGAAACCCAATCTTCCTAGCGCATCACCGTCAATAACGGTAACGAACGAGCCCCGGCGCTGCGCCGCCGGGGCTCGTTTTTTTCGTTTCGTCCCGTGTCTCGTCTGATAGATTTATCCATCGACAAACAGCAGACGACAGAGCTTCGACCCATGTGGAATCGCAGGTGGCTGGGACCGGCGTTGGCGCTTGTCCTTGGCTCGCCATTGCTTGTTTTTCCCCTGAGTTGGCTGCCAAGGTCGTGGGCGCATTTTCGCTACGACTGTACGGTGCCGTTGCCCGAGATTGTTCTGGCCGGGAGCCTGATCCTTGGCGGTGCCGCGCTTCTCAGGAAAGCGTCTGGTGGAAACAATGCGACCGATCTCTCCCCCGTTTTTCCTCCGCATTGGGTGAGCCTGCCTGTTCTGGCAGTTCTGGCAAGCGCCGTCGTCTCCACGCGGTTCAGCGAGCATTCATATTTTGGGATTGGACTGCTCCCGCGGCTCTGCGGAAACGTGGCGATCTTTTTTTGGGCTGCCTACGCACCGCGTGACTCGATCGGCCCGATTCGCCAGCGGTGGATCGCAGTGGCCGTCTTGGTGGCCGCCAATGGCTTGGTGCGGCTGAAATTCGAACCGGAGTTTCTGTCGACGCTGGGGAATTGGGATTTTCTCGGAGTGTACCTCGCGGCGTCGCTGACCATTGGCGCCACCGTCGGCGGAACGTGGCTGTTTCTCGGCAACCTTGTTCTGATTGCGGCAATGTTGTTCTGCCGTTCGCGAGGGGCGTGGCTGGCGCTCGGGGCTGTCGGCTTCCTCGGGTTTCTTGGGCTTGGGGATCGAATTCTGCGACGTTGCCAGGCGCGCGTCGTCGTCGTCACGCTGGCGCTCGTGATTGCGAGTTTGTCGGCGCGATCCTACATCCGAGATCAATGGCAGACCGACGTCAGACCGCCGATCTGGAAGGCTACGGTTTTCATGATTGCCGCGCGGCCGTTTCTGGGACACGGCTTGGGGACGTATGTGGCTGTGTATCCCCAGTACCGACTGACGGAGTATTTCTTACGACCGAAAGCGACCAACGTCACCGATCATGCGCACAACGAACTGTTGGAAATCGCCGCGGAACAAGGCCTGGTTGGGTTGTTTGCCACCCTCTGGCTTTGGACAATGGCTATGTGGTGTGGCATCCGCGCAGTTCGGCAGTCCACAGGACCCGAGCGCCGCGCGGTGCTGGGGTTGCTGGGGGCCATGCTCGTCCTCATACTCCACGGATTGGTGGATGTGGACCTGCGATTTCTGCCGAACCAAAGCCTGCTCTGGTTGCTTATGGGATTGCTGGTCGGAAGAGGCGCCGCGCCATCCAATGCGGCTTGGTTCGCGTTTCGATCGGGGGGGCTGAAATGGTGTACGTCGGCGGTGTGCCTGATCCTGGGGGTCGGAATCAGCGCGTCGGCCGTTGTTCATCCGATTGCGGCGGACTGGCTGGACCGCCAGGCGCGTCTCGCGGAGGAAAGGGGCGATCTGGGCGGCGCGGTCGACTATGCGTCGCGATCGCTTCGTCTGGAACCCTTTCGATTGAGTACGCGATATCTCCTGGCCGGAGCGCTGGCCCGTTCGTCCGACGCGCCGACGCGCCAGCTGGCCATTGACCAATGTTTGCAAATTGAAGAATTTGCACCCGATTACGCCGATGTGACCTACAATTTGGGGAAATTATACATAGCAGCCAATCAGGTCACCAACGCACTTCCCTGCCTGCGTCGTGCCGTGGAAATCAACCCGTATAAGATGGATTGTCGGTTGGCGCTGGCCAGCGCGTTACGCGATATTGGACACACGGAGGAAGCCATCCAGCAACTGGATCGTGCTTTGCAACTCCAACCGGATAGCACGGCGGCAGGCGCGCTTCGGCAAGATATCCTAAAGGATCATGCTCCGTGAGGATGGGAAGGTGACGACAACACTTTGACATTCCGTATCACGACCGCTAGACTGGCATAGCAACGAACCCATGAGAGTCGCGATTCCCAGAAAGACGGTCTATCGCCTGAGCGTGTATTTGCGCTGCCTGGATCGTTTTGCCGAAGACGGCGTGCAGACCGCGTCGAGCCAGGCCCTTGCGCTGGCGGCGGGCGTCAAACCCACCCAATTGCGCAAGGACCTGACCAGCTTCGGCCATTTTGGCACCCGCGGGCTGGGGTACGACGTCCTGAAGCTGCGCGACGGGATTGCCGAAGCCTTGGGCCGCAAACAACTTCAACCGGTCGTGCTCGTCGGCGTCGGCCATCTCGGCTCGGCGTTGCTGGCCTACAAGGGCTTTGAAAAGGAGAGCTTCGAGATCGTCGCGGGGTTCGATGTCGATGTGAAACGCAATCGCCGGAAGACGTACGGTCAGCCGATCCTGCCGCTCGAAAAAATGGAGGGCTTCGTTCGCGCACGCAAGATTCGCATGGGCATCATCACCGTGCCGAGCGCCGCCGCACAGGACGTGGCGAACCGGCTCGTCGCTGCGGGTGTCAACGCCATCCTCAATTTTGCGCCCAACGTGCTGCACGTGCCCAGCAATGTCGTCGTCAGTAATGTCAACCTCGCCATCGAATTGGAAAATCTCAGCTACTTCCGCTCGTTGGCGGAAAGCCGAGTGGACGACGTGGCATCTCTTCGGCGGCGGCCCCCCGCTTGAACTCACAGTGAATTGCTGGTTGAATGGGCGAGATATGAACTCGGACCAGATTCAACGAGCAGACAACCGGCTCGATGAACCCAAGCCCCGTTTGGGGCGACTGGACTGGTTGTTGGCGTTGTTCTTGGCCGCTTCCACGTTCCTGGCGTATCAGCCGGTCTGGCACGGGCGACCCCTTTGGGACGATTGGCGGCATATGACCAGTCCCGAATTGGCGTCCCTGAGTGGCTTGGAACGGATCTGGCTGGAACCAGGAATCACTCACCGCTTCGACCCGCTGGTCGATACGGCCTTCTGGATCGAGAAGAAGCTGTGGGGGACCGCGCCATTGGGCTATCACCTCATCAGCATTACCTGTCACGTCGGCGCGGCCCTGCTGCTCGTGGCTGTGCTCCGTCGCTTGCAAATCAGGGGCGCTTGGTTCGCCGCCGCGATCTTCGCCCTGCACCCGGTCCATGTCGAATCGGTGGCATGGATCAGCGAACTCAAGAACACGCTGTCAGGAGTTGTTTTTCTGGGTACGGTCCTGACTTATCTGAGATTCGCTGAGAACCGGACCCCGTCATCGTACGCCATGGCCATGGGATTGTTTGTCGCTGCGTTGCTGGGCAAGACGACAGCAGTCGTTTGGCCCATCGGGATGTTGGTGATCTTGTGGTGGAAACGCGGTATCCTCTCTTGGCGGCGCGATGTGCTGCCGCTCATCCCATTTGTGGCGGTCGCGCTTCTCGACGGATGGGTGGCCCTCGGCATCGAACGTGAGACCGTTGGCAACGCGAGCGGGGAGTTACGCTTCTCGCTGGCGCAACGGCTTGTTATTGCCGGTCATGCCTGTTGGTTCTATCTGAGGAAGCTGCTCTGGCCCGTCGGCCTGTGCCCGATTTATCCCCGTTGGCAGATCGACCACCTGACGGGCGTCGACGGTCTTTACCCGCTTGGTTTTCTGGTGTTGTTGGCCGCACTGTGGGTCCAGCGGAACCGAAGCCGTGCTCCCTTGGCCGCATTACTATTTTTTGTCGGCGCGCTTTCGCCGCTTCTCGGCATCTTCTCGTTCTCGTACCAACGGTATTCGTTTGTGGCCGATCACTTTCAATACCTCGCGAGTCTGGGAGTCATTACGCTGGTTGCGAGCGGCAGCGTGTGGCTGCAGGACAGGTGGCGGCTATTCCCTCGTTCCGCAGGTATCGGCCTATGCCTCGCGCTCTTGGCGACACTGGCGACACTTACCCGGCAACACAGTCGCGCGTTTACAGACTCGGGAACGTTTGCGCGGACCACGCTGAAGAGGAATCCGGACTCCTGGTCCGCGCGGGATCAGCTTGGCGTTGTGCTTGCATCCGAGGGGAAGCCGGCGGAGGCGATCGATCAGCTTCATCAAGCATTGCGGGCAAACCCGAAGTATGTCTTGGCGCACTACGATCTCGGTTGCGTTCTGCAATCACAGGGCCGGCGGGAAGAAGCCGCTCAGCAATTCCGCGAGGCGTTGCGACGGCAGCCCAACCTGGTTCGCCCGCGCTACAATCTCGGTTGCATTCTGGCCTCTCAGGGCAAATTCGCCGACGCCATCGAGGAGTATCAGGAAGCCCTTAGACGGGAGCCGAACGCTTCCGAGGTGCGTAACAATCTGGGAGTTGCCCTTGCCTCGTCAGGAAAAC
The DNA here is from genome assembly GCA_049515295.1 of Verrucomicrobiia bacterium. Lineage (GTDB taxonomy): Bacteria > Verrucomicrobiota > Verrucomicrobiia > Palsa-1439 > Palsa-1439 > Palsa-1439. Next base: position 655 of record JBEKUF010000109.1, on the reverse strand, counting down.
TTGACGATGCCATAGCGCAGTTTCGGCAAGCCATCGAATTGCGGCCCGATTTTGCCGAAGCTCACGTCAATCTCGGTCACGCCTTGGCGAACCGAAACCAGTTTGCCGAAGCCATTCAGCAGTATGACGAAGCCCTGCGGTTTGATCCAAAGAACGCCAGCGATCATTATGATCTGGCTACAGCGTTGGCCAACAGCGGAAACCTGGTACAAGCCACCGAACAGTTTCGTGAAGCGGCGCGCCTTAACCCGGACCTGCCGGATGTTCATGGCGCCCTGGCCAAAGTGCTCGAGCAGCAAGGGCTCCGCGACGAAGCGCAACGCGAGTCTGCCGAGGGGCAGCGACGGGCAACGACCGCTCTGAAGGAAAGCCCTGACGCAAATTCGGTATCGGCTCCCTGAGACCGTTGGGCTTCGCGTTCAAGCCCGCTTCACGCGTGTCCCGTCGTTGTCGGCCACGAGGACGTGCGTGTCACAGCGGATTTGCTGTTTCGCGAAGACATTGGCCATGGCTTCGGCGACGGCTTTTTCCTTTTGCTCCGTGATGCAGACGATGCCGGGGCCGGAGCCGCTCAACCAGCCGCCGAGCGCGCCGGCTTCGGCGCCGGCAGCGATGACATCATCCAGCATCGGGATGAGCTTCTTGCGATACGGCT
>JBEKUF010000108.1:0-11568 GCA_049515295.1 Verrucomicrobiia bacterium | reverse complement strand
GCCCGCATTGGTGCTACTGGCCGTGGTTGGCCTCTTGAGTTTGGAGCGCGCAGTGGCTTGTAAGCCGGTCTGGCGGCGCGCGGTGCGCTGGGGCTGGAGCCTCCTGCTGGGTTTCTCGGTGGTGTTTACCCTGTTGGCGAGTGTCAAACAGTCTGCCGAATGGCAGGACGACCTGGGGGCCATGTTGGCTCGACAAGGCAGGGTGCGGGAGGCCATCGGCCACTACGAGCAGTCGTTGCGTCTCGCGCCCGATTTGACTGTGGCCCACTATAATCTGGGGAATGCTTTGCTCCAGACACGCAAGGTGCCGGAGGCCATTGGACATTACGAACAGGCGCTACGTCTCAAGCCCGATTTTGCCGATGCGCACAACAACCTGGGAACTGCACTGCTGCAATCGGGCCGGGTTCAGGAAGCGATTGGGCATTACGAGCAGGCGCTACGGATCAACCCAGACCTTGCCGAGGCACATTACGATTTGGGGGCCGCGCTGCAGAAGGCGGGCCAGGTGCAAGAGGCGATCGACCACTACGACCAAGCGGTAAGAATTAAGCCTGATTATGCCAAGGCGCACAACGACTTGGGAACCACCTTGATGGGACAGGGCCGGCTGACGGAGGCGATCAGTCATTGGGAGCGGGCGTTGCGCATCAAGCCCGATTATGCCGAGGCGCACAACAACCTGGGGGTCGCTTTGGCCCGACTGGGCAAGACGCCAGAGGCGGTGGAGCAGTTCGAGCAGACCCTGCGAATCAAACCCGATTACGCTGAGGCGCACTACAATCTGGGGCTTGCCCTAGCCGATCTGGGCAGGCTGCAGGAGGCGATCGGGCATTACGAACAGGCGCTACGGATCCAGCCTGATTACGCCGAAGCGCATAACGACTTAGGGGTCGCCTTGGAGCAAACGGGTCGGCTACAGGAGGCGATCGGGCATTACGAACAGGCGCTACGGATCCAGCCTGATCTTGCCGAAGTGCACTACAATCTGGGTCTCGCGTTGGAGAGGCTGGGGCGCACGCAGGATGCCATCCAGCATTACGAGCAGGCGTTGCGGATCAAGCCCGATTTCACCCCAGCGCAGAAGGCGCGCGCGCGACTGCAACCCAGCCAGTAAGTGGCAGTCTGGGAAGTTCAAACCGCAAGGTTCCCAAGTTGTCCAAAGCGGGGAGCCGGTCTGAACGGTTCGCTGTGGCAGGGTATCGCCCCCCCGCACCACAAGCCATCCAACCCTGGGCGCCAGGCTCATGCTTCTGTTCACCCTTTAAGCTGAGGGTAACGCACGAAGCTGAGAATCGCCATTGCTCATGCTCCTGGCACAAGAGCAAACGCTCTTGTTGGTGAATTGTCTGATACGGGGTGCCCTGTAGTCGGACAATAAAGTTTTGAACCCGAAAATTTGCAACTCTTTGATTACCAACAACAGTTGTTTTGGTGCATGAACAATAAAGTTGTGAACTGGGCGACAGACTTAGAGGCAGCAAGCGTATGGTGCGAACAATAAAGTTGTGAACTCACGGACAGTCTGGCCGTCTGCCAGCCAGTCTTATTGACATCCTCGTCTGAAGAGACGACGAGTCGACAAGGACCAGCAGGCTGACCGGAGCGAAGAGAGCGGGCCCCCCCTTGGCATCGCATGCCCATTTCTTCGCCAGGATTTCTGCCAATGCCAAGCGCGACTTAACAGCCGTTTGGCCATTGATTTTGGCGCGCCCATCTCCGTGACTTGCCGCAGCAACGTCTGCAAATTCGCGGGCAACGCCTCAACCTTAAAATCTATCTTCTTCTCCACGCACCACCCCTGGCCATGCACCAAGAACAGCACCAGCAAAGTGTCCCACTTTCCCAAATCTTCCGGCACCACCCGCACACTTGTCGCAGTTCGCTCACCCAGCACGCCGGTCCACGAAGGAACTGGTTCGTTCAGCCGCCAATCGCCGCCGACCTTCACCAGGCACACACCGCCCTGTTTTCCAGCTTCCAGCTTGGCCGTGGCAGCTTTGAGTTCCGTGCTGATCTCCGGCAATTGCCGACACGTTGTCATAGGTCGAAGATCACTTTAGGAAGAGAATCCGCCCGTAGCGCGTTCAGAACTGTCAGAACATCGATGACTTCCTGGCTGATCGCGCCGCTCAGTAGCGTGGTGAGCATCTTGATCGTGGTGGTCCTGCCAGCCCCGTTGGACGGGATCTTTCATGTTCGGTTCTTCGGATAGTAGGCGGGCAGACCAAGCGGGCGCCATGGGGTGTTCACCCCACCGGGATCTATGGATCTGAGCGGTCGCCGGGCATGGCGGTGGCAAGAATTTGGAAAAAAGTGTGTTGGATCAGATGTTCCGCCGCGCACAGCAGGCAAACGAAAACCGCCTTTGGCGAAGTTAGCTTTCTCTGCACAATTTCGTTGGAGACCAACTCTCAAATGGGCAGGACCGATGTTGCGCCGGCAAATTCGTACATCGCACGGGCCGACAAACGTGGCATCTTCACCCAGACTGGTGAGGCATCGTTTCCGAGTTGCAATGCCCTACAGCAACAGCCGCCGCGATTTCTCGCGGGCGTCGCGGACCTACAAGTATTTACATGGTACAGGGGTGGAAGCGGTTCGACTCTCCAACCTCACGACTGGAATCTCACATAGGGTAAACACCCCATAGCCCCGCGCGGGGTGCAAACGTATTGTCATTCAGACCGAGCGAACTCGGCTTGAGCAACCAACAACTACCGCCAACGCAACAAAACGTTGTCCGGTGCGGACAGGTGGATGAGAGAGAAAGGGTATTACACTTGCAGTGTGGACAGGTATTTTTTCCCAGAATGGTACGGATGAAGGAAGTTCTTGCTGATCCAATCGTGGAGCTTTCCACGCTCGTCGAGATTCTTCGTTGGCGAGCGCTTCAGCAGCCTGAACAGCGAACCTATACCTATTTGGTCGATGGAGAAGCAGAAGGGGATCATCTGACCTATGCGGCGTTGGACTGCCAAGCCCGGAGTATTGGGGCGCTGCTCCAAAGCCACCAAGCAAGTGGGGAGCGTGCGCTGCTGCTCTATCCAGCAGGTCTCGAGTTCATCGCCGCCTTCTTTGGTTGTTTATATGCCGGGGCGATTGCCGTCCCCCTGCCTCCGCCCAATCTGGCTCTGCCACAGCGTACCCTCCCCAGGCTTCTGGCCATCATCAGGGATGCGCAGCCTTCGGTGGTACTCACGACGTCAGCGATTCTCGCCAACACGCAAGGTCTGTTCACGCAGGCTCCCGAGTTGCAGAAGATGCGCTGGTTGGCCACCGACAAGGTTACCAGCCGCTTGGCGCAGGAATGGCGAAATCCGGCCGTGACCAGCAGCACCGTGGCGTTGCTCCAGTACACTTCCGGCTCCACCGCGGAACCGAAGGGCGTCGTGATCAGTCACGGGAACCTCCTTCACAATTCAGCCTATATTAACCACGTCTTCGCGCTCATCCCGGACAGTGTCACTGTCACCTGGCTACCGGCCTTCCATGACATGGGGCTGACCAATGGAATCATCCAACCGGTGTACAAGGGACGTCCGTGTTATCTGATGCCACCGGTGTCCTTTCTCATGCGGCCGATCCGGTGGCTCCAGGCCATTTCGCGCTACCAAGCCACGATTAGCGGCGGCCCCAATTTCGCGTATGATTTGTGCACCCGCAGGATTACTCCCGAACAACGTGAAACTCTCGACCTCAGCAGTTGGGATGTGGCTTACAACGGCGCCGAGCCGGTCCGCGCCGACACCATGAAACGATTTGCAGCGACCTTTGCCTCTCGCGGTTTCCGCTCCAGCGCCTTCCATCCATGTTACGGCCTCGCCGAAGCCACGCTGCTGGTTTCCGGCGGTTCTTTACGAGATGAGATGTTCCGCACGATTCAAGTGGCAGCGTTTGAACAGAACCACGTCGTCGACGCCTGCGCCCAAGACCAGAATGTGCGGACACTTGTCGGCAGCGGCCACGCCCTGCACGATACTAGGATTGTCATCGTTCATCCGGAATTGTTGACCGCTTGCGCACCAGATGAAGTGGGCGAAATCTGGGTGTTCGGCCCGAGCGTGACTCAGGGGTATTGGAACCGACCCGAGGATACGGAACGCGCTTGTCGGGCCTACCTGAAGGACACCGGGGAGGGACCGTTTCTGCGCACCGGGGATTTGGGATTTATGAAGGATGGCGAATTGTTTGTCACCGGTCGCCTGAAGGATCTGATCATCATGAGCGGTCGCAAGCTTTACCCCCAGGATATTGAATTGACGGCGGAACAGAGTCACCCGGCCTTACGGCCGGCTTGCTGCGCGGCGTTTTCGGTCGATGGCGCCGGCGAAGAACACCTGATCATCGCCGCCGAAGTCGATCCCCGGTACCAACCGGCGGTTCGCAACCCGCCGGATGGGGAAGCGCGCTCTCAGTCAAACGGGCGTTTGCCGCTGGATGTCGAGGCCGTGGTTCGGGCCATTCGGAGGGCGGTGGCTGAAGAGCACGATGTGCGGGTCCACACGGTGGTGCTGCTCCGGGCTGGGCGCGTTCCCAAGACCACTAGCGGCAAGGTGCAGCGCCACGCTTGCCAAGCCAGCTTCCTGAAGGGGACGCTGGAAAGACTCGGTGAGGATTGAGCGATGGCGGAGAATCCTACCAACGCAGAAGCCATCCAGACGTGGTTGCTCTCCAAACTTTCCGAGCGGCTGGGAATCGAGTCTCATGAGATCGACATCCGGGAGCCCTTCGCCAGCTACGGACTCGGGTCAACGGAGGCGGTCAGCCTGGCCGGTGAACTCGCCGAGTGGCTGGGACGAAAGCTTTCTCCGGCTCTGGTCTATGAGTACCCGACCATCGAGGCTCTCGCTCGGTATTTGGCAGGATCACCGGAGGTGTCGGAGTCAACGACCAGGGCCGGCCAAGACCGGAAGACGAAGAACGAACCGATAGCCATCATCGGTATCGGCTGCCGGTTTCCCGGCGCGAACGACCCGGCAGCGTTCTGGCAATTGCTGCGAGACGGAGTGGATGCCATCCGCGAAGTTCCCGCTGACCGCTTCGACCAACATGCGTTTTACGATCCAAACCCGGCGGCGCCGGGCAAAATGAACACTCGCTGGGGCGGTTTTCTGGGGCAGGTGGACCAGTTCGATCCGAATTTCTTTGGCATTTCCCCTCGGGAGGCGTTGCGCATGGACCCACAGCAACGCCTCTTACTGGAGGTGACCTGGGAAGCGTTACAGGACGCGGGGCAGGTGCCGGAGCGTCTGCGCGGCACCCAGGCCGGCGTATTCATCGGCATCGCGACCAACGATTACGGGCGGCTACAGTGGAATGATCTCAATGGAATTGACGCCTACGCCGGCACTGGCAATGCCCTGAGCATCGCCGCCAACAGAATTTCATACCAGTTCGATTTCCACGGGCCGAGTCTCGCTATCGATACGGCCTGTTCGTCATCCCTCGTTGCCGTGCACTTGGCTTGCTGTAGCCTCCGGAACGGCGAGTCCACGCTGGCCTTGGCCGGGGGCGTGAACCTGATTCTCTCGCCGGCGATTGCGATCAATTTTACCAAAGCCGGCGCGATGTCGCCGGATGGGCGCTGCAAAGCATTCGATGCCCGGGCCAACGGCTACGTTCGCAGTGAGGGGGCCGGTGTCGTCGTGCTGAAGCTACTTTCGAAAGCGTTGGCTGATGGTGATCCGATTTATGCCGTCATTCGCGGCGGCGCCGTGAACCAGGACGGACGGAGCAACGGGCTCATGGCGCCGAATCCGCTGGCCCAGGAGGCGGTTCTGCGAGAAGCCTACCGTCAAGCTGCCGTCTCGCCCGGCCAGGTTCAATACGTCGAGGCCCACGGCACGGGCACTTTGTTGGGCGACCCGATTGAGGCGAAAGCACTGGGCACAGTGCTGGCCGTCGACCGTCTGCCGGGACGGCCTTGTGCCCTGGGGTCGGTCAAGACCAACTTGGGCCACCTCGAGGCCGCCGCCGGTATCGCGGGCTTGATCAAGGTGGCGCTGGCGCTCCGTTATCGAGAGATCCCGCCGAGCCTGCACTTTGAAAGGCCCAACCCGCATATTCCTTTTGACGAGCTTCCTCTCCGAGTGCAAACGACGCTGGGTCCATGGCCCGTGGGGTCCGGTCCAGCATTGGCCGGCGTCAGCTCATTCGGCTTCGGCGGCACCAATGCTCATGTGGTTCTGGAAGAGGCGCCCCCGGCCATTATCGGAATACCGGATGCAGAACGGAAAATCGACACGCACCTGCTCCCGCTGTCGGCACGTAGTCCGGACGCCCTCCAGTCTCTCGCTCGCGCCTACCAAGACTTCTTGGTCACCCCGGAGTCCGCGGCGTCGTTGCCGGATGTCTGTTACACGGCCAGCGTGCGGCTCAGTCACCACGACCACCGTCTCGCCGTTACCGGTAATTCGCCGGCGCAACTGATGGAGAGCTTGGAAGCGTTTTTGCGGGGCGAGGCTCGTCCCGGTTTGTCGTCGGGCCGCAAGCCTTCCGCTCGCCGGCGAAAACTCGTCTTTGTGTTTCCGGGGCAGGGGAGCCAATGGTTTGGCATGGGGCGACGGCTGTTGGAGCAGGAAGCCGTATTCCGGGGAGCTATCGAACGCTGCGACCGGGCAATGCGACCATACGGAGATTGGTCGTTGCTCGCCGAACTCACGGCGACCGATGCCGCGCAGTCGCGGTTGAGCGAAATCGATATCATCCAGCCGACTCTCTTTGCGATTCAAGTTGCGCTGGCAGCCTTGTGGCGCTCGTGGGGTATCGAGCCCCAGGCCGTGGTGGGCCACAGTTTGGGAGAGGTCGCGGCCGCGTACGTCGCCGGTGCGCTGAGCTTCGAAGATGCTGTCCGGGTCATTTGTCATCGCAGCCGATTGTTCAAGCGGATCGTTGGGAAGGGGGCCATGGCGGCGGCGGAACTGTCCATCGAGGAAGCTCGACGTGTTCTGGTCGGCTCCGAAGACCGCGTGTCGATCGCCGCCAGCAACGGTCCCACCTCGACGGTGTTGTCCGGAGATCCGGCCGCGCTCGCAGCTATTCTGGATGAGTTGCAGCGTCGCGACATCTTCTGTCGCATGGTGAAGGTCGATTTTGCGTCGCACAGTCCCCAGATGGAGCCGTTGCGCGCGGACTTACTACAGGCGTTGGAAGGGTTACAACCGCGGGCTGAATCCGTGCCGATCTACTCGACAGTGACCGGCCAAATCGGCCACGGGCGGGAATTCGACGCGCTCTATTGGGCGCGGAACATGCGAGAGCCGGTGCTGTTCTCCACTGCGGTTCAGCGCCTGGTGGAAGATGGCCACGACATCTTCGTGGAAATCAGCCCGAACCCCATTCTACTAAGCGCCATGCAACAAGGGTTTCATCACTTCGGCCAGGAAGGCGCCGTGCTTCCGTCTCTGCGGCGTGAGGAAGATGAACACACGGTCCTGCTCGGGTCGCTGGGCGCGCTGTATACTTTGGGATACCCGGTCGACTGGAACGTGATTTATCCGACCGGAGGCCGGTGCGTTCGACTCCCATTCTACCCGTGGCAACGGGAGCGTTGTTGGCTCGAGCCCTCAACGGAGGACACCGACTCTCACCGGGAGCAAGTCTCTCGGAGCGGGACGGGAGATCATGCTCTCCTAGGCCGCCATTTCGAATCGGCGCATCGTGCCGGAACTCATTTCTGGCAGACCACGCTGGACAAGAATTCCCTGCCGTACCTGGATGATCACCGCATCCAAGGCGTTGCGGTGTTGCCCGCCTCGGCCTATGTGGAGATGGCCTTGGCCGCCGCGGCTGAAGTCTTCGGAGCGCAATCCGTTGGGCTGAAGGATGTCGAATTCCGCAAGGCGCTTTTCTTCCCCGAGGGCGGAACCCGCACGATTCAAGTGATCCTGTCTCCGGGCGCAGATGGATCGGCATCCTTTCACATCTTCAGTCGCCCGGCAGGCGTCGTGCATTCCGGCACATCATGGACGCTGCATGCGACCGGCAAGGTCTGTCTTCAACCGGACAATAGCACCACCACCCCGGATGCCGGGCCGGAGACGCTCACGGAGATGCGAATTCGATGCGCCGAGAAGATCTCCGGCCCGGATTATTACCGGAGACTCCGCGAAAGCGGCATCCACTACGGTCCTTTCTTCCAGAGCATCTCCCAGTTGTGGCGGAATAACGGCGATGTGTTGGGTGAAGTGCAGATGCCGGATGGGGCGGGGGAAGAGTTTCATGGGTTTCAAATTCACCCGGCGATTCTCGATGCCGGGTTACAAGTTCTCGGGGCTGCGGTTGCAGCGGAAGCGACTGAAAAGGGCCGACGCGGCATCTACCTGCCAACCCGCATCGACCAATTTCGGGTTTATGGTCGTCCGGACCGTCATCTATGGAGTCACACTCGGGTGCAGCATCGGGAGGCAGATGCCACAACGGGAGAAGTACAACTCCTCGATGATGCGGGACGCGTGGCGGTCGAGATTCAGGGACTTCGCTTTGAATGCCTGGGCGAAGACACACCGCGTGCGGCTGTCGATAATCTCGACGACTGGCTTTATGAGTTCCAGTGGCAGCCCAAAGAGCGCGCGACAGGAAAACCTTCCGCGCCAGCGAGCCGCGCAAGTTGGCTGATCTTTACCGACAACGGTGGCGTCGGAGATGCGCTGTCCGCGCTGTTGGAAGCCCGGGGCGAACAAAGCGTCCTGGTCTCCGCTGGGGATTCGTACGAGCAAATGGACGGTGAGCATTTTCGCGTCCGCCCCGAGCGACCGGAAGACATCCACCGACTTTTCGAGGCGGCTTTGGTATCAGACCAGCCGGGCTGTCGTGGAATTGTCCATCTCTGGAGTCTTGATGTTGCCCGTCCAGAGGAGACCACCGTGGCCTCGCTAAATGCCGCCCAGACTCTGGGCTGCGGTAGTGTCCTGCTGCTAGTGCAAGAACTGGCTCGAACGGAATCGCCAGACCTCCCGCGACTGTGGCTGATCACGCAGGGTGCTCAAGCGGCTGGAGAAAAGCGTTCCCTGTTGTCCGTCGCGCAGTCACCGCTTTGGGGATTGGGTCGCGTCATTGCCCAGGAACACCCAACAATCTGGGGAGGGCTGGTGGACCTGGAACCCGGGGCATCACTGAGTGACGCTGCCGCTCATCAGTTGTGGGAGGAAATATCCAACACGGAGGGAGAGGATCAGCTTGCGTTTCGTGAAGGGCGGCGATACGTGGGCCGTTTGGTTCGCCAGCGTCCATCCGCTACGCCAGCACGTCCCCTCCGGTGGCGGTCGGACGGCAGCTACCTGATCAGTGGAGGACTCGGGGACCTCGGTCTCTTGGTCGCGCGTTGGATGGTCGAGCAAGGGGCGCGGCGATTGATCCTTTTGGGACGCACCAAGCTCCCGCCGCGCTCGACCTGGAGTTCGGTAAAAACAGGAATCCGCCTGGCCCGTCAAATCACCGCCATTCGCGAACTGGAATCTTTGGGAGCATACGTGCATCTGGCGTCGGTCGATGTGGCAGATGAAGGAGAGTTGAGCGGCTTTCTGGACGAATTTCGCGCGGAGGGTTGGCCGCCGATCCGGGGTGTCGTGCACGCGGCAGGCGTGCTGCAGGACGGACTGCTGGTGCAACTCGATGCGGCGGCACTGAATACGGTTCTGCGGCCCAAGGTGATGGGTGGCTGGCTGCTGCATCGCCTGCTCCAAGCCGATCCCTTGGACTTCTTCATACTCTTCTCTTCCGCGGGTTCGGTGCTGGGCCAGCCGGGTCAGGGGAACTATGCCGCCGCCAACGCATTCCTCGATACGCTGGCGCATCACCGGCAAGCCCAGGGCCAGCCGGCGCTGAGTATCAACTGGGGCGCTTGGGCCGGTGAGGGATTTGCGGATTCGGTTGGAGGTAAGCGCCTCGCCGCGCGCCTCGCGCTCCGGGGAATCAGCAGCACCGCACCCAAGCAAGCGCTGGAAATACTGGGACGACTGCTTGGCCAAAGCGCAACCCAGGTCGTAGCAGTGCCGGTCAACTGGAAGCAGTATCGAGAGTTTTATCCGGACGGCAGCGCCTCTCCACTGCTGTCTGAACTGGGGCGTGAGGAGGCCGAAGTCCTCCGGCCGTCGGGCCGCACGAGCGAAAGGAGGGATGCCCTTCTTGCGGCCGAACCGGCGGACCGACGGCCATTGCTGCAATCCTACCTGAGCGAGCAAGTGGCCCGAGTGCTCGGACTTAGCCCATCCAAGTTGGATATACACCAATCTCTGAACAATCTCGGACTGGATTCCTTGATGGCCGTCGAACTGAAAAACCGGATCGCGGTTGACCTGAAAGTGAACGTACCGGTGGTGAAATTCCTTCAGGGCTTTAGCGTTGACCAGGCTGTGACCCAAGTGCTTGATCAACTGGCAGCCGATGCCGCCAACCCGACGACGTCTCTGGCTCCGGCCGTTGCCGAGCCGGGGGAGGGGCGAAATGCGGAACGTCTGTTGGCCAATTTGGACCAGCTTTCGGATGAGCAAGTAGGCTCATTGCTCACCGATATGTTGGGTGAGGAGAAGCTTGGTGAATGAGCCTGACCTCCCAACCAACTGTCGATCTTTCACCCAGTGAAAAGCGCGTCCTTCTTGCGCAACTCCTGCGGAAAAAGGTAAGTGGGTCCAAATCGTCTTATCCTCTTTCCGATAACCAGCAGGGGATCTGGTTCCTGTGCCAGTTCGCGCCGGAAAGCTCGATTTACAATGTCAGTTTTGCGGCGCGTATCCGCTCCGCTGTAGATATCCCGGTTTTCCGTCGCGCGTTTCAGGCGCTGGTGGATCGCCATCCTTCGCTGCGGACCACGTTTGCGGTGCACTCCGGCAAACCCGTTCAACAGGTTCACGAACATCAAACGGTCCACTTCGAGGAGACCGATGCCTCAACCTGGCGCGAGGATGAGCTGCAGACCCGGCTGGTCGAGGAAACTCAGCGCCGGTTTGATCTGGAACGCGGGCCGGTCATGCGGGTGAATCTGTTCACTCGATCGGCAGAGGAACACATCCTGTTGCTGGTCATTCATCATATCGTGGTCGATTTCTGGTCCCTCGCGGTGATCCTGAACGAACTCGGCGTGATGTATCCGGCGGAAAAGGCCGGTCGGCCAGTGGCTCTCCCTCCACTTGATCTTCAATACACGGACTTCGTTCGTTGGCAGACCGAAATGCTGGCGAGTCCGGCTGGCGAACGGCTCTGGGACTACTGGAAGAAACAACTGGCCGGCCCGTTACCCATGCTCAATCTGCCGACCGACCGTCCGCGGCCGCCGATTCAGATGTTTCGAGGGGCGCAGCACGATTTCACTCTGAACGATGAACTGGCCCGGCGGCTCCGGGCGCTCGCGAAATCCGAAGGGGCGACGCTGTACATGGTCCTGCTGGCGGCCTTTGAACTGATGCTTTACAGCCATAGCGGCCAGGAAGACATCCTCGTGGCTTCTCCCATGGTCGGACGGAGCCGGGCCGAGTTTGAAGGGCTGGTGGGATTCTTCGCTAATCCGGTTGTGTTACGAGCGACTCTTTCCGGGAATCCAACTTTCCGAGCCTTTCTGGGTCAGGTGCG
>JBEKUF010000107.1:0-12054 GCA_049515295.1 Verrucomicrobiia bacterium | reverse complement strand
CGGAAACCCTGTACCAATAAATTGTAGTAAGCGTCTGCTGCATTCAGACGTGACCATTCCGCCCCGCCCAACCGGCCCATGTAGGCGTACCCCCCGACGACCGCCACGCACACTGCGGCCAGGATTCCGCGTTGCATCCACGAGCACCTTGCTCTGGATGCCTCCGCCTCGCGGCCATCTGACCGGCTGTCGATCATCTTTGGCAGTGATCGTTAATCGGAAGATATTTCAGCCACCTGATTCGAGCGCGCCCTCCACTCCGGATGGTAACGGGGCCATTCCGGGCAAACAAGGGTAAACTGACGCCCCCGCCCTTGGCAGAACCGGCCGACGCACTCCACCCGCCAAGCGCGCCACACTTCAATTGGAGGGGCATGGCATGAAAAGACCGTGAAACTTTTCACTTGACGCGTCGTGGCCTACGATATATTTCTGGGAATATAACGCGAGGCAGAGGCGGGCTTCCGGCCCGGTTGATCGAACAAGTCGTTCTGTTCCCCCCTGCCATCGTGCGCCGTTGCCGCGCCTGAAGTGCGCCGGAACACCAGTAAGAGAAATCGAACAAACAAGTGAAATGGGATCGGAAAAGAAAGGGATCAGACATGTGTAACGCAAAATACTGTATTATTGCCACCATCGTGGCGGCTCAAGCCGCCGGCTCCGCCGCCTGGGCGCAAACCACATACTCCTATCAAATCACCCAGGACACCTATCTCGACAACCGTAGCGCCACGTTGAATTTCGGGACGTCCGGCTCGGACAAGGTGGTCGACAGCACCACCCCCTGCAACACGCTGTTTCAGCTTCCCGCGAACCTCTTCTCGTATTCGCCGGGTACCATCCAATCGGCCGTCGTGTCCTTCTATGCGTTTGGTCCCGCTCTTCAGCCAGGTGCCAACACCGTGTACCTCTACCCCCTGACGCAAGCATTTGTCGCGGGGACCGGTACCAAGAACGGCACGGCCGGGGCCGGTGCCACATGGCTTACCTATGACGGGACAAACCCTTGGGCAACCCCTGGTGGCGATTATGATGCCGCCAACTTCGTGGCCGATATCACCGCCTCCTCCATCGTCTATAATGGGTCGCCCGTGAGCGTCCAAGCCGGCGACGCGCCAAATGGCGCCGCTTTTTTCACCTTTGACATCACCTCCCTGTTGAACAATCCGACAACCGAGGCAGAACTGCAAGACAACGGCGCGCTCCTGACTCTCGGTAGTGGGGCCAGTCCACAAAGCTATGTCACGTTCGTGAGCGCCGACACGACGTCCGCCAACGATACGCCGCCGTACCGTCCGCTCCTCGACGTGACCGTGCCCGAGCCGTCCTCGCTGATTCTGGTCGTGGTCGGTTTGGCTGCCCTCACGTGCTTCCGGAAGAAGCGCTAGGCGCGGTGCTAGCGCGAATCGAGGTGGCGGCAAAAGTTCGACGAGGTAACCCCATCAAAGACTGTGCGCGACGGCTCCCTCCGGAGTCTCCGGCGTTCACGCTGGTGGAATTGCTGGTTGTCATCGCGGTGATTGCCATTCTCGCGGGCCTTCTGTTGCCGGCGCTGTCCAAAGCTAGGGCCATCGCGATGGAGGCAAAGTGCGCCGCCAACCTGCGCTCTTGGGGCCAGGCGTTCTACCTCTACGCCTCCGACTACAACGGGTACCTGCCCCACACCGATGATGAGGGCAGGAATAATCCTCCATTCACATATAGCCCCAACCATCCGGAGCACGAATGTTGCTATGTCGATGTGCTGCCCCCCTACATGGGCCTGCGTCCCTGGCGCTCGTTTCCCAACGGACAGAAACCAACCGGCGGAATCTGGCAATGCCCGTCGGCCAGAGCGCTACCGGATTCGGCCTACAGCGCCTCCTTCAAACCGTCCATCCAGGGCTACCACAGCTACGTCATGAATTCCTACCTTGAACAGGATTTCCTCTTCGGCCTGCCCTTCGGCGCGCCGCTGCAGCCGAGCTTCCTGAAATTGGAGCATTGCTCCGCCACGTCGAAGACGATCCTCATGTTCGAGCAAACGCTCGACCCGAGCCAGGGCTATGGTCAGGCGGGTGGTTTCAACACCGCCGGTTTTTACACCGCCGAAGATGCCCGCGCCGAGGGCGAACGCCACAGGCACCTCGGCGGCCTCGGTACCAACGTCCTGTATCTCGATGGACACGTGGATTGGCGCAATGACCTGTGGGACAGAACGCTCGTTAACCCCCAAATCCCCACACGAGGAGACTTGACATGGTTCCCTTACTATTACTGATGAACGCAAGAACGCGACAGGATGCCCGGCCCGCGCTGCGTCGTTGCTTCCAAGCCCCGGTGATCGGGCTGGCCATCGCCTCTCTCGGCCCGTCCCTCCAGGCCCAAACCTTTGTTACCAACATCGCCACGACGACGTATCTCGACAGTTGGGTGATAAACCAAACGAACAACTACGGACACGCCCATACCGTCAAAGTCGTCATCGACGGCATGGGCCAGTCAGACCCCACCAAAGATGGCTCCATTTGTCGCGGTTTGTTCCAATTCCCTCCGCAACTCTGGTCTTATTCGCCAAGCGACATCGTGTCGGCCAGTGTGTCCTTCTATGTGTGGCAGGACTACACGACAAACCGAAATGTCACGCTCTATCCGCTGACGAGGAGTTTCGTGCAGGGAACGGGGGACGGAACCTACCCGCCCGACGGCGCGACCTGGTTCACCTATGACGGCGTCAATCCCTGGACCAACCCCGGCGGCGACTTTGACACGAATTACTCGGTTATCGCCGTCAAAGGACCGATCCTCACGGACGAGAACGACCGCTTCTTTTATTGGGACGTCACCGCGTCGCTTCAAAATCCGGCAAGCCGGGCGGAACTGCAAAACTATGGGGCGATTCTGAGAATCGATGAAACCCCGGTGCCCACCACCGGCATGCCCCGCGCGCCGTTTACCAGCGCCTACGACCCCAGTTACACCCCCGCCTACTGGCCGACTTTGCAATTGACGGTCCGACCCACAGTGTTCAATGTGGTAATCTCGGGCGGGGCCATTTCCCTTGGTATCACCAATCTGACGGTTGGGGTGACCAATACGATCGAGCGATCGTTTACCTTGGCAACCAACGGTTGGACGGCGGTTACGAACATCGTGGCAACCGGCATCTCGACCAATTGGTCGGAACCAATCCAGCCGGGATGGACGAATGCGTTTTACCGGGTTCTCAGCCAGTTCTAAAGTGCCGGTTGCACCATAACGTAACGCCACACAGGATCGCTTCTGACATATGAATCCAATTCAAACCGAAACGCGCGCCGGGTGCCTGGGAACAAGACACTGGGTTTTTATCGGCTCGGTTGTGGCCCTTGACTTCGCCGTTGGTCAACTCTCCAAATCCCTGCTCCACGCCTCGGGAGTCACCAACTTCGTCCGCCTCGACATGTTCCTCCCCGTCGTTTTGTGGATGCTCACCCGGCTGATCGTCGACCGTTTCGGGGTGCTGACGGCTTACCAGTTTGCATGGGGTACGCTGGCCATTTTCGCGTTCCCCGGCGCGATGCTGCCCGGACCGCTCAAGCTCATTCCAGCCGTGATCCAGGGATTGCTCCACGACGCGGGTTTTTCCCTGTTCCGGCGCTTTCCTCGTGGACGCGTCTTCGTGTCCGCCATCGTCGGTGGGTTCCTGAGCAACGTCGCGATGATGCTGCTCCGCGTCCAGGTGCTGGGGCTCCCGTGGACGAAGGTTACCCAGGCGCTGTTCGGAATGCAGGCCGTCACGTCAATAGTCCTTAATGCGGCGGCGGCGGCCCTGGCACTGGTTGTCTGGGCTCGCATTCGGAATTTGCAAATCACTCGCATGCTGAGGGTGCAGGCCTGATCCGGACCCAACAGTTGAGCTTTCAGGCCGCCGGTACGGACGTGCCGCTGCTGGAAGACGTATCCCTGCAAATCCAGCCGGGGGAACGCGTGGGAATTATCGGCCCCTCGGGCTCCGGCAAGACAACCTTGGGTCTGCATCTGGCGGGGCTGCATCGAGTCGCCTTGCTGGGACACACCTCCGGCCGCCTCTGGCTCGATGGACGCGACTGTACCCAGAATGGTTGCGAGGGATTCGCCGGCGTCGTGCTTCAGAACCCCGAGATCCAACTCTTTGGCGAAACAGTTACCGAGGAAATTTCCTTGAGCCTGCAGCAGCGGACGGGGGACTTCGACCGCGAGCGCGAGTTGGACCGCTGTCTGAATCTCTTCGGTCTCGGGCCGATGCGCGACCACGCCGTGAGCACACTCTCGTTGGGATGGAAACAACGTCTGTCTGTGGCGAGCATGTTGGCCCTCGACCCAAAAGTCCTGTTGCTCGACGAACCCACCAGTTACCTCGACGAAGCGACGGCCGATCTTCTGTTCGACGTGCTGGCTGCGCAAACGGAGCACACCGGGCTGACGGTGCTGCTCATCGAACACGACCTGCCCCGGCTCGTGCCTTGGGCCTCACGTTTGGTGTCCATGCGGCAGGGCCGGATCGTGTTCGACGGTTCACCAGTGGCCTATTCACCACCACCCAGATTGTTCATGGAACCTGCGGACGCCGTCGGGACGGGCCGTTCCAGTTGTGATAGAGAGCGCGTCCTCGCGATCGAGCGGGTCAGTTTTGGCTACAACGGTTGCCGGGCCGCATTGGATAACGTGTCGCTCTCGGTCGCCGCGGGCGAGATCGTCGCCGTGGTCGGCCCGAATGGATCAGGCAAAACCACCCTGCTCAATCTGGTCAAAGGACTGCTGGAGCCTGACAACGGGCGGATCATCTGTGCCAGCCCCGCCAAGCGCATGGATGCCGTAGGCTTGGTTTTCCAAAACCCCGACAGTCAATTGTTCGCGCATTCCGTCTTCGAAGAGTGCTCGTTCCTGCCGCGCAATCAAAACCTCTCCATACAGGAAGTCTCCAGCCGAACCCGGCAGGCATTGGCACAAGTGGGACTGCAATCACAGGCCGAACGCGTTCCCTTTTCGCTCAGCTACGGCGAGAAGAGGCGTCTCACGCTGGCTTCGACGCTGTCGGGGCGATCAACGGTGCTCTGCCTGGATGAGCCGACGGTCGGCCTCGATTGCGATTGCCTCGGCCAGATCGCCGGAACTCTCAGGCAATTCAGCGCCCAGGGTGGAGCTGCGCTGCTGGCATCGCATGACTCCAATTTTGTGAAGGCCGTGGCCACTCGTGTGGTAACGCTTCGCGCCGGCCACATCGTGGATGATACAGCACGACAGGGAGGCGTCGCGTGACTGCCGCTTGGTGGACAAAGCTGCATCCGCTGACACGGCTCGCGTTGTTTCTGACCGTCTGCTTGCACGCCGCCTTGGGACAGGAGTTCCTGCCTCAGTTGCTGTTGTTTGTCGGGCTTCTTCTGCTCTTGTTCACCTGCGGAGCGACCGCGTCTCAATACCGGCTGCTCATCTGGGCTCACGTGTTGGGATTGCCCGGAACACTACTTCTCTTCATCGCCATCGGATACGAACACGCACATTTGTGGTCAGAGGCCCTGTCTTGGGGCGTGGTTGAAGGCGCGAGATACGCCTTGCGGCTGGAGTGCCTCTTCCTCGCCAACCTCGTGTTCATCAGCATCACCAGCACGCGCGAGATCATCTCCCTGTTCTCGCACCGATGGATGCCAACCGCCGCCGGGACACTGCTGTCCACCGCCGTGCGCTTCGTACCCCTTTCACTGACAGAAGCCCGGCGGATCTACGACATCCAACGCTGTCGCGGGTTGCGCTTGCGCCCGTGGGCGCCACGGAGTTGGTTGCCCATCATTGTCCCGTTGTTCGTATCCCAAATGTGCCGGGCGCATGACACGTCGGTGATGCTCGTCGTGCGGCGCATGGCGCCAAGAACCGGGGCCGCGTCGACCCGTAAACTGGGGTTTGCGGACTGGCTTGTCCTCGGGTTGGCCCTTGCCGTCTGCATCCAAACGCTGCTCTAAAGGAGAGACCACATGCCGATCAACCGACAAATCCTGTCACGCCTGCTGGCGCAACTGCCTCAGCCCGCGCCATGCCTGAAAGACCTGCATATATTTCTCCATTGGGTAATCGCCAATTGCGACCGACCTGCCCTGGCGACTTTCTTCCGACCCTACAATGCAGCCGACACGTGTTACCAGAGTTCCTATCTCGGGGACTTGCTCGGTCGGCCAGTGACCGAAATCGCCGAGATGTTCGCCGACTCCGATGATGCTCTCCGATTGGCAGCGGTCAAAGCCTGCCTCAATGGATCGCTGCCGATTCCCACGGACATCTTCGATGCCAACGCGGTGGACCCATTCGCCGAAATGGTCAAGCACTGCCGCAGTTGTTTCATCGGACACTTCACACAGGCGGAAATCTGGCGCGCACAGGGATATCCCGTGACCATCATCGAGCTTCAGCCGCGCCCCGGCGATATCCACTGGAATGACTCCAAACCTGCGCTCCGCAACACGGAGATCGTCTTCATTACCGGTTTGACGCTTATCAATGACACCTTCTTGGAAGTCGTCAGCCGTACGCCCCAGGCCAAGTACCGTGTCTTGCTCGGACCGACCGTGCCCTGCAACCCGCTGTTCTTTGACTATGGAGTTCACCTCATCGGATCAACCCTGATATCCGATGTCGGTCTCGCGATCCGCTACTGCCAACACGGGGGAACCAGCGTCCGCCACGCGCCCCCCGGCGCCTTGCGCAGGGTCAACCTGACGAACCGGCCTGAGTTGAAGGCGGAACTTGACCGCGTGATCAGACAACGTGCCTTGGAACGTGTTTGAAGAGGGAGTTCCCGACTTCCAGTGCTGCACGGAATCCGGTTCAGGCTTGGGCTGCAAACTCCCAGGTGCTACCCGGCTGATCTGACCGAAACGCAGTCTCAAAAAAACCCGAGGCAGGTCTCAATATCGCAACACTTGAAGCTCTGGTCGCCCGTCGAAATGCTACCCGAATCCGTTGACGCCTCCTGATTGACGCTCCCTAAATCCCCGCCAACGTCTTCAACACTTTCTCCAGCTCCACCCGCTCCGAAGGCCACGTTGACTCCGTCCCGGAGTTTCACGTGGTCCACCGTCCAATGGGCGTTGGATATTGGATATCGAACGTCAATCCGTTCCCAACGCCCTCAGAACATTTTCCAATTCAAGTCGTTTTTGTTCAAACTCCTCATCGCTCAACCCTGCCGCCACCACCATCGGCGCCCCGATCCGCAACGTCGCCCGCGCAAACGGCAGCGGCACCATGAACCCATCCCAACTCTTCATCGTGATCTTCCGCGACACATCCCACGACACCGGTATAATCGGCGCCTGCGTCAATTGCGACAGGCTGATCGCCCCGCTCTGGCACACGTACCTCGGCCCCCGCGGCCCGTCCGGCGTGATCCCCGCGTCGTACCCGAGATTCACCATCTCCGTCATCTCCCGCAACGCCGCCTTCCCCCGCCGACTGCTCGACCCCCGCACGCATATCAAATTGAACTTGTCCAACACACCCGTCAGAAACTCCCCGTCCTTGCTCGCGCTCACCAACACCGCCACCCGGTCCCGCTGCCGCGAATGCCAGTGCTTCCGAAACAGGTACGGCAACAAAAATATCCGATTGTGCCAGAACGCAAAGATACACGACCGCTCCGGCGTGTCCTGCAGCAACCCCGACGGATCTTCCACCCGCCAGCGCAACGTCCCGCCGATCCCCGACACAAAAATCCTCAACACCCACCCGATCATGGAAGGCAACCGCACTCGTTAACTGCGTTCTCTCTCATCCCCAAAAATCTCGATTCTCTACCCTCCCAGTCTCCCCATTCGCATTCCCCGAGTCAAGGCCCCTCCGTGGTAGCCGCCCCGCTGTAGCCGCGCGCGATGAGCGGGGATCCTTCGCCTTCGCACTTGGTGGTGGCGGTCGGAGCCTGTCCTGAGCTTGGTCGAAGGAACCGCCGTCCTGTCAGCCGTGGCGTCAGTGGAGATAAGAACGAGGTAAATTGCCTCCCCGCGTTGGACGCTTGGCGAACCTTGCGGTTTGAACTAGCAAGGTAGCGCACCTAAAGCTTCAAGGCGTCCTTCGCATCCCTTTCTAGGGAGAACGACATCCTGAGCGTGACACACTCTCTCACAAATCCCATGGCGAAGTAAGCCACGGCTCCCGCCAAAGTCCTTCGATACAGGACGTCTGCGGCAACAAAAAAACAAGCCACGCATAACAAAAGAAAGACGAGGTACAATTTCCCCCACGTCGTCGATGTGAGGGCCCGCTCAACGCCGAAAACAGATCCCGAAGCCAGAAATACCCCACGCGATTGCGCAACGCTTTGCAACTGCATGTAACCGCCAAGCGCCCCGCAGCAAGCTCCCGCAATCAGCAGTGACCAAGGAAATGGTCGGAATACAAACCACAGGGCGGCGACGACTGAACCCCACATTGCCACGATGAATATGTTTGTTTTTCCTTTGAGGAGTGGATTTACGTCACTTGACCGACTCGATTTACTCATCCTCGGAACCATTGATTGCTCGCAGTCTTTCGTAAGCTATCAAGTACGCACCGCATTAAACCCCTGTTGAAACCGCGAGGGAAGCACAAAATAGGAGTTCACTACTACCTAGAATTGCCGGCCTCGACGGCCCCACCCCCTCAGGAGAGGTTCCCCAGTTGAGCCTTCTCAAGATGGCTCCCCGCTTTGGACGGTTTGCGAATCTTTACGGTTCAGTTGCCGAGACGACGCACCACGCGGCTCCGCAGATAACCACGGCGAGAGCAACACAGGCTAGGACACCCTCATTACGGGGACGAGATACGATAGTAGCGTGCGCCCGTCGTCGTGTTCGTCGCGCCGCCCACGTCCAGATAATTGGTCGTGGCGGTGGTGGCGACGATACTGGCCACGTTCGCGAAACCGTTCGTCGAGTAGCTGCCGTTCGCCGTGCCGGTGGTGACCTGCACATGGTTGTTCGTCGTGCCGCTCGTGTTCCAAGTGATCAAGAGGTCGTTGTTGCCGTCCACGCCGCTATTGGTGACCACGATGGACGTGATTTGGAAGGGAACTGGCGCGATGGCAACCCACACGGGAGCCACCAAACCCGATGCGAAGACTGAGCCTTTCCCGCTCGGGTCAAATTTCAAAAGGTTTCCGTTATCCGGGCACGCTACAAACAAATTGCCGCTGCTATCGAAGGCGAGGCCAAACGGAAACGCGAGCAAGTTGGTCGATGTGAAGGTCGATACTTGTCCGCTCGAATTAAACTTCAGGATTGTGCTGTTGCCAGCGTTCGCGACATAAAGGTTACCGTCAGAAAAGGCGAGACCACACGGGCCGGTTAGACCTGTGGCGAAAACCGTCCCGGTTCCCCCGCTCGAATCGAACTTCTTGATGTTACCGCCGGCTTGGTCCGACACATACAGGTTCCCGCTGCTATCAAAGGCAAGTCCCATGGGCGCGGTTATACCTGTGGCGAAGACCGACCCGGTTCCCCCGCTCGAATCGAACTTCTCGATGTTGTTGTAGGCATAATTGCCGACGTAAAGATTGCCACTACTGTCGATACCCAGACCGAAAGGTACGTTCAGGCCAGAGCTAGAGTCGGCAAAGAGCGATGAGTTTCCGTTCGAATCGTACTTGTAAATTGTGTCGCCTGCCCTTACCGCGTAAAGACTACCGGCAGGATTGAAGGCGATCGCGCCCGTGTCGCCGGCAGCGAAGACCGACCCGGTTCCCCCGCTCGTATTGAACACCATAATACCGTTGGTTGGATTGCCCGGGGAGATCCCGATCGTGACGTAGATGCTATCAGCATGTGTACATGGGATCGTAACGCAGAAACCCAGAAGCAATGTGAACAGGCGACTTGTGGCTCGTTTCTTCAAGCTCTTACCCTGCCCCGCTGGGACAATAGTATATCCTAACCATCCCCAAAATCGCAAGCCCCGATTTGGCTGCCCTAGACACCCACTTGAGCAACGCCGGCCTCGACAGCCCACACCCTCAGCAGAGCTTCCCCATTTGCGACACTCAAGATCGCTCCCCACTTTGTACGGTTTGCGAACCCTTCAGCTCAAAATCCCAAGGCGGTCACGCCGACCGCCTACGCAATCGCTAGCCGCAGAGCAGGGCACCTAACCCCAGAGCCACCATTGTCCAACTCGCCGGCTCCGGAACCTCCACCGCAAGAAACGTTGGATCGTCCAACCCCGTGTCGGCAAACAAGGAGCCGACGCCATTCGTCCCAAATTCCTCGATCGTGTTGTTCCCATGGTTTGCCACGTACAAGTTACCTGCGCTGTCAAACGCCAGGCCCACCGGGCCATCCACGCCCGTGCTGGCGAAAACCGAGCCGACCCCGTTCGTCCCAAATTTCTCAATCGTGCTGTTTTGTAGGTTCGCAACATACAGATTGCCGACGCCATCGAACGCCATGCCCGCCGGACCGGGCCCGCTACTAGCAAACAGTGACCCCACCCCGCTCGGCGCAAACTTTACGACCGCGTCGACGCTGTAGTTCGCCGCATACAGGTTGCCTGCACTGTCAAAAGCAAGCCCTAATGGTCCATTCAGACCGTTCGTGGTGAAAATGGAGCCGACCCCACCGGAGGTGAATTTCTCAATCGAGCTATTGCTATAAACCGCTCCATCGACGTTGCCCAGATTCGCCACGTACAGGTTGCCCGAGCTATCGAAAGCCAAGCCCTCCGGACTATCCAGGCCGTTTGTGGCGAAAACCGATCCGCTACCACCGGACGGTATCTCCTCGATTGTGTTGTTGTTCTCGTTCGCAACGTAGATTATGTCCGCACGTGCGCTGAGGGGACTGATAAGCAAAACAGGGCCGAGCACTCCAACCACGAGAGCCGTCGTTTCGATAGCTTTCCTCATATCTCCGCGCCCCGCCTTACACCACAAGGAAAACCTGCGTTTCAGCCTACATCGTAACATCTACACGCCTCAACTTCCAAGCAAAAAAACTCTCGAAACGAAACCTGCAGCCAACCAGAAGGTAACCACCTCCTCAAGTAAGACTCGAACCGACAGTGGGTGCGATATGCGGTCTTGCCGGCTTCTCCGGTTTTACCGGTTCTAACGGTTTTTCCGATTTACAACGCTTCCCGCCTCACCCCTGAAACTGCAGGTCGTGCAGCCGCTTGTACACACCGCCCCGCGCCACAAGCTGGTCGTGCGTCCCCTCTTCCACCACGCGCCCCTTCTCCAGCACGATGATCCGATCCGCGTGCTGCACCGTCGATAACCGATGCGCAATCACCAGCATCGTGTGCGACTTCTGCTTTCGTCCGCCCCACATCAATTCATCCAGCGCCGCCTGCACCACCCGCTCGCTCTCCGTGTCCAGCGCGCTCGTCGCCTCATCCAACAGCAAAATCGGCGGGTCCTTCAATACCGCCCGCGCTATCGCCAGACGCTGTCGCTGTCCGCCCGACAATTTCATCCCCGCCTCGCCAATCACCGTGTCGTACCCGTGCGGCGTCTGCAGGATGAACTCGTGCGCGTGCGCCCGCCTGGCCGCGCTGATGATCTCCTCGCGCGACGCTCCCGGTTTTCCGTAGGCGATGTTGTTGGCCACCGTGTCGTTGAACAAGAACGTTTCCTGTGTCACCAGCCCGATCTGGTCCCGCAACGATTTGAATGTCCCTTCCCGAATGTCCACCCCGTCGATCTTCACCGCGCCGCTCGTCGGATCGTAAAATCGCGGCACCAGATTGAACAACGTCGTCTTCCCCGCCCCGCTCGCGCCCACCACCGCCACCACCGTGCCCGCCAACACCTCCACGTTCACCGACTCCAGCGCCGCTCGTGGTGAATCGCCCTCGCGATGAACCGCGCTGTTCTCGCCGTAAGAAAAACTCACGTTCTCGAACCGGATCGACTGCCGCATCGGCGGCAGCGCCCGCGCCCGCGGCGATTCGGCCACCGTCGGCTTCGTGTCCAGCACCTGGAAAACCCGTTGCGCCGCGCTCAGGCTCTCCTGCAGTTGCATCCGCACCGCGCTGAGTTTCTTCACTGGCTCGTACAACAGGAACATGCCGCCCGCCATGCTCACCAGCGTGCTC
>JBEKUF010000106.1:0-12200 GCA_049515295.1 Verrucomicrobiia bacterium | reverse complement strand
CGCCACCGCCGGCGATGACCAATGCGTTTGTGACGTTGCCGATGACAGTGACGACGAAACTGCCGCCGCCGCCTCCGCCTCCGTTGCTGGCACCGACGCTGCCGCCGCTACCTCCGACGAGAATGGTCAGGTTCACCGCTGTGGCAAAGTTGAATTGGGCTTCCATTTCAGCACCGAGGCCTCCGCTGTAGAGGCTGTTGCCTCCCGCAGCACCATAGACAGTGATGTCGTAGGTGCCTGGCGGGAGGGTAATATTCGTCTCCGACCCGGTGTAGGTGTACGTCTGCGCCATTGCGCTTCCCGTAATGGCGGCGAGCGTCAGCGCCCCGATGGCGACGGTAAGTCTGGTTTTCATGGTGTTCAGTCCTTTCGTGAGATTGGTCGAACAGGACGGCAAAACTGGATCCGAGGAATGACCGAAGCAGGCAAAAAAGTCCTGGGAATTGCGGGACACAGGATTTCCTTTGTCGTACTGACGGCGCACGAACCGCTATAACCGCCGACTGTTGTGCTCCTCATCGATCTCCCCCTTGCGACCCAAGACAGGATGCCAACGAGGGCAAGCACTCGCCGAATAATAAGAGATTATCCGCCTACGGTTCGATGATTGTCAAACCTGAAAAGCCCGTAAAATGCTGCGAAAGCAAGTCGTTGCGGTCGACCCTGTATTCTCGACATTTCCGCTTTCCGTTCCCCGCTTTCGCTCACGCCCCGCGCCCCCGCCGCCCTCCTCGCCCGTCTCTCTTCGCTCCTCGATCCGTTCTTACGCCGGCTTGCTTCCGTTGTGGGTGACGCACGCGCCTTTGATGATCTCGTCGGTGAAATCCAGATTCAGCGCGGCAGGTGTTGCGGGTTTGTCGCCCGACGCGGGTTTGGCCGGTTTGACGAGCAGCTTGAGCAACTCGACGACGTTCCGCCCGTACAACTGGCTGGCGTGCACCGGCAACGTGCTGGGGAGATTGGTCGGCCCGATGATCGTGACGCCGTGCCTGACGACTTCTTTGTTGGCTTCCGTCAATTCGCAATTGCCGCCGGTCTCCGCCGCCAGATCCACAATGACCGAACCCGGTTTCATGGCGGCGACCGTTTCCTTGGTGATCAGACGAGGCGCGGGCCGCCCAGGAATCAATGCCGTGGTGATGACCACGTCGAACTCCTTCGTCTTGTCGGCGAGCATTTGCTGCTGCTTGCGTTTCGCTTCGTCAGATAGCTCCTTCGCGTAACCACCCTTGTCTTCCGCGTCTCGGACACCGAGATCGAACTCCAGAAACTTCGCGCCGAGACTTTCGACCTGCTCCTTTACGACGGGCCGCACATCGTAGCCCCACACGACTGCGCCAAGCCGTCGCGCCGTCGCGATGGCCTGCAATCCCGCCACACCCGCGCCAAGCACAAGGAGCTTGGCGGGCCGGATCGTGCCGGCCGCCGTCGTCATCATCGGCAAGTACTTGCCGAGAGCAGCGGCCGCAATCAACACCGCCTTGTAGCCCGCCACGTTCGCCTGAGAGGAAAGAGCGTCCATGCTTTGGGCGCGGCTGATGCGTGGAATGGCGTCCATGCTGAAGGCTGTGACCCGCCGCGCCGCCAAGCGTTTCACGAGGTCAGGGTTAACAGCCGCGTAGAGGAACGCAATCAGCACCGCGCCTTCACGCAACGCGTCGGCTTCGTGCTTGCCGAGCCGCGGATGATCGAGTGGCTTGTGGATTTTGACGACGATGTCGGATTCGCCGAACAGCGCGTTCACGCTAACGATCTTGGCTTTCGCTCGCTCATAATCGCTGTTCGAAAAAAAGGCGCCCTCACCGGCCCCGTCTTCGACCAGCACTTCCAGGCCAGCCCTGGCGAGCGCGCCCAGTGAGTCCGGCGTCAGCCCGACGCGACGTTCGTTGGGCACAATTTCTTTCGGGATTCCAATTTTCATGCGTGAATCGGGGCGCTCCTATACCAAAGCCACGCGCCGTTGTCATTCCCTTTCCGGCACCACTTGACACCGCTTGGTTCCGGTGGGCACAACTGTGGCAAACGAGCTCTTGAAAGACGTTCACAACCGGATACCCGTGATTCTCACGCGGGATGCTGAGACGGCTTGGTTGGACCCGAAAACACACGAGCCTGAGAGGTTGCTGCTGCTGAGGCAGTGCCCGTCTGACGAAATGGATTTTTACCCGCTGTCACGGGAAGTCAATTCGCCAGCCGCTGACAATCCGAGCACTATCGAGCTGATCGACACGAAACGGTGACATGAAAAGCGGCAAAAACCTCAAGACCGTTGGCAAACTGGAGGTGGTGCCTCACGCATTTCACCCCTCGTAATTTCGCGTGCCAATCCCATGTTGAAAGAATTGATGCAACGTATTGCTGTACCGGGCCACGCTGTAAAATCTGGCTGACCCCAGTCAAATTCATTCTCAACGCGCCAGCCAGCCGCCATCCACGTTCATGATTGCGCCGCTCAAGTAATCGGCGTCCTCTGATGCGAGAAACAGAATCGCCCCCGCAACGTCCTCCGGCGTTCCCCACCGACCTTCCGGAATGCGTTCGAGGATCGCCTGGTTGCGTTTGGCATCCTCGCGCAATGCCCTGGTGTTGTCGGTGGCAATATAGCCGGGCGCGACAGCATTGACATTAATCCGTTCTTTGGCCCATTCATTGGCCAGTGCCCGAGTAAGCCCGGCGATGCCGCTCTTGCTCGCCGCGTACGCAGGCACCAGGATACCACCTTGAAACGAAAGCAGGGAGGCGACGTTCACAATCCTCAGCCGCGCGTCCGATGACGACGTCTCCCGTCCGCCCGTCAGCCACCACTTTCCAACCGCCTGACACAGGAAGAACGGCGCGGTCAGGTTCACTTGGATGACATCGTGCCAGTCTGTTTCAGAATGGTCCGCCGACGGGGCACGCCTGATGATGCCGGCGTT
Source organism: Verrucomicrobiia bacterium (assembly GCA_049515295.1). Lineage (GTDB taxonomy): Bacteria > Verrucomicrobiota > Verrucomicrobiia > Palsa-1439 > Palsa-1439 > Palsa-1439. The sequence goes on along the minus strand of JBEKUF010000106.1, from coordinate 9,282 downwards.
GTTTACCAGAACATCGACGCGACCAACGTCGTTCACAATCCGTGCGACCAGATCAGCGGCGGTCTGTTGGGTCAACGTGCTGAAGTCCTGAGTCAACCCGGTACAACGTCCGCCACCAGCTTTCACTTTGTCCACGATCTGTGCCGTGTCGTGGGCGCAAACGCTTACGACGTGCGCACCTTCACGTGCGAACGCGAGCGCGATGCCCTCGCCAATGCCCCGGCAGGCCCCGGTGACGATGGCAACCTTGTTGGAAAAGCGTTTGGTCTGCATCAGTATTCAGCGGAGATCAATGGGCTTTCCCTCATCCATATCATCAAAAACCTGGTTCTCGCCCGCCATTCCCCAGATGAATCTATAGTTCCCCGTGCCGCAACCGCAATGGATCGACCACGCTGGCGACAGTGCCACTTGTTCGTTGTGCAGTAACAGATGGCGCGTTTGTTGTGGCTCGCCCATCAGGTGAACGAGGACCTTTTCCCCAAGGTCGAAATAGAAGTAAATCTCCGTGCGCCGCCAGTGGGTGTGCGGCGGGAACGAGTTCCACACGTTGCCCTCCGCCAGTTCGGTCATGCCCATCACTAATTGGCAACTCTTGATGCCGTCCCTGTGGATATATTTGTAAATCGTGCGCTGGTTCGAGGTCGCTTGCGCTCCGAGCGCAACGGGCGAGGCGTCCTTCGATTTCATCATCGCGGCGGGGTGGCTGGCATGTGCCGGACAACTCAGGAAATAGAACTTCGCCGGATCGACCGCGTTCTTGCTCTCAAACACGACCGACCTGGATCCCATCGGCACGTAAACACAATCCAGGCGATCCAGCGCAAACGTCTTGTCATCCGCGTGAACCGTGCCACGCCCACCGATGTTAATGGCCCCAAGTTCGCGACGTTCCAGAAAATGGGTCGCGCCGGTTTCCTTGTGATTCGGCAACTCAATCGGCCGGAGCGGCATGATACCGCCCACCACGAGTCGGTCGAGGTCGGTGAAGACGCCGCTGATTTGTCCTGCGGTGAACAGGTTGGTAATCAAAAAGATTTCCCGTAACTCCAGCGTTGTCAGCCGCACGACATCCTGCGGACGCGGCATCCGTCGGACGGTGTTTTCGAGCATAGGCAATGATACTAGATTTCCGATTCGGTCTCGGTCAATGGCAAACCGCTTGGTGTCGTTTCAGACGTCCGCTCAGGAACCCGCAGACCACCGTTACGCTGCCGCCTCGAACTGGGTGCGCAACGCCCAGAGGCCGAGCGCGGGATTGCTGACGTAGAAAATCTCCTCGCCGTCCGGCAGGCGGTTGAAACCGTCCTTCAGGGTTTCGGGTTGATAACGCTTGACGATCGCGTCGAGGTTGCCGGCCTCAAATCCGACCGAGCGAATCTCGTCGGGGCTGACGTCGCGGCCGGGACAGTAGGTAATCTTGAACCGGCCTTCGCTGGAGCCGTGGATGAAGTGCGCCGCGGCGCTGAGGTTGTTCTGCAGCTCCGCGTTGGCTTTGACCGCCGCCAATGTGGCCGGCGTGCCCCGGTAACCGTACTTGCGAATGAGCCGGTCGATCTCGCGGTCTTCGCCAAACTCTTTGAGGCCCGGCGCCAGAATGATCAACTCTCCGCCGTCGGCCATGGCCATCCGGGTGCGGTAAATCGCCTTGTTGCCGAGCCAGGTGCTCTTGAATTCGTGCGGATCAAGGTAGACAAGCACTTTGTGCAACGGCTTGTCGAGCAGGTCGAGGTTGACCTTTTGCGACAGCCGCGCGCCAATCGTGAACGTCTCCACGTCGTCGCCGACGTACAACCCGCGCATAATCATGCCGTCGCCGGTCTTGTTCTTCTCCATCACGGTGAGCGCGTACACTATCGGCAGATCGCGCAGGAACTTTTCGGCGCCGTAATTGAACAGACGTCGGACCGGCGTGTCGATCCGGCCCATCATTCGCTCCATGCCGTAGGCTGCGCCGAGAAAATGCGATTTATTGATCGTGTCCGCGCCGCCCGCGCCGGTCAGAATATTCTTGGTGTAATTGGCGATGCCGACGACTTCGTGCGGGACGAGTTGGCCGACGGAGAGGATGAGGTCGTACCCCGCGAACAACCGCTGGCTGACTTCGACACGGACGTCATAGTCTACGAGGCCACCCGACCACTCGCGGATCTTCTGGCTGGGGATGTCGCCGACGTGACGGAGGCCGTTGCGCCAGTCGTGCACCTTGAATCGGTCCAACGGAATCTTGTCGCCGAACATCATGCGCAGTTGTCTTTCTGTCATCGGCGTATGCGTGCCTAGCGTCGGCATGATGTCCATTTCGACCTTCCCCGCCAGCAGTTCGTACAGCAGGTGGGTCAACTCCCCGGCGTCGGAATTCAGCCGCGTATGGTCCGGCGGCAGCACCAGCACCTTGCGCGGCGTTCTGCCGATGATTTTCAGGGCTTGCGCCAGCGCCTCGCGCTTGTCCGCGGTGGCGATGTTATCGTTTGCCCCGCCACGTGCAAAGTATGTAGACATGTTGGTTCCTTAGCGATTTGTCACCGGCCAGCAGAAATAAATTACACGCGGCATGTGCCGATTACAAGCGAACCGAATCGCAGGAATGGGCACGGACGCATAATGCTACTTGTCGCGAGCCGACAATTTCATTGGATTCGAGTGCCCGACGAGTCTGGTTCCCCGGCGCTCTTTTGCGTCGTAATGTCGACGACTCGATACACGGTATGCGCGAACGCGGCACGATACGCCAATGCCCTGCTTACCGCTGGACGCGTGCGTTGCCCTTCCAGATGCTCCAAATCTGATCTTCGTCCGCGGGCTGGGCATAGTCGGTCAGAAGCGTCGTCGCCAGCGCGCCGCTGGCCCATCCGAACTGGACCCACTTCTCGGGTTCCCATCCCTTGAGGATCGCGTAGAGCATGCCGCCGACAAACCCGTCGCCACCGCCGATGCGGTCGAGCACCGTGATGTCGCGCGGCTCGACGACGTGCCAGTCCTTGCCCGCCGCCATGATCGCGCCCCACAGGTGATGGTTTGTATCGACGACTTCGCGAAGAGTGGTGGCGAACGTCGAAGCGTTCGGATAGGCCTTCTTCACGCGGTCGATCATCCCCTTGAAGCCGTCAATTTTCGACGTGAGGCCCTTGCCGCCGGCTTCGGGCCCTTCGACGCCGAGGCAAAGCTGGAAATCCTCCTCGTTGCCGACCAGGATGTCCGACACGCTGGCGATTTCGGCGAAGATGGCGGCAAGTTCTTTCTCGCGACCCTTCCAAAACGATGCGCGGTAGTTCAGGTCAAATGAAATCCTTGTTCCGTGTTTCTTTGCCGCCCGCGCGAGTTCCAGGCAGAACGTCCCCGTTTCGGGCGACAGCGCGCCGATCAGGCCCGACAGGTGGACGATCTGAACGCCTTCCTTGCCGAAGATCCGGTCCAGATCGAAATCTTTCACGTTCAGCGTCCGGCCCACTTCGCCGGCGCGATCGTTCCACACGCGGGGTCCGCGCGACCCGGAACCGCTATCGGCGATATTGAACTGATGCCGATAGCCCCAAGGGCCGCCCTGCGGAACCTCGACGGCTTCGTAGTCCATGTGGCGGCTCTTGAGGTTGTCCTTGATAAAATGCGCGATCGGACTGCCCTTGACGAAGGTCGTCAGGACCTTGACTGGCAGCCCCAGAAACGACGCCACGCTGGCTACGTTCGTCTCCGCGCTGGTGGCTTGCATGATCAACGAGCTGGCGCAATGTACCGGCTGCCCATCGGGAGGCGTAATCCGAATCCCCATGCTCGAGGGCACGACCAGCGCGTATTGGCAGTTCTTCCTCAGTTCAATCTTCATCGGATGCTCCTTTCACTAATCCATACCGCAACGATTCAAATAGGGCCGAACGTCTGAGAAAGCCCGTTGTGCTTTCTCGTCACACCGTATACGTCTGCGAGGTGGTCGTTCCCCCGCGGCCTGTCCAATTCGTGTGGAAGGCCTGGCCGCGCGGTTTGTCCACGCGTTCGTAGGTGTGCGCGCCGAAGTAGTCGCGCAACGCCTGCAACAGGTTGGCCGGCAACCGGTCGCTCCGGTAGCCGTCGAAATACGCCAGCGCCGAACTCAGACACGGCGTCGGGATGCCGAGCTGCGCACCCTTGACTATGACGCGCCGCCAGGCGGCCTGTCGGCTGCTTACGGCCTTCTTGAAAAACTTGTCGAGCAACAGGTTCACCAACTCGGGATTGCGCTGGAACGCCTTCTTGATGTCGCCGAGGAACGCGGAGCGGATGATACAGCCGCCCCGCCACACGAGCGCGATGCCTCCGTAGTTGAGGTTCCACTGGTAGGTCTTGCCGGCGGCGCGCATGAGCTGGTAGCCCTGGGCGTAGCTGACGATTTTCGACGCGTACAACGCCGCGCGGAGATCGTTGACGAACCTGGCCTTGTCGCCCGTGAACTTCTTGACCCGGGGCTTGATTTCCTGGGAGGCGGCGACGCGTTCCTCTTTGACCGCGGACAGACACCGGGCAAACACGGCTTCGGCAATCAAGGTCAGCGGCATGCCGTCGTCGAGCGCGGCGACAACCGTCCACTTGCCGGTGCCCTTCTGGCCGGCCGCGTCGAGGATCAGGTCCACGACTTCTTTGCCTTCCTCGTCCTTATAACCCAGAACGTCACGCGTAATTTCGATGAGATAACTGTCGAGTTCGCCTTTGTTCCATTCGGTGAAGACGTCGTGCATTTCCTCGTTGGTCATGCCGAGGCCGCGTTTCATCAAGTCGTACGTTTCGCAAATCATCTGCATGTCGCCGTACTCGATGCCGTTGTGGACCATCTTGACGAAATGGCCCGCGCCGTTCTCGCCGATCCACTCGCAGCACGGTTCGCCGTCGGGTGTCCTGGCGCAGATCGCCTGGAAAATGTTCTTCACCTGCGGCCACGCGGCGGGGCTGCCGCCGGGCATCAGGGACGGGCCTTTCAACGCGCCTTCCTCGCCGCCCGACACGCCCGTGCCGATGTACAGCAATCCCTTGCTCTCGACGTACTGCGTGCGCCGGATGGTGTCGGGGAAATGGCTGTTGCCGCCGTCGATCAGGATGTCACCGTGTTCGAGGAGCGGCACCAATTGCTCGATTAATTCGTCCACCGCATGGCCGGCCTTGACGAGCATGATGATTTTGCGCGGGCGTTTCAATGAGCCGACGAATTCTTCCAGTGAGTGCGCGCCGAAGAACTTCTTCCCTTGGGCGCGCCCGTTGATAAAGTTGTCCACCTTCGAGGTCGTGCGGTTGAACACGGAGATGGGGAACCCTTTGCTTTCGATGTTGAGGGCGAGGTTCTCGCCCATGACTGCCAGGCCGATCAGGCCGATTTCAGATTGTGGTGTGCTCATTGTCTGTTTCCTTGGTTGAAAATGCCAGTATCCCGTCAGCCTTCATTTGCCGGTTTCCGCACCCTTTCGGGCGCGCAGGCTGAAGCCTGCGGTCACGGGACGATCCATCAAATGAACCGTGTTGAAGCAACAGTTAGCCACAAATCCACACGGATGAACACCAATGATTCGTAGCAATTTGTGTCCACTCGTGGCCGCGATTACGTCTTCCGACAGGTTCCGCTATACGCCGCTGAACGCGCTGAAACCTCCGTCCACCGCGATGACCTGCCCGGTGACGAAGCCCGAGCCCTCGTCACTCAGCAGCCACAGCAACGTGCCGATCAAATCCTCCGGTTTCCCAAAATGGCCCGCGGGCGTGTGGCTGATGATCGTGTTGCCGCGCGCCGTCAATGAACCGTCGGCCTGCGTCAGCAGCGTGCGGTTCTGGTCCGTGAGGAAGAAACCGGGGGCCAGAGCATTGACGCGCACGCCGACCTTCGAGAAATGGACCGCCAGCCATTGGGTGAAATTGCTGACGCCCGCCTTGGCGGCGCTGTACGCCGGGATTTTCGTGAGCGGCTTGAACGCGTTCATCGAGGAAATGTTGATGATGTTGCCGTGTTTCTTGAGCACCATGTCCTTGCTGAACACCTGCGTCGGCAGGAATGTGCCGAGGAAGTTGAGGTTGAACACGAACTGGATGCCCTCGACCGTCAGATCGTAAAACGTCACGACGCCGTCCGTTTTCTGAGTAAGATCTTCGACGGTGAGAAACTCTTTCGATGTGGTGCCCTTGGGGTGATTGCCGCCCGCTCCGTTGATCAGGATGTCCACCGGCCCGAATGCTTTCTTGATCTGCTGGTGAGCTTGCTCGATGCTCGGTTTTTCGAGCACGTTGCACGCAAACGCGCGCGCCACGCCGCCGGCCTTGTTGATTTCATCGGCGGCTTTCTGCGCGAGCTCCGGTCTCAGATCCAGAATGGCAACCTTGGCCCCGCACTCGGCCAACGCCTTGGCCATCACACTGCACAGGATGCCGCCGCCGCCGGTGATCACGGCGACCTGGTTCTTCAAATTCACGTGAAGCGGTACCGGCATAGCTTATCGTCCTTTCAATCTGTGGAAACTCGCAGGCGCAACTCCTACGAAATCAGCCCGCGATATGCAACACCAATTCCCTTCGTTTCCCATCGCGAGCTTCCGGCGAGAGTCATTAAGACTCGGTTCGCATTCAAGCCAATCTATTTGACCGTCCCCAAGACTTTGGATAGGGTTGTGTATCCGGGGGCACCGGTCTTGGAGAAGGTGATTGCTCGATTGAGAAAATGGGGGTACTAAAGAAGAGGGCGGATGAGACCCTGCGGACATTCTCCCACATTTTTCACCAAATGCGCTTATGATCGCGATGCTTGGCATGATTGTTTGGGCTATCAGAATAAACAGATGAGTGTCTTTCCCAAGGCCTTACATCTGCCGCCGCCGGGGCGCCCACGCTGGGTTTGCCCGGAAAGCGCGCGGCTGGATCTTCTTTATCTGGCGTGGGGGCACCGGCAGTACGGTCAGAATCCGATTCCTGTGTCCCGCCATACTGGCTGGCATTATGTGCTGATAAATTGGGGCAAGCCGACTTTGATTCTCAAAAATGAACAAAAAACACTCAAAGCGGGCGACTTTTTGGTAATCGACCCCGATTGTGCCAGCGGTTGGGCCGACGAACCTGATGGCGTGTCGGAACTTCTCGTCTGGATTTGGCGAACTGGCCCTCGTTGTCCGGAATGCGCCGCGAAATCGAGAGGGTATCGGCAATGGACGATTGGCAAGCGCTTGTGGCACACGCTTGAACATCTTCACGGGTCGTGTCGCTTGGAAGTGGAGCGACCCGACAAATTGACCAAGCTCGCCATTGAGCAGTTGCGCCTCTCCATTGACGTCACTGTGGCGCGGCATTTCTAGCGCAAAATCGGGTGAAGTGCCCCCGTTTTTTCGAGCCGCTTGAGGCGTCAGTCTGGGACCACGAGAGAGGACCCAGCAAGAAAGGCAAGCGGAGCAGACGTTCTGAGCGAATCGGCTACGACCGCTTGTCCCGAGACCCCGCAAACGAAAATGCTCCCATCAAACCGACGATCACCAGCGCGACCGTACTCGGTTCGGGAAACGCGGCGATCATTGCGCCACTGATCTCCGACAGTGGCTTGAGGTTGGTGCCATATTGGAAACTAACGTCTGAGATGTCCGCGAGCGCAAAGTCTAGCGGCAGTTCGTCGAGAACAAATACAACCGAGTTCTGGATCAGGCCTTTGTTCCTGATGCTGCCCTTATCATTGCCGGGGAGGTCATCGACTGTGGTGAGGCCGAAACAGACGCCGGCGGGTGCCTTGGGCCCTTCAAGGTTCGGGCCGCCGAAAAGGTTCTTCGCGGTAAACCATTTCAAGTTGGCGGCGGAAATTCCTTCGACCACCCCACTTGTGCCGTAATCCAAATCACTCCGATACGCCCACTCCCCACCGACATTCCCGTCAAAACCAAGTGGCATACGATGGCCGATGACCGTGCTGCCGTCACCTAGTTGTGCCGAAACCGGGGTCAGCTTCAGATCTCCGTCAAGCTTGAAGAAGATGGCGGTGAGAATATCGGCGGCATCGTTCGGGTCAGAAGTTGCGTCATTGGACAGCGTGATAACGAGGTCAGCGTTGGAGATGGCGAAAGTTGCCGACGCCTTCAGTTCTTTGCCGGGATTATCGCCGGGACCAGTCGCCGTGAAAGTCACCGCCCGGGCACTGGTCGCGACAATCAACGAGGTTACTGCGACAAACACCGATGCTATGTTTTTCGTACCCATACCCACCCTTCTTCAGGCGTATTTCCGAACAAATACACCCGACCCTTTACCGCCCACACTATATCATCGGTATGACTGGCTTGCAAGTCAGTAAACTAAAGGCCCGTAGGCCATCCGTGTCACCCCATGAACCCGGCGAACAACAGCGGCGTGTGTGCCATTATGGCTCCACTGCAACGTCTATTCCTCCTAATCCTGTTGAACTTGTTGACTTGGTCCTCAACCCGACCTCAACGGCTCGGATGTTTTCCTCCAAGTAGACCGGCCGCAGGGAAAAAATCAGTTGCTCAAGAGGTATTCCTGCGTGATATTTGCCCCTTTAGCCATGGAGGGGCGCGCAAACCCCAAGTGAACACACATGAGGCACGCACGACAATTATGCACAAACGGGAAGGTTTAGTGAACAAGATGAAGAGATCGTACGTCCGCGCCGGATTCGTGTTTTGGATTTCTGTAATGACGGTAGGGTTGCTGGGTGGGTGCACGACGTACGTCGAGCAGCCCCCACCTCCACCACCACCTCCAGTGGCTTATGCACCACCGCCGGAACCTGAAGCTCCCCCGCCTCCACCGGAGGCGACTGTTGTGGAAGTCCAGGCGTCATCAGATTTTTACGCGCCGTTGAGCCCCTACGGGCGATGGGTTGTCGTCGGATCGTACGGGCAGGTCTGGTATCCCACCGGGGTTGAGTCGGGTTGGCGGCCCTATTGCTACGGTCATTGGGAGAGTACGGACGCGGGCTGGTATTGGGTGAGCGACGAGTCTTGGGGTTGGGCAACCTATCACTACGGACGCTGGGTATTGGACCCGACTTACGGTTGGATCTGGGTGCCGCAAACGCAATGGGCGCCAGCGTGGGTTGCGTGGCGCGAGGGCGGCGGGTATTGCGGCTGGGCGCCTCTGGGCGTAACCGCGCGGGTTGGGGTGGGTGGGTCGTTCAGCGTGGGAATCATCGCCCCGAGCGCATTTGTGTTCGTCGGGGAGCGAAATTTCTGTGACCCGATTCGACCCACGACCGTAATCGTGAATCAGACAACGATCATCAACAAGACCGTCAATATCACGAAGGTCCAGGTCGTGAACAAGACAGTCATCAACGTG
>JBEKUF010000105.1:0-12257 GCA_049515295.1 Verrucomicrobiia bacterium | reverse complement strand
AGCCGCTGGCGGAGAAACTGGCGGTGTATCGTTCCCAGATTCGGCTGGTGCTGCCCAAACTACAGGCCGCGCATCCCGAACTGATCCTGCTGGCCAGCGCCTTTCAGCATTACAAGGGCTAGGAGTTGCCCCACAGCATTTAGCGGACAAGCGTAATGGCGGTTCGCTGGAGGGGGCTGTTCGCCGTCACCGTTCAATCTTTTTAACAAAATCGCTCCATGAATCCGCAACCGGCTTCGCCTCATCGACGGACATGCCAACAAACGGAATCATGACGACCCGGCCATCTGCATCAAACGCCAACATCTCCCCGCCGCCGCTCGAACCAAAGCCGAGAAATCCAGCAGCGAACTCCTGAACTCGATAGTCCCGATTCCGTTGCTCGATCCTGTCGGGTGGCCATAACTGAAACCAGCCCGGCTCAACGACCAAGCCACCCTCTTTCGGACCATCGCCAGCAAAGTAACTGGCATGCTGAGTGGGTATTTTCATGTGTAACGCTGTCCTCGCGTCCTCACGGTGTTTCCACCCATTTAGCGAAGAGCGGACTGGCGGGGGTCCAGCGGACCCGTATCTGTTGCTTCGGATCGGAACTCTCCATAACGAAGCTTTCCAACAGATAAACCGGCCCCGCTGGGTCCCTGTAAACATAAGGGCAAAAAACCAATCCTGGCAATTGGTCCGTGGACAGCAAGACGCCCGCGAGATTGCTGATGCTGCCCATGGTGAGTGCTGGTGAGGCGCTGAAGGTTCCCTCCCGCAGGGTACGCACGAAATCGTCGATCAACACCGGATCGGTCGCGCGTTTGTGCTCCGTCCGGCCGATCTGCCCGGTAAACTCCATTTTTTGGAACGTGGCGTGACGCCAGTCGAACGGCGGTTGATGGATGTTTCGGAAAACCTCATAGGCCGGCATCTCGGAGCCGGCATCTACCGCCAGATACGCCGTCGGTGGTTGGCCGGCAATCGAACAAATCTTCGCGTTGCCGAACGCCATGCGGCCAACGGCATTGGTCGGACTCTGATTTTGTAACAGCAGCGGATACTCCTCGTAGTCATTCACGTAGACGGTGTTCCCGGACGTTACGGTGGTGCGCCGGTAACCGGGATGGGCCGAAGGAACTTGCTCAATCGTATACACCGGCAGAGTTCGATCCACACCCTTCAGACCCAGAGACCAGAGGATATTGCCCAAGCCCACCGTCCAGACCATGAATACAATCAACACGATGGCCACCGTCGTCACGCAGACCGCCATTCCCACGGCAATCAGGATCAACCATTTGATCTTGGACATTCTCGATTCCCTCCACGGTCATTCGGTCCAGGCTCGGAAACAATGGTGGGCATTTCCCCTACCCGCTTCCAACATCAATAACGTGTTCGACTGAGTGAAGAACATCCGACAACGAGAAGCTCGTTTCATGGCGATGCATTGATTCACTCCATTTCCTTGATGCAATCGCCGACGTGAATGACGCCTTCCGAAAGGATTTGGGCTCGTAAACCACCTTTGTTGACGAGTCCTTTCAAGATTTCTGGAAAGGAAGCTTTGGCCAAATGATTGCAGGGTTCACAAAGGCGAATGCCCCGGATGCGGACGTCCCCGACAAGGAACTCCTTGCCGGCCAGTTCATTCAGGTCAACCCCTTCCGTCACGATGTTGCGTCTCGCGAGCGCTGCTGTAAACGCGAGACCCGAGTCGCGGGCGAACGCCTCAATCTTTTCGCGTTCGATGAATGTGATTTCGAAGTCGGGTTTTTGCGGATGCGGTGAAAAGGTCCCTGCACCGAAAAAATACCGGTCTCCCACCAGACCCTTGCCGGGAACGACCCGAACCTCCCACGTCGGCTGCATGGCAGACGCCGGAGATGGTGAGATAAGAATCTGAGCGACTCGTTTCATTCCCTCGCCGAACCGCGTTGGCTCCAGTGACTGGTTAGGCCGATCATTCATGCTCTCCCCGGCGACGGACGATTTGCCTGCCCGCGACGACGCAGCTCGACCATCACCGTCTTCGGAATTTCGCGGCAACCACACGCTTTCGCGTGGGCGAGATGCCAGTCCATGCGCTGCTCCAGCGTCGGCTTCTTCGGCATCGGATGCTGCTGATGCCAGGAACTGTTGATACGTGAACTCATAAAGTGTGTCTCTCGGACAAGATGCTGATGAATCGCTCGTCGCCTCACGTTTCATGCGTCAGTCGAGCGGATGGTTCGGATGTTGTTACGAATGCTTCATCTCACGGCGAGCAAGGTCCGAAACAACGACCTTCGCAACAGCGCCAACGAAAATGAATGCCCACGCGGCCAAGATGGCGTAGTGAAACTCTCGCAAACATGTGTAGCCCAGTCCTGCCGCAATCAAAAGGCTTCCGATTCTTTCGACGAAGGCCAAACGCTTGTGTTGAGTCTTATCCATCACCGCACCTTCCTTTCCATTCCCTCCACAACGGTCAAGTGTGCGAACCCGATTAAAGCTCTGACGGAACCGCGAGGAAAGCTCAAAGAGGAGTGTCCGCGTGGGACGGTTTGCGAACCGTGCGATTTGAACTTACGAGGCAGCCGGTCAGCGGGCGGCGTGGGCCGACGTGCGTGCTTAGCGTAGACATCATGGCTTCTTCTGAAGACCATCCAGGTATTTCTGGTACTCTTGCTGTTGTTGCTCCCAGGTGGCGAGAATCTTCTCGAATCGACGCTGGTCCTCTTCCGCTCGTTGCTGGTACGCTTCCATTTTCGTAAGAAATTCGAGGTACCGCTGGTGTGCCTGCTCCTGGGCTGTCATCAGCGCTTCGGCGCGCCTGACCCGTTGGTCGTACGCTTGGCGATCACGGTCGCTGGAACTGCCGCTGGACGTCCGCGGTGGGTTGAACAGAGCAATCACCACCGCGACTACCAAGAGAGTGATCACAACGCTGATCACGATATTCTTGTTGCCTGTTTCCGTATCATTGGTGGTCGGTTCCATGGTCTCCGATCTGGATCCTGCGTGGGCCGGGTCTGCTGGCGGGATGAAGTCGTCGGGGAGAGGAGCAAATCCTTCGTGTTCGTCCAGCACTCGACGGGCGCGGTCGGCGTCGGCTTCCTGTACTTGCAACCGCAGTTCGCCCAGAACAGTTCCGTAGCCAGCAGACGCGCTGTTCTCTCCGGCAAGAAACGCAGGAATACCGGCGGCTTCCAGCAGCGATTTATCACGCTCGGCCTGGCTCAGGGCCAGATACTTTCGGAATGTAACCAGCCGCAAAGATTCGGGCGGAACAACGCCCGGAGGAGGCGCAGAGGTCGCTGGAGTCGAGGCGGCGACCTCATCCAGGCTGCACGCACAGTCGCTGCAATACCGTGCCGCGTCATCGTTATCGGACCCACAGTAACGGCATTTTTTCATGTGCCTTCGACGCTGCTGGCAAAATGGACTCCCCGTCGAGCCGCAGAAAGCTCCTCGACCAGATTCGCGATATGATTCGCTTGAGCCACGATTCCCTCCACACCGGTCCAGTGCGCGAGAACCATTAAACCTCTGTTGGAACCGCGAGGAAAGCACAAAGAACATTGCGAGACACTGATGCGCAAAGAACCCAAATCGTTGGTTCGCTGCTGCCCGTTGATCGGATTGAGTGAAAGAGACTCAGGGCACAAGTTTGTTATCTGGCGCTGGGTTGTTGGACTGTTGCTTGAGCTTACGGACAGTAGCGATGAAGTCGGGGATCCGCGGGTTATACCGGTCGTGTTTCGTGAAGTCCTCGAGAACGGCGAGGGCGTCGTCGTATCGGCCCAATTCCACATAGAATTGGGCGAGACGAAAGTTGGCATCGGGACTTTCCGGACAAAGCGAGATCGCCTGATGAAACGCGTACTCCGCCTCGGGAACCATGCGTCGGAAGGCATACAGCCCGCCGATAGCCGACCGCAGCCTGGAGAACGTCTTTTGGGCGGCTTCGTCGCGTTGAAACCGGGGATCGTTGTGAAGATCCTCGAAGAGCGCGTCCCACCGGGCATGATCGCGGGCGATTATGTTCGGTGCAAGCTGCGGGACGGGATCCTTGTTCAGTCTAAAAATGATTCCGAACGGCTCGAGGTACGGATACATCCAGGGGATCGTGTAACTCTCTTCCACATAGAACGTGTGCTGGTCTTTATTGTGGTCGAAGAGCGCCTTCGCCAGGTAACCGTTGACGGCCATCACGCTGGCGACACCTTTCAGGCTGATGCGGTCTCGTTCGATCTTCACAGCCTCACCGGGCAGTGGCTGGCGTGTTCGGAGCTCATCCAGATATTGGCGGGTGGCTGTTTGCACATCGCCGCCAGTGGGCAACCAAATCGGGGCCTGCGGATAGGCTGTGTCGCGCCCCAGATGGCGCCAACCGAACTCGAAGGCCGCGCGTTCCCAAGCGGAAAGATCGCTCACGGTCTTCGGACGCTGCGGATCGGGACGATTGACGCCATACTGGTCGCGGACCGTGCTCAGGTACTGCCCGTCGGCCAATGCGTCCTGGGTGATGATGAAGACGTCGCGGCGGTCGAACGACTCGCTGCCGGGATACTTCGCCAACCGGGTTTTTGCCGGCGGCGACACCTGGCTCTCGACAAAGGCCATGTACGTCGGCAGGAACCGGCCCTGGTTCGCGCCAGCCAGCACGATCGCCCCTTTGTCCATGTCCGGATAACCACCGCCGGGCGCGAACATTCGATAGCCGAATTGATATCCGAAATCGTGGGCGCGTTGCTCGGCCCCGGCCCAGTTGAGACTGATCGACGCCACGGGCAACGCCGCGACGAGGGCCGCCGCCAGCCGCGTCATTCCTCGCAGGGCGGGCTTCTCCGAAACAAGGTTTGCCCATCCCAAAATCAACCCATAGCCGATCCACAGAGCATACAGGCAGTGGCACGGCAGAAAACCAACCAGCCCGGAAAATTGTCCGCGTTGTTCAAAGCTCGGGTTGGAGAAGAAGATGAAATCCAACCCCAGAAAAAGGAATGCCACCAGCAGAAACAGCAACCAGCCGCGGTCTTGCCGCGCCAGATCCCGATAGAAGAACATCGCCAGCAGCGCGATCAGGGCGTAGACGATGGTGAACTGTGACTTGAGGGCGTCGAAAAACAAGTTGATCTGACCCCAAAACTGCAGCGGGCTGCGTTCCGTCTGCACCTTGTCATATTGGCTGGTCACGACGTGGCAGACGGCTGAGATCAGACCGTGCCCGTATCCGCCGTTGGCGGGCGGGTTGGTTGCCGATGACAGGGGGACGTAGAGGCAGATCGACATCCCGAGAACCACGGCCGCGTAAATCGCCAGCACCGATCGCCACATTCTCATGAACCCAGGCCCCTGCTTCCACAGATACCGCAACCACACGCCGGCGCCGATTCCGTGGCCGAGAACCCACGCGGCGGAAAATGCGCCCTGCTTGAACAGGCTGTCCGCGGTCACGATCATCTTCAGCACGGCCAACACGATGACCGCCAGAATCGGTGCCAACACGTCGCGACCCAGTTTGCGGTCGGTGAACCACAGAAACGCCGGGAACGCCACCATCAACAGCGCCAGTATCTGGCAATTGGTGACGCCGACACCCCACAGGAATCCCGCCAGGTACAGCCGCCAGCGACGATCCGGATGGAAGCTCCAGCGGTGCAGAAGCACGAGGGTCCCCATGAGAAGCAACGCGTTCAGCGTCCACACCGCCGTGACCACGGATTGGGACCACATCGCCGGGGCAAATGCCAGCATCCATGCCGCGGAAACGGAACTTGCCAGAACCATCCAGTCCAGCCCCGCCTGCGTGGCCGTAGCCGCTTCGGCGAGGCGAAGGCCCGCGCCGTTTTCGGTCCCCTGCAAGAATCCGCCTCGGGCCGCCATGACGCGTCCGCTCTTCGAAATCAACAGCGCAACCAACCCCGCAGTCAACGCCCCGAAGACGGCGCACATCAAGTTCACCCGCCAGGCGATGTTGCCGAAAGGAATGATCCGTTGCCAAATCGCCGCGAGAAGGGTCCAGGCCGGATATCCGGGCGGACGCGGCACGCCCAAGCTGTGCGCGGCGGTCAGTAACTCGCCCGAGTCTTCCAAGGTGACACCCGGGGCCAGCGTATACAGGTAAACAGCGAAGCTCACAACAGTCGCGAGCCAGAAGGCGATGATGTCCCGGGCGCCGAAGAACCCCCTGTGAGCCTGCGGAATTGATTGCGCCGATTCCGCCGTCCCAATCGGCGCTGGGGAATCGCTCATGGTTGTGGAATTCGTCTTATGCGTCTGCGGTGACGTTCGATCTCAACTGTCGGCTTTCCGTGCGACCCGCGGCGTTCGTCGAAATCCGTGTTTGAACGCCAACGCCCAGACCATCCACAGGGCTTCCCGAACAATGTGTCCCGACATTTTGGACTGGCCGGCACACCGGTCCGTAAACGTAATTGGAATCTCCCGAACGCGGAAACCTTTCATCCACGTTTCGTAGTGCATTTCGATTTGGAAAGCATACCCGTTGCTACGGACCGCGTCGAGGTCAAGCGCTTCCAATACGCTCCGACGGAAACACTTGAAACCAGCCGTGGGATCGTGCACGGGTAATCCCGTGATGATGCGGACATAGTAGGAAGCGCCCTTGCTCAAGAACAACCGGGACAAGGGCCAGTTCACCACGCGCACGCCGTCAATGTACCGCGAACCCAGTACGAGATCGGCGTGCTCAATGGCCTTTTGCATGTTTGGAATCTCGCGCGGGTCATGCGAGAAATCGGCGTCCATCTCGACCAAGTAGGCATAGCCCCGCGACAGGCCCCATTTGAACCCCGCGATATACGCCGTGCCCAATCCCAGCTTGCCGGCGCGGCTCATCAGTTGCACCCGCGGATTCGCCCGGGCGATCTCACCAACGATCGCCGCTGTCCCATCCGGAGAATTGTCATCCACCACGAGCACATCGAGGTTGGGAGCCTGTGCCAACGCCAATTCGATCACCGAGCGGATATTGTCCTTCTCGTTGTAGGTCGGAATAATGACCAGTGTTTGTTCGCCTTGCGTCACGCTACGGAGTCTCCTTCCCCAATCGCGGGTTCGCCAGGACCAAGTAGGCGCCCTGCTGAAACACGACGGGCCACTTCTCGTCCTGGGTGCGTTGGACAATCTCCCGCACACCACGCAGGCCCAACGTATACACTGCATCAATGCCGATTGGCAATTGTACTTCGCGCCCGTCCGGAAGAATTCTCCGCTCCAGTCCATATTCCATCACCACGTACTTGGCCTGCGAGAGGCGGCAGTCAAACCAAAACAACTCGCGGGGAATATGGGCCGGCACGGGCATATCGTTGTCCACGCCCTCGTATCGGGCGCAGAACGTGAGCATGCTGCGCCGGTCGCAATGCGCCAGCCAATAGATTTGCTTCGGCACAATCACGAAGTCGTCCTTCGTCGTGTGCGAGTTGACAAAGGCCATCGCCGCCTCGGCGTCCGGGGCGGATTGTTGCGACCACATATCGATTCGGGTGTGGAAATGCCCCCAGGCCCCTGTCGCCGACTGCCAGCCAAACCCCGCCAGCACAACCGCAGCGACCGTCGTCGCCGCTTCCTCACCAAATTTTATCGCCAGTCGTTTGGTCAGCTCACCCGCCCACGCGAGCACACCGGCAAAACCGACCGCCATCAGTGGAAGAAAGATCGTCGCGGGATAGAAAAACAGCGGCACGTTGTTCAGTTTCTGAAATACGCCATACATCAACACGAGCAACCAGAACGGCATCCACAATCGCAAACGCCAATCCCGGGTCGGCAGAAACACAAACCCGATGGTCGCCACCGTAAGCCACCAATCATGTCCCGACCACGGCAACGGCGGGCCTTGCGTCGGCGTTTTGAATCCGAGATTCCACACATTTTCCACGAACCGTTCCACCTCGCCGCCAAACGTCGGGCGAACCTCGTTGCTGGCCACACTGGTCAGTCGCCCGACCTGCGTCATCAACTGCCCCCAACCGTGTGCCGCGCAATACCACAATACGAACAACCCCGCGTACGCCCCGGCCACAATTGCCGCCACGGCGACGTCGCGCCACGCCCGCTTCGATCTCCACTCGTGTCCGTTCACCACCGCCACCGTCACGACAACGGCCCCGACCAACGGAGACGTAAAATAGTTCGTGGCCGTCGCCAACGAACAAAATACACCGGCCCAAACGGCGTCGCGGAGGCGCTTCTCCTGCACGTATCGAACGAGAAATCCGACTGACGCCAGCGCCAATGTTCCGGCCATCGGATGCGACCGCACCCAACGGAAATTGGTGTTGGCCTCGGAATACACCAGCAACGCCGCGGCACAAAGGAGTCCAAAGCGTTTGTCGCGCAGCCGTGTGCCAATCCAGAACAGAATCACCCCCGCCGCCAGCGCCGTCACGGCCCCCACCGCACGAGCCACGACGATATCGTCACCAAACACCCGCAGCAGAGTGCCCGTCACCACCATGTAGAGCGGCGGATACGGATACGGAAAGACATAATCGTCGATGATCGGACCGACCCGTGGCGTGCCGTGAATGAACGTCCAACATTTCTCCATCCACTCGCCTTCATCGCCGTACCAGTTTGGATTCGTGCGCAGGTTCGGCAGGAACAGCAGCGCCCACAGAACCACCAATGCGATGGCGAAGATGCGCTCTTGCTTTGTCTCGAACGGCAACTTCATTTTCGGTTGATAATGTAAATGCGCACCGGACCGAAGTTCGTCCCCATTCCGCC
The DNA here is from genome assembly GCA_049515295.1 of Verrucomicrobiia bacterium. Classification (GTDB taxonomy): domain Bacteria; phylum Verrucomicrobiota; class Verrucomicrobiia; order Palsa-1439; family Palsa-1439; genus Palsa-1439. The sequence continues at coordinate 3,530 of JBEKUF010000105.1, read as the reverse complement.
AAGATTCACCCGGCTGGCATCGAAGCTCGTCCGATTGTCATCCACAACCAGCATGATCTGATTTGTTGCCAACTGGTTTCCCTGTCCGCGCAACATGGCAAGGTAAGGCAAATCCAGTTGTGCCGGCTGCACCCGCTGCCATTGATCCATTTGCAGCAGCCGGCCTTCTTGGAGCAACTCCCGGGCGTCCCCGTGCACCGCGACGAACTCGGCCGCTGCCTGCTTGTAGCCGAGTCCTGATCCGTATGTCCCTTGGGCTCCGCCATACTGAACCAAATACCGGTTCACATCCAGCATGTACGTGATGTTGCCCAGCACAAACGCCGCAATTCCCACAACCAGGATTTTTGGTGGAACCGCCCGTGGGGCCAATGCCCCAAGAACCAGAAAATACACGGGATACAAAATGACGTAGTACGACAAGTAAGTCCAGAGCCCGGCCACCAGATAGACGAGAAGAGGAACCACAATCCAGAGCACCAGTATCCAGGCGCTCTTCGACTCTTCGTCCGCGGTCACCTGCCGCCGAAACACTGTCTTTAGTGATTCGACCGCCACCACGCCAAACCACACCAGGGCAATGGAAAATGCCAGTTGCTGCAACCCCGGCAGCCAGTCTCCCAACGTGAGCGTGGTATCGAAATATCGGCTTTGTCCCGAGCGCTTGCTGGCCCAGATTCGATTCGGGTCAAATGCCTCGCTGGTGCTCAAGCCGAGCACGTCCTCGATTTCGCCCGCGTTCATGATGGCCAGCGCATGACGCCACGCCTCGGTTGGCCGTCGCGGAAACGGGTAACCACTTTGCGGATTGATCGTCAGCCCTCGCGGAAGTCGCTCCCAGTGGCGACTGCTGCCTTCTTCGGACACGCGTTTCCACTCGACCCAGCCGTTCTTCTGTTGCTCGAACAGATAGGGCAGGGCCAGTAGGCTGGCCACCGCGACGCCGGCTACGGCAAATCGCCAATCAATCCTTGGGCGGAGCAGCGCGACGACGGCGATGACGCTCGCCGTCAGGGCGAACCCGCTGAAATGAATCTGGATCGAGCACAGTGGCAGGCATACCAGCCAGAAAATCGCCTTCGGTTTCCTGCCGAGAATGAGCGCGTGCGCCGCCCACATCGTCCCGGTGGCCAGCACCGGCACGAAATCCTGGGCCCAGATCTTCCGCGAATAAATGACCGCCCACGGACCCGTGGCGAACAACGCCGCCGCCACCAGACCACTCAGCGAACCATAGTACTTCCGCCCGATCCACCAGGTCGCGACCACCGCCGCCAGTCCCAGCACGGAGATCATGCCGCACACGACGGCGATGTTCGAGGTCAGGAAAAACATGGGGATCAGTAGCCACACGAACAGGGGCGGATTCGACACGCCCACGCTGGACATCAAACCGGCCGTCGGCAGTTTTCCGCCGCGCACAAATTCCAACGCCTGATTGGCGGCAAACGCCTCGTCGCTCTTGAACTCGAGCAGCGCCGGGTGTTGAAACCGCAGCCAGGCTCCCACCGCAACAATGCCCGCCAGGCCGAGCCATTCGACGGTCGGCGGGAGCGAAACGGTGGATCTGGCGCGTGCCGCGTTCACTGGGTCTTCGCCTTTAATGACCACACAACCTTTTGCGCGCGACGGATTCGCAACAACTCGATCCAGATTTTCAGTGCGCGGCGAAGGTTGTACGGGATGCGCGTGTCCGGGTCGTGCACCCATTTCACTGCGACCTCGGCGATCCGGAATCCCTCGCGGGTTGCGACCACCAACATCTCAATGTCGAAGATGGCAGTGTTCGACGTAACCTGAGGGAACACTTTCTGCGCCACATCGTGCTTCATCGCCTTGAAGCCGCACTGGGTGTCGTGGAGTCCATGAATGCAGAACCATCGGGTTCCCAGCCCAAACAGTTTGCCGGCCAGCGCCCGATGCCACGCTTGTGGTTGTTCCACACGGGCTCCCGGCATGGATCGTGAGCCGATCACCAGGTCGTATCCGTCCACTTCCATTTTCACGAGCAGTTTGTCCACTTCAGAGATGGGCGTGCTCTGGTCCGCGTCGGTGAACAGGACGTACTCACCCCGTGCGTCGAGCATGCCGGCTCTGACAGCGCCGCCCTTGCCGCGATTCGGGTTCAGGTCGATCAACCGCAACATCGGATAAGCCCGGGCCAGCTCGCGTGCCACCGGCGCGGTGCGGTCCCGGCTCCCATCATTGACCACAACAATCTCGAACGGGCGTCCCTTGGACTGCAAGAACTCGACAATTCCCGGCACGTACCGTTCGAGTCTCTCCTCCTCGTTGTACGCGGGTATGACGACCGAGAGGTACGGGCGGGCTTCCATCGTCGGTTCAACTGGCCTTCCGCAACGCCCCCATTTCGCGGAGTTTGGCCAGCGCCTCCGCGGCGTAATCTTTCTCCAGCTTCTGGCTCCGGATCCACTCGATGTAATCGCGCACGCTGTCGCGCGGCGTCTTGGTCGGCTGCCAACCGAGCCGTTGAAGCTTCGTGATGTCCGACACGCTGTGGCGGGTGTCGCCAACCCGATACTCGCCGCTCACGTTCGGCTCGATCTTCGCGCCCAACGCCTCGGCCACGATGCCGGCAAATTCGATGACGGTGTAACCGCGTCCCCCCCCCACGTTGAATGTCTGGTAGTTGGCTTCGTCGCTTTCCAGCACCAGCCGATTGGCGCGCGCGACATCGCCCACATTGACGTAGTCCCGCAACTGCTGCCCATCCTCAAACACCGACGCACGTTGTCCCTTGATCATCTGCAGCGTGAAAATGCGCAGCACGCCGGAGTAGGCGTTGCGGAAGGACTGATAAGGTCCCTGCACAATCGAGTACCGCATGGCCGTGCTCGGGATGCCGTAATTGCGGCCCAGCGCGATGCCCATCAGTTCCTGCGAGTACTTCGCAATGGAATACTGGTTCTTCGGGTTGGCGTGCGTCTCCAGCAGTGGCAACGACCGGATGGAGCCGCCGCATTTCGGACAAATCGGCTCCCACAACCCTTGGGACAGCCGTTGCGGTTCGCGGCCATCGGGAAATACCTCACCGTCCCGCGCGCATTGGTATCGGCCTTCGCCGTACACGAACTGGCTGCTGGCCACGATCACTTTGCGCACCGGCAGCTTCTCCGAGACGATCAACTCATACAACAACGCCGTCCCGACGGAATTCACATGGAAGAACTCGGAGAAGTTCGGCAACAAATCCTGGTAGGCCGCCAGATGGATTACCACATCGATCCCGCGCAGCGCTTTTGACCAATCGTCGCGGTTGCGGACGTCCCCGACGATGCGTTCGACGTCGGTGGACAACCAGCCGGGCCACGTCCCGTCGCCGGGATGCACCGGCGGTGCCAGATTATCGAGCGCGCGCACTTCATAACCCGCCCGTAACAGTTCCACCGCGGTATGCGATCCGATAAACCCCGCCCCACCCGTAATCAGCGCTCGACCTTTGCTCATGCGCTTACCGGGAATACGTGGCCGTTAACTTCTCGTAGAGATAGCTGGTGATGATATGGTCG
>JBEKUF010000104.1:0-12587 GCA_049515295.1 Verrucomicrobiia bacterium | reverse complement strand
GCCTGCTCGAAGTGTCCAATTGCCTCCTGTAGTTTGCCTTCGCGGAGCAAGGCATTCCCCAAATTGAATTGAGCTTGGACTAAATCGGGTTTGATCCGCAGTGCCTGCTCGTAGTGTCCAATCGCATCCTGTGTGTGCCCCAGCTTTTCCAACGTGACCCCCAAATTGTAGTGCGCCTCGGCAAAATCGGGCCTGATGCGCACCGCCTGTTCGTAATGCTTGATCGCCTCCTGTGGGCGGGCCAGTTTGTCCAGGGCGTTCCCCAAGTTGTTGTGCGCCTCGGCGTCATCGGGTTTGATCCGCAAGGCCTGCTCGTAGTGCCCAATCACCTCCTGTACCCGGCCTGCTTGCTCCAACGCGACTGCCAAGTCGTGGTGCGCCTCGGCAAGATCCGGCTTGATTTGCAGCGCTTGCTCATACTGCTCGCTTGCCTCTTGAACCCTCCCCAGTTGCAACAGCGTAAACCCCAGATTGTAGTGTACGTCGGCATCATTGGGTTGGATCCGTAGCGCTTGCTCCCAATGACTGATCGCCTCCTGCAGCCTGCCCTGTTGAACCAAGGCGACTCCCAGGTTGTAGTGCGCCTCGGCAAAATCGGGCCTGATGCGCACCGCCTGTTCGTAGTGCCCGATCGCTTCCGGCATCCTGCCCTGTCCCGTCAAGGCGATCCCCAGGTTGTAGTGCGCCTCGGCAAAATCGGGCCTGATGCGCACCGCCTGTTCGTAGTGCCCGATCGCTTCTGGCCCTCTGTCGGCTTGGAGCAACGCACTTCCCAAGTTGTTCTGCGCCGTATAAAAATCGGGACTGATCCGCAGGGCCTGCTCGTAGTAGCAAATGGCTTCCTGCATCTTGCCAAGTCGTTCTAACGCCACCCCCAAGTTGAAGTCCGCCTCAGCACATGGCTCGACGCTCGCCAGCAGGTTGAACGCCACCGAGAAGCCCAACAGGAGGCTCCAACACCACCGCGCCGCACGCCGCCAGACCGGCCGTACAGCCAGCCCCGACTCCGAGGTCGGGGCCAGTGCGCGCTCCAAACTCAAGATGCCAGTCACAGCCAGCAGCATCAATGCAGGCAAGAAGTCCACCTCATAGCGGCCGCAGACGGCAAGAAAGAGGCACAGAGTCAGCGCACAAATCCAGAAAAGTATTCCTACCGCCGTCACGAACCTGCGCAAGATGAAACAAGATTCCGTTGACCGCCCTCGCCACGCCAACGGCACCGCTAGCGCCAGCCACACCAGCGGAATGTTGGTCAGGACGCCGAAGGGCCTGTCAATCCCGATATTACCGGCCGGCACGGGCGGCAGGCTGATGTTATGAACAAATGGAAACCGACCGGTCCAGCGCGCCGGCTCCAGAAAATACACCCGGAAGTTGAACCACAGATACCGCAGATTGAAGAATCGCTGCGCAAGCTGCCGAACCCCGCTCAACTGGTAGCGAAAGCCGAACTCGAAGGGACTATCGAACCGCAAGAAATTGTATATCATCAACCCCAGCCCGATAAGCATGATCGGGCCCGTCGCCGCCAGCAAGGAAACCCAGACCTTCTGGCGCTCTCGCCACGCCTGCGCCACCGGCGCCAGCAGGATGACCGCACCGAACAACAAAGAAGGCCGCGCCCCCACCGCCAGCCCGTAGGCCAGGCTCGCAACTGCCAGCCACCAGCCCTTCCGCTCCGGCTTGTGCGACGCCCTCCAAATCGCCGCCAAGGCCAGCATCGTCAGCGCATACCCACAACTGATGGACACCTCGTACATATCACACCGCGTTAACAGCAACGGCGTGAACGTGGCCAAACCGAGTGCGAGTGTGCCGGCACCCACCACCGCCACGCTGACTTCGGCAAAGTAACGCCGCCAGAGCGCGTACAACAGACCCACACTGACCAAGAAACCAACCATGCAAAAAATCACCGCGGCGTCTTTTTGAGACAGATAATGGCCGGTCAGCGCCACAGAGGGCCAGAACAACACCACGGCGGGCGTCACCCCGTAATACAGGTATAACTTCCCCTTGTAATAGCTGAGGTCGTGCATCCCGTAGGGCGCAAACCGATAGAGCGCATTCTCAGCCGGATCGTAGGGGTCGGCGAGCTGCACGAACCCGAGCGGCACCTCTATCTTCAGGCTGAGTTGGCCGGCGCGAAAACCCTGCACCAATAAATTGTAGTAATTGTCAGCCGCACTCAAATTCCCCGATCCAAGAACACCGGAGTGGGCTGTGTACGCATAAACCGCGATGACCAGCGCGCACACTGCGGCCAGTGAGATCCATGCGTGTTTCATTGTGCCACACCGGTCAGCCCCGTGTAACGTTGTCGCAAAAGCATCATCGGCTTGACGACATTTTATACACTTCTCGAGTCGAACACACACGCTTTGTCGAGCGAGGAACCGTACGGGCTTGTTCGCCGTCTACACATGCGGGATGCGCGACACTGCCGGACAGACCACCTATTGGAGCCCTCGTGGGCCTCGACGGCCCCAGCCTTCAGCAGAGGTTCCCCATTTGCTTCTACTCTTGCCACGTTGTCTTTGCTACACTCTGCCCGTGGCTGAAAAACAGAGCGCCATGAAAAAGATCAGCATCGGCGTGGCCATCGCCGTCTTCAGTTCGCTTATCCTATGGTACGGTTTGCCGTGGCTATTGCCCTCTCCAGTGGCGTATTTTTTTCGCTAGCCAGTAGACTGCTCCGACGCAAGCCGCTGCCTCCCTCGCCCGCACCCCTTGATTGGCGCAGTTTCACGGAGTTTCTTTACGAGGGCCTGAAGTGGGTTTGGAGGTATGATTTATCCGGGCATGTCGTCACCATTGTTCCACTTTGTCCCGTTTGTTTCTACCAGGTTGACCTGAGAGGCGATGCCCGCCCTGATTCTTCTACCTACTATGGCTTAAGAGACGTGACGATATTTTGGTGTGACCACTTCAAGGAGGTAAAACGGCAACTCGACGGAAATTTCCACGAGATCACTATTCGTGTTCACAAGGAGATTAATCGCCTTTATGACACGCACGAGTGGGAGAACATCGTTCGTCAACAGATGACGTCTCGATCACAGAACAGAGCGCCGCAATGAGCACGCTCGTGGTTTTTCCATGGTTCGAGCTCGGAGACGAGCGGCAATACGGCCCTTCCGCAGGCAATCTACGCATACGTTGACTTGTCCGACTGCGACAATTGCCCTGCTCACGCCTGGTCCACCAAAGGCGTGCCCGCTCCGCTCCTGGCCGCACTCATCAGGTCGTGGGTGGCTGAAAACAGAAGATTGAAATTCCGCCCGGCTTCGCTAATCTTACCCCGCCTGTGGTGCCAGCCCCGAATGGGTTCAGGGCGGCAAAATGATTTGGCTCGGTGTGCCAGGGTAGCTCAGTGGTAGAGCAGGGGACTCATAAGCCCTTGGTCGGGAGTTCAACTCTCCCCCCTGGCACCAAATTTAACTTGGATGGGTGCCGGGGTTTAAGGCTCGGCTGGAGGAGAGCTGCCCCGACACCGGGCGTCGGGGTTATCCGCCGCGAGCGTAGTTTCGGAACTGTCGCCAGTAGGTGCGGCGCTTCGACCAGATGCGTCCGCGGTGTTGAAGATTGTTCCAGCGCGTGAACGGCGCATTGTACAGGAGCTGGTTCTTGCGCGCGTCAGGCACGTCGAGTGCCCCCAACCAGTCGTTCAGCGTTTTAAAAAGTTTCTGGGCAACGTCCCGATTCTGAGCGATCACATCGCGCGTTTGCCGGGGATCGGTGGGAACATGGTACAACTCGGAACCGTCGAGTTGCTTCTTGGGAGAGTAGAGAAGGAACCATTCGTCCGTGAGCACGCTCAGACTGCTCACTCGGCCACTATGCGGATGGCAACCGGCAATGGCAAACGGCTGGCCGCCGCTTGCGCCCCTCAGACGCGGCACGAGCGAGTTGCCCTGCGTCCAGCTAACCGGGGGAATGCCCGCCAGTTCAAGAGCCGTGGCGTACAGATCGGGCGGTTGGCACAGCCCCGAAATCGTCTGCCCGGCCGCAAGGCCGTCGGGATGTCGGATGAAGAGCGGGCAGTGGCCCAGTTCTTCGTAGATGGGTGTCGGCTTGTCGATGCGCATCGGCTTGCCGATCAGGTTGTGTTCGCCGAAGTAATAGCCGTGGTCGGAACAAAAGAGGACGATGGTCTGACTGAGCTGGCCGTTCTCCCGCAAGCGCTCCAGCAGTTTCCCAACCCAGAAATCGGTTTGTGTGGCTTCGGCCTTGTACAAGCTGTGCATGTTGATCCGGTCGGCCTCCGGATAGCGGTTCGCGTAACCCGACTTCGGCCAGAACACGGCGTCCCCTTTGTCATCCCAGGGATACGGCTTGAGAAACTCGGACGGCGCGTCCCATGGCTCATGCGGGTCAAACGCGTCGATCCACACGAAAAACTTCTCCGGTGGTTTATCGAACCATTCGATGGCTGAACGAAAGACCGTGGCTGTCGTGTTCGTGCCCTGCTGTTGATACCAGTAGGTGTTGCGGCGATAGCGGTCGAGACGGCGTTGCGGCGGCTCAAGTTTCTCCGCGGGACAGACCAGATCAATCATTGGGGCTGAAGGCGGCTGGAAATGCTCATAGGTTTGGCCGGGAACATGATTCACAAAATCAAAGCCCCGCTCGAAACCGAAGTGGTTCTCGAACAAATGCAGGTTGTCCGCGATTAGCGCCGTGGTGAATCCATGACGCTGGAATACCTCGGACAGCACGGGGAATTCGTACGGCAGCGGCCCCCAATCCAGCAGCGGAAACGTGTAGCGGCCGGAAAACACTTCGATGCGATTGACCAGCGTGGGGAACGAGCACAGCCAGAAGTCGCTGAACACCGCGCTCTCCGCCGCCAGTCGGTCCAGATTTGGCGTCTGCACCTCGTGCCTCCGGAGATACCCGAGGTGGTCGTGCCGAAATGTGTCCGAGCAGATGACGACGATGTTCATGGGCGGCGCGCGGAATTGCCAGCAGCGTGTTGCTTCTCCAGAAGGAAGGCGTACTTGGCCAGAACATTGACCAGCTTGGCAATGAGAATCAGCCAACCCCGCCAACCGTCTCGCCAGCTTTGCTTGACGATAAGGTGTTTGAAACACACCGCGGCCGGCGACAGCAGCAAGTCATACACATGAGCGCGGCGCCCCGTTGCGACGTACGAATCGGCCGCAATCCGGGCGTACTTGATCGCCTTGGTGACGTGATCATGGAAATCGCGAAACGGCGGGTAATGCAACAGGTCGCCCGCAATTCGCCTGGTCGCCCCGGGCACCTCCAACCGTTCGTGCACGTCGCCGCCACGCCATTCGGCGCCCTCTCGTCGAACCAACCGCAATTTCCACTCCGGAGACCACGCGTGATGGATCCAATCGCCAAGATAAAACGTTCGGCGGTTCATCCAAAACCCGTTCTCATTCGGCTGGCCCGTGGCGAACAATTGGCGCATGGACCGGGCCAGTTCCGGCGACAGCGCCTCGTCGGCATCCAGGCACAGCACCCACGGTTGGGTGCACTGCCTTAGCCCCGCGTTTTTTTGTGCGACATAGCCCTGCCACGGCTGGGTCTCGAAGATGGCGCCGAAGTCCTTGGCGATTTGCGCAGTGCGATCCACCGACCCGGAATCCAGCACGGCGATCTCCGCCGCCAGGCCGCGCACGCTTTCCAGACAGCGGGCCAGGTTCTGTTCCTCGTTCAGCGTGATCACCGCCACGGAAATCGGCAGCGGCTGTTGGCCGACGACCGCCGCGGCTGGTTGCGTTTGCACTGACGCCATGGCTAGACCCTATAAACCATCTCCCCGGCTCGTATCCAGCCGATTCTCGACCCCGCGATTTGTGTTTACTCAAACGCGGCGTTTGGACTACGGTTTTGCCCATGGAGGTGGCCGATTCAGCGGTGACGACGACGAAGTACAATTCTGCCGATCTGGAAGAGGTCGGGTGTCCCACGTGCGGCCCGGCCGCGCGGAATCGTCTTCTCTTCCAGCGCACCGACGGCCTGGGAATCCGTCTTTGCGATGGGTGCGGTTTGATGTTTGTTTCCCCGCGGCTGACACCGCGCAAGCTGGCCGAAATCTACGAGAGCGAAGACTTCGCCGATATCACGGTATTCGACAACTTCAATTATGACCAATGGAAACAGCAGGCCGGCTATGTCGTCAACGCCCTGTCCAGTTACAAAGTCAAAGCCATGCTGTTGGACTTGGTCGCGAAGTATGTTCCGCCGGGCGGGCGCCTGCTGGACGTGGGATCGGGATTCGGCCTGACCGTGTACGAGGCGAACCGGCGTGGGTTTCACGCGGAAGGAATCGACATCTCACAGCGGCTGGCGACCCTGGCGCATGAGAAGCTGGGAGTTACCGTGCATTGCGGACCCGTCGAAAAAGCGCATCTGGATGCCAACAGGTTCAACGGGGTGATTTTCTGGGACGTGCTGGAGCATGTCCACAATCCACTGGAAATTCTGGCAGAGATTCTACGCATCTTACGGCCGGGCGGGTATCTATTCGGTCAGGTGCCCAACTGGCGTGGTTTGACCAATCGCTACAAGACGTTTCTGAATCGGCACGGCCTGGCCCACAAACAGTTCAAACATTTCGGCATCCCCCATCACGTCTTTAATTTTGATGAACGCAGTCTGCGGCGCATGCTCGAACAAGCCGGGTTTGAGGTTGTGTATTGTCGTTGCTGGTCAAAACTGAAGTACAAGATCAATCCGTCGCCGGTGTCCCGCTGGTTCCACGAGACGTTGGAACGTCGCAACCTTACGGATTATCTGGCGTTCGTCGCCCAAAAACCGGCGTAGATGATTCCGATGTCTGTTGGGCACCTGCTGGTTGACGACCGGCCCGGACTTCCTTACGATGGCGACGTGCTCCGAAAAAGCCACCAGGGATTTCGATGGGAATTCGCGCCGCAGTTCGAGTCACTGCTGGCCGAAGTGCTTCAAGAACCCGCCGAACCGGTCAAGATCTCCTCCGCAACTACCGTGACCCGACGCCATGTGGCCAATCGCGAATTCTATATCAAGCGCTACTTGCACGAGCGGCGCGGGTTGGCACCCGTCGCGTATTTTATCCGATCCGACAAGAGCCGGCGTGAATGGACATTTGCCCCAAAGTTTCAGACCCGGGGGATTCCCGTGGTGCCGCACCTGGCTCACGGAGAACGTTGGGGATGGTACGGACTGCTCGAAAGCGTGCTGATTACCGAAGGGCTGCCCGGCTACGCGCCTTTGCTGACGCTGCCCGAGTCCATGGCGACGGAGGTTCAGCGTGCCTTGGGGCGATTCCTGCGCCAAATGCACGACGCGGGCATCGTGTACTTGGATATTTCGCCGAAGAACGTTCTGTACTCGGCTTCCGAGATCAAATTCTGTCTTATCGATATCGATAAAGCCCAGTTCCACGACGCCCTCAACGAGCAGCAACGGATCCATCACATCACCGTGTTCCATTCGCGCTTCCCGCTGACCGCGGCTTTCTATGACGGCTATGGAAACGATGTGGCGCGCCATGCGGCTGACATCGACAGCCAAGCCGCGGCCATCGAGCGGGCCCGCGTCGCGCGATTATCACGCATTTGCCTCAAGCACCGTCACGAAGTGACCACCAGACGAATCGGCGGATCGAAGTGGCACATCCGCCTCGCCGACCTCGACGAAAACCTCGAACGTGTCCTGCGCGAACCTGACAACGAAGCCGGGAGTGCCAGTGGGTTTGTCGTCACCCGCCTCGCATATCGGTCCGGCAAAGAAGCCTATCGCAGGGCCTATGGCAAAGAACTGTCGGGCGAACCCGCGCCGCGTCCCGTCGCCGCCGCGGACAAACGCGTCCTGGGCGTTGTCGTGCGCGGATACTTCGTGACAAAAGCGCCGTAGCCGAAGCTATTCGACTTCGCAGAGGATGCGGATGCCGCGCGTGTCCTTGACATCGCCCGGGTCGTCGCCATCCCGCAACGCGCTGGACGTGTAAGTCAATGCGCTGTTCCAACCGCCGCCCTTGTCAGCGCGGCATCCCAAACTGCCACCGCGACACGGCCCGGCAGCGCCCATCGGCGGACCTTGCGGGTCAACCACATCGTTGGTCGCGAACACCGAATACCAGTCCGACACCCATTCCCACGAGTTGCCGATCATGTCGTACAGGCCCCACGGGTTCGCCGGAAACGACCCGACCGGCGCGGTGTATTCAAACCCGTCGTCGGCATAGTGGGCATGCGTCCGCTTGTCCCACGAGCCGCCCAGGTTGGCCTTGGTGCGGTCCTCCACGTTGCCGCCCCAGTACGTCCGATTGGTTGTTCCCGCGCGGCAGGCATACTCCCACTCGGCTTCCGTTGGCAATCGATACAACCGGCCTTCCTTCGCCGACAACCACCGGCAAAACAGTTCCGCGTCCTGCCACGTGATGGGTTGGACCGGATGATTGTCGCCATCGGGAACCAACTGGTACTTCGGCCGATGATGCGTGTGTTGCGTGTCGTACTGATCGTACTGCTTGTTCGTGACCTCGAACGCCGCCATGTAGTACGGCTTGGTCAACGTCACCCGATGCCGCACGTACATCGGACCGCCAACGGGATGGTCCGGCCCGACTTCCTTCGACGTCTCCTCGTCCAATCCCATCACAAACGTCCCCGGCTCGATCCGCACCAGCTTCATCCCCATCGAGTTGATGAGGTACGTGATGTTCGTGCGCTTGATTCCATCGGGCGTCGCCACTTGCACCTCGACCGATTCGTTCGACCACGCCACGGGCGTCTTCGGCCAGCCCGACCGATCCACCGGCGGCAGGTCCTGCATCGACGGCACGAAATGCCATTGCTTGCGCCACCAGTGGTTCAGCCGATCCCCCACATACCAACCCACCGCGACCAGCAGGACCACCGTCACCAGCCACCCGATGAGTTTCCCCAACTTCCCAGAAGCTGTCATATCCGGCGCAGAATAAGGTCTCATCATGGTCCGGTCAAGTGCCCTGCCACATCCATTTTTGGCTTCGTTTTGACAAACGAAGCCAAGTGACAAATCGGCGCACTTGGACTGCTAACCCATTGTCCATCAAGCCAATCCACACCACACGACACTCCGAAAGATTGGCTTCGTTTGGCAGTTTTCACTTTTTTGCGCCGCCCGTCGCCGTTGTAGCTGCGCTTCTGCGAAGCGCAGACCCGTCCTCTTCCGTATTGTAGGCTTGCCCGCCTCCGGCGGGCAGGGGTCCTCCCGTATCCTGCCGCCGCCCCTGTCGGCTGCGTGCCTGCTACTCTGCGAAGCAGTCCGCTGCGCAGCGCGAGCCGACGCGGTGCCTGAACCAAAATCCTTCATGACGCGGCAACCATATCGCAATTCGATACCACAGTCAACTAAAATCATCGCGTAACGATTCAAGGTTTCGCAACAGGGCGGTGAGCGCCGACTCGCCACCTCCGAACGGTAGGGCGACCGTCTCGGTTGCCTCCGTTCTCCAACCGCCTTCCACCCCAGCCCGGCGAAGCCCGCGTTGGCGTAGCCCCATGCGGCTGCCATTCCGCGCCCCCTTACACCCCGTACTTCTTCGTCGACTTCTCGCGGATCACCGATACCGACAACCGCGGCAGGATCTCCGGGGCCGCCTGCACAATCTGCAACAACCGCAACGCCGCCCCCGACGGCTTGCGCCGTCCCGTCTCCCAACTGATCGCCGTGTCCCGCGACACGTTCAACCACCGCGCGAACACACCCTGGCTGGCATTCAACCGACGCCGCAACCGCGCGATCTCCTGCGGCCGAATCGCCTGCGCCTTCGCCGGCATCGGCACATCGCTCGTCCTCAGCGTGATCTTCCCCCGCGCATGATCCAACGCCTCCATCATGCTCCCCTTCAGTTCCGCAAAATCTTTCCGCTTCATCATCGGTACTCCTGTTTGATCGCTTCCGCCACGGTTCGCAATTCTCTCTTCTGGCCAGCAGTTAAATCGTCCGCTTCACCCTTGTCATACACGTACAACAGGTAAATCACCCGTGCTGTCTCCAAATACAGGTAGATCACCCGCGCGCCGCCCCGCTTGCCCTTTCCCCGGGCTGCCATCCGCGCCTTGCGCAACCCGCCCGCGCCTTGAATGACCTGTCCCTTCCCGGGATTGGTCGCCAGTTCGGCCTGAAATCTGCGATACGTGTCGTCATCCGCGATTCGCACCACCCGCTTGGTGAACACCGAGGCCTCGACAAACCTCATGTACCGGTCATTCATTTAGTATATGACTATGTACAATAGTCCACCCGCCACCCGCTGTCAACCGTTCCCCGCCACCTCCCGGCGAAGCCCATGATACCTTCCACTGGAAGGTATCAACTCATCCCGCCTCGTTGTTCTCTGTGTCCTTTACCCCGATTCTTTACCCCGAATCCTTTTCGAGGCGAGTCGGGGCGTGCGCACCCCATGATATATCGCCTTGCGAAATATCATAAAAAGCCCCCGCCTCATTCGCGCCCACTTGTCCGCCTCAGGCGGATTCGCGTCCATTCGCGGCAAACACACCGCGTCCTTCGTGACTTCGTGGTGAAGGCCTGTTTCCGCCTTTCGTATCCGCCGCTCCCCCGCGTCGGACTATTTCTTCTTCTCGCGGCGCTCAAACACAGCCAGATGTAGCGTGTGCAGGACGCGCATTTGGGCGAAATCTTCCACGAGACGGAACCCCGCCTGCCGGAAATAACCTTCCACCTCGGCCAGTGGCGTCGCGAACCGGTCCGTATCCTTGCCGCTCAGCTTGCGACGAACCGATTGCACGGAATAGGGACTGAAGTACGACAGCACCACAAATTTGCCGGCCACGCGGCACAGTTCGCTGACCACGCGCTGACGAATCTCGACGTTGGGGAAATGATGAAACAACCGGAAACACACGATCGTGTCGAAATGTCCGTCGGGATAGGTCAGCTTCTCCAGGTCCTGACGCTCCACATGGCAGGACAGATTCACCTCGAAAGCGTGCTCCCGGGCAATCGCGATCATCGACTCCGATAAATCCGCGCCGCTGGCGAAATACCCCTTTTTGGCCAGATGCATCATGACCCGTCCACCGCCGCACGGAATATCAAGAACGCGATGGTTCGTCGGGATGTGCCGGAAGGCGCGGTCGATCAACCGCATCTCGGCCCGATGCTTGTGCGGTTTGCGGTGCTGGTATTTGCTCGACTGTTTGTCGTCGTACTTGACGCGTCCGGCATAAGCAGCTGTGGGCTCAGTCATGGCAGTGTCACTGAAACCGAGAATAGTTGCGCGCTTGCCCCCGCGTCAAGCGGGTAGGCGAGACTGGACGGTGTAGCGTGCGCTGTCTCAGCGCATCCGGGCGGGTACGAGCAAAACCTCGGCTGGCGACAGCCGACGCTACAACAGCGGCAATGCCAGATCCGTCCCGCCTACCGTTGCTCTCGACAACGGGGTCGTTTGATTTACAATCCGCGGCCAGGATGACGCCAACTTCTCCCGCCTCGAATCCCGTCACCACGCAACCGCCTCACACTTCACACCCGGCCTGGCTCCGGCCACTTCTCTTGGGAGTCGCCCTCATACTGATCGTCGTCCTCGGCATCAGCACGGTCTATCGCGCCGGGCCGTACACCATCGGCGGAAAACGCTGGGGGTCCCGCGTTCATCGCTGCGATTTCACGGTCGACACCGCCGCGGGTCGGGCGGTGCTGGATGGCACCGACATTTATCAGGCCCACAACCTCCGCGGTTGGTACTACATTTATCCGCCGCTGTTCGCGATCTTCATGGTGCCGTTTGCGCTGGTCCCCACTTTCTGGGCCGCCATCGCCTGGTACTTGCTCTCCGTGCTTCTGGTGGCGTGGACAATCAAAATGTGCGTGGCGCTCGTGTCCGACGCGCTGCAGCTCGACGATGACCCGCTTCTGCTGTATGCGCTCCCGCCCTTGTTGGCGCTGTTTCCGCTGATGTCGGCCCTCGCCCGTGGCCAGACATCGCCCGCATTGTTGTGGCTGGTCACCGCCGGGTTGTTCTACGGATGGAAGAGACACGACTGGCAAGGCGGCATTTGTCTTGCCGGCGGCATCCTGCTGAAAGTGTTTCCCGTTATCCTCCTGGCCTGGTTTATCTGGCGGAAACGCTGGCGGTTTGTGCTGGCCACTCTCACGGCCATCGCGATTGGCGCCTTCATCATTCCCGCCGCCGTGTTCGGCTGGCAACGGAACATCGATTATCTGCGCGAATGGGTGGATGTGATCGGGAAACCGGCGCTCGAAGCGGAGTCGGAACGCAGTGATAACCCGCTCTACGGTCAGTTGCTCAGCTCGCAATTGCCGCGCAATCAATCCTTGCCGGCGGTGCTGACGAGATTGACCGGCAACCCCCAGGCGCGCTGGATTGGTTTCGCCATCGGCGTCCTCATGGCAGGAATCATTCTCGTCGCAGGCTGGCGGGCCAACCCCCGCACGGAAATCCATGTTCTATCAGCCGCGGTCGTGTGGATGTTGTTGGTCCCGCCGGTGTCGTGGGCGCATTATTTCATGTTGCTCCTGCTCCCGCTGACGGCGCTGGTCGCGATGGCGATGGGACGCGCGGACGAACCAATCCGCAATGTTGCGCGCGCGGCGCT
>JBEKUF010000103.1:0-12615 GCA_049515295.1 Verrucomicrobiia bacterium | reverse complement strand
TGGTGCTCGGCGTGATGACCGCCGCTTTGTTTGTGAGTTCCGCTCTCCTCTGGAGCATGAAAGCACCGCCTACGGTTGCTGGTGTGTCGGTATTTGGCGGTGCCGGTTATCTGATGGCGGCTTATCTCGGTTGGCGCCTGTTGCGTGCCATCAAAAAGTCCGGCGATATCGATTCGAAGAAGTAGAAATGTCATCGCTCTTTCGGGCCGGAACAGTATTGCGGCAACGAGGAGTCCCAAGTGGGATTCGGCGAGCAGTTCGTGCGTGAAATCATTTGAAGCCGCTGGCCGGTTGGGAGTTACCCGAGTGTTTCGCCACGCTGCGGCGTCGCCTGGAGGACGAGCGAGCAGGCGACGGCACACGGGAATACATCCGCGTGTTGCGGTTGCTGGAGAAGCATTCCTTGCCCGATGTTCGCCGGGCGGTCGAACAAGCCTTGCGGGTGGGTGTGGTGATCCGCGATGCCGTGGCCCAGTTCCTGTGGCCCCAAGAACCGTGGCGCGTCACCGTGTTCCGGTTCGATGGGCATCCGCGCCTGCGGCATGTACAGGTGGCCGCCAGGTGTGTCCCGTTTGCGACAGGCTCAATGTCGGGTTTGTCGGGATTATCCAGTGTCTCGTTTATCCCCTTTGTGTCCCCTTTCCAGACTCCGAGAGCAATGTCCTGTTTCCCAACGGTCGGTGTGGGAAGGTGAATGGCGGATTTGGCGGGTTTATGACGTGTTTGATCTCGACGTCTGCTGCTAGTTGGCAACCATCGGACGATTCCGGACCGTACTGCTAGCCGCTCACCTGACGCTTCGCCCCGAAAGTTGACGATTACCCGGTTTCGTCTGACGATTATCTGACGATTACCTGATTAAGTTCCTGTAGTCACAACAACGGCGCGAGCCACTCGGGCACCGGCTCATTCAGGGCAACCCGCTGGCCGTTCTCAAAAACAGCCGCTTGACGGAACGGAGTCCGGAGAACGTCGTTGTCGAAAATCCACACATGCGGGAGGTCGCGAATGGCAGTCTTGAGGTTCGCTAGCGTGCGAGGAAATCGCGAGACCAACTTTTCGGCCGGTACATCATGTCCGCCCTGCGAGACGCGCATCGCGACGCGTTCTTCGGAAACTTCCGGACCGGAGATTCCAATGAAGCACAGAACGACGTTGTACCCGGTTGTCGCCACTTCTTTCAGGAAAGTCAGCTTGTCGCCGACCGGATCAGAGAACACGGTTTCAAACACGAAACTTTCACGCTGGTCCACCAGTTGCCGGCGGAGCGCATCGGCCAGGCGCGCGGCCGCGTAGGGATCAAGGTTCAGTTCCCGCGCCAGTACGTCGGCGTTAACGAAACGCAGCCCGGCGGGCTGGAGATGGGCGTGGTAGAAAGTGGTCTTGCCCGCGCCATTCGGCCCCGCGAGTGCAACGATGACTGGGCGGCGGTCGAGCGGCAGGCTCATCCCCGCGCGGCTTTCACCTTGACCGGCTGGAACTGGCGGTTGACGAATCGCCCGACCGTGCGTTTCCCGTTCGCTTCAATGCGGACGAGCACGCCGGGTTGGTCTGGGTGCGGTTCGTAGTGCGGCCAGGGCTGGCTCTGGAGAAAGTCGGTCACGTGGCGGCGACCGGCAGACGAATCCACGGATTTCAGGCACTCGGACAACGGGTGGGTCGCAGCATTACGGCACAAGGCGACCACCTGCGTACCCTGGAGTAACGGCTCGATAGCCCTGCCGATTCTGGCCCAGAACTCTACTTGTCCCGCAATGGAACGCTCGACCGTTTTCCCGGCCAGTCGGGCGTCCAAGACCAATGCATCTGACAGTTTCACAGGCTGGCTCATGCCTAAAGGGTAGCATAATGCTACCAGATGTCAACGCCCATCGTCTTGATTGCCCAGGCTGCGTTCTTTGCCCGTAGCAAACTTTGTTACACTCTTTGGTTGCAACCCGTGGTTGCAACCCGATCAACAAAACACGGGAGAACTCGTGCTAAGCCGAGCATACGAACAAACTACCTTAAAAGCCTTGTAACCATTGGTGCGTGTAAGCATAGAGGCTTCAAGCATACCGTGGCTAACCGGAGCACAAATGCTTAAAAACGGCTTTTAAGTCCGATGCGTCTGCCGTTCCGCCACCCGGGCAACTGGTTTATGACGTACCACTTGCGACAACTCCCGCGCCTTGCCCAGAGTTCACTGTCGTAAGATTTGCCGTAACTTCCGAGGCGATTTCGCCTTCCAAGACTTCCACCCCATGGCGCTTGTGCTGTGAGGCAAGGTGTGAGTATTGCATCGTCATGGTGACCGTCTTGTGTCCCACAACTCTTGCACAGTACGAATGTCCACGCCAGCCAAAACGAGCCGTGAGATGCACGTGTGTCTCAGCGTAGGGAACATCACGTCACGGCCTGGCTTGGCATCGGCTTCGGCACGTTCGAACGCCTCACGATAGCGCCACGGCCCAAACACGAGAGCCTCCTCTTCCCCACGGCTTGCGGCCTTCCACTACCCTCGCAACTCCACCGCCGCATCGTCGAGCAACTGGGAGCCGCCTCGCTGCAGACTTTGGTTAGAGTTTGCTCTTCACCAGGTTGACTAATCTACGAAGTTCCTTCTTCATCGGCAGACGTTCTTGATTTGCCGTTCTGCAACCTCGTCGACGTTTCCAAAGCCCAAGGCGAGAATTTTGTAATCCTCCCATTCGGTGAGAGTCGGTGCTGTCTTCCACATGAGAGATGGAACATCTGGCCTCTCCTCTTGCATCGTGGATCAACGTGGTGCTGACTTTACCCCACACTACTTGACCGTCCTTGCGGAGGTAACGCTTCTCGTAGCTGCGAATCAGAGGCTTCTCCCCTTCCCATATCTGACGCCTGACCTCGTCAGTCCATTCCCGGTCGTCGGGATGCGTGATATCAGGGATTGTCTTGCTGAGCAGTTCCTGCTCTGAATACCCAAGGAATTCGCAAAAGGCGGGGTTCACATGGAGAAACCGTCCCTCGCGCGAAGCCAGAGCGATACCAGTCGGAGCACCCGTGAAGATCCCACGGAACCTCGCCTCGCTCTCCCGCAATGCCTCCTCCGACTGCTTGCGGGCGGTGATATCGGTCACCACACCATTCAGGCAACGGAGGCCATCGGGTGACTGCGAGATGGTAACGCTGTTGCGCACCCACCGGATTGCGCCATCAGGCAAAACAATGCGGTACTCTTCATCCTCGGAGGCCGACTGGCCGGTCCGCAACCGATCTGTTGCTTGAGCGGCGCGAGGGCGATCTTCAGGGTGAAGGATGCTCAGCCATCGCCCCGGGCCCGCGCGAAAAAACTCTGCGGGTTGTCCGAGGATCCGTTCCACCGACGGCGAATTGTAGCGGTAGGAAAACCGACCATCCGAATCAATTTGACCGCTCCAAATATAGTCTGACACTGCGGCGAGCACCTGCTGCAGTTCCGCCTTGGTCTCTTGCAGTGCTGCCTCCGCCTGCTTGCGGGCGGTGATATCGCTCAGCACACCGTTTACAAAACGATGCCCCTTCGTCCCTGGCGACATCACAACGTTATCGCGCACCCAGCGGATTGTGCCATCGGGCAGGACAATGCGGTACTCTTCTTCTTCGGAGGTTGATTGGCCGGTCCGCAACCGGTTGAATGCTTGTGCTAGGCGTGGTCGATCTTCGGCATAGACAACATTCAGCCATCGCTCCCGGCCCGCCAGGAAAAACAACGGCGGTCGCCCCAGGATCCGCTCCGCCGCCGCCGAATAGTAGTGGTAGTAAAACCGGCCATCGGGATCGAATTCGCCGCTATAGATACAGTCCGACACCGCGCCGAGCACTCGGCTCAGTTCCGCCCCGGCCTGCTTGCGCGCCGTGATGTCGGCATACAGACCGAGTATCCCGATGACTTCACCCTTGCTGTCTTGCAGGGGTGCGCTCCACAGGCTGATATCAACCAGCGAGCCGTCTTTTCGAAGGCGGCGCACATCGAACGCACTGATGATTTCGCCCTTCAGTCCGCTTTGAATCCGATCATAAACTTCTTGCCGCTGCTCTTCCGGGACAATGGGGAGGAAACGTCCCAGCACCTCGGACTCGGTCCAGCCAAACATGCGTGAGGCGGATGGGCTCCACAGGATCACGCACCCTTGTTTGTCCACGGCAAGAATTGCCAAGGATGGCGCTTGCAGCAATGCTTCCAGCGTCGGTGTGGTCAATGCGTCTCGGTTCATAGGCGGACACTCCCTCTTGCTTTCAAAGTCAACTCCTTCCATGGCCCGGGGTCAAGCCAATCAGGAGTGTGGCGATCATCGCGTGGATTCCACGATGGCGATTTGCCGTGTCCCGTCATTCCGCAGTAGCGGTCAGCGTGAACAGCGGCGCACTATGAGGAATTTCCCATTTCTTCGCATTGTGAACGTCCAGCATGGGCGCGAACTCATCGACGGTTCCCCCCGGCGGAACCACCAGAACCAGCGTTTTGTGTCTACGGGCCTCAAATCGGTCCGCGAATTCCACCTGATGGTTCCTGGCGCACCAAAGCTTCTGGTTGAACGGCGGCCGCAATGCGCGGTCGACCGTCAACAGCCAGTTCTCGTACTCCGGCAAGTGGTATTCGAACTGACGGAATCCATAGTAGAACAACTGGTGATAGTGACAGATCACCACCTCGTCGGGGCGAAATCTTTCACGGATGGCCTGAACCCACTGACCCAACTGGCGGTCGTGATTGCGAATCTCGGCTGCCGTCAGCGACAGGTTCCCCCGCAAGAACGTTGTCTCTCCCGGCGGCAGCAGAAACACGGCGCCATTGATAAGCGAGATGCTTGCGATAACCGTCATCAATCCACCATGACGCGGTCGCGGGGACACGTGGTCAAACCTTGCCACAAGTCTGCTGATCGCCCAAGCCGCCAGGATGGCCACCGCCGGAAAATAGCACAGGATATACCCGGGCATAACAGTGTAGACCCCGAGCCCAAATATGACCATCGGAACGATCCACATGGCCAGGAACCACAACTCCTCACCACGATTCGCAAGGGCGGCCCGGTTGCGGTCCTTCCGCGTCGCCCATGAGATGAATTCAGATCCCGCCAGCAGTCCCGCGCCGAGAAGCCCGACGCAACAACTGCCCACAATCATGGCCGCGCTACGGATCAGATGCTCCGGGCCTCCTCCCAGCGCGGAGAGTGGCGCATCTTTCCGCATCCGTTCCGGGTACAGTCGAAGATACATGCCGAGTCCGCCGGACATGTGCACCATGGGGATAAACCACGCCGCACACAGCATCCCGGCCACCAATACTCCGACGGCGAACTTGCGCCAGCGCGGTCGCGGAAACTTCCAAAAAGTGTACAGCCAGATTGGACACAGCGATGGTGTTGTCGGCTGCCGAACCCCGGCCTGCACCGCCACGATTGCCCCCGCCGCGAATACCCACGTCCAAGTGCCGCCACGCCGTATCGCCCGCCAGCACACCAACACGGTCCCCGTGACCAATGTCGCATCCAGCAGTGTCGAAAACACCACCTCGCTTTGAAACCAGCATAACGGACTCGTCGCCAAAATGGCGCCGGTCACCCACCCGCAATCACGGCCAAACAAGGCCGCGCCCAGCAAATACCCGAGCGCCACGAGACCGGCACCGGCCAGCATGTTCATCCACACCAGACTCGTGTGCGGGTCTCCCACGAGCAGATTGACCACGCGCCCAAGCATGACGAACAGAAAAAATCCCGGTTCATGGGGCAAGCTGAGCGAAACGTCATAGTGCTCGATCGCCAAAGCAAATTGGGCGCTGTCCCAATGGTAGGCGAAATGGCTGCGAAACGGCACGCGGATCGCCAGGCTCACCGCAAATAGAATGACTGCGGCCAACCAGTCTCGCCGTTTAAACTTCTCGACAGCCTCACTCCTTGACACCGCCGCAGACTTTTCCTGCATACCGTGAGCTTACTCTGCGTGGATTCGTGGTGGAAAGAGCAAAAGCCGGGTTCCGCCCTATTGGTTCGGGCTGGGATACAACATGTCGTTGAGACGTTCCATCTTCTCCCGTTGCTCCCGCTCGTAGGCCCTCCCTCGGCGCGCGATGCGGGTGGCAACGAGATCCTTGCCGACTTCCGAGTAGATAACGGCCACCGGGTCGTTGATCTTCAATTGCGCCAGCCGGGCATTCGCGTTGGTTGAAATATCGACCTCGCAGTCCGGGGGCACTTTGAACGTCTTCGACAATGGCCAATGCTCCACCGTGATCGACCCGCCATCGGGATCGATTCTGCCGATCAGCCCGTCAAATTCAAGGTCGGCGGACTCTGGACTGGCTTCCCCCGGCGTTACCAACGCACCGGTCGGTCCGTTTGCTGCAGTCCGATCCGCGCACGACACCGCCATCGCGCAAACCCAGGCCCCGATGGCGACGCACCACACGTAACTGTCGAGTGTATGACTGGCTCGTCTGTTGTTCATCACCATCACTCCAAGAAGTATCGCCCGTTTCTTCTCATGCTTCAAGTCAAGGCGCGGGGAGGCCATTGGGAGGACGCGACGCCGTCCCTTTGTTCTTGCAAAACGCATTCGTGGTCACCTATCGTTTACTCAATCTCAGCAACGGAGAAGCCTGCCATGCTTGGACAACCGCATCGTCGTCATTCTGTCGTCATCGCTGTTGCCGGCATCTGCTGCTTCCTCTGCACCGCGGCCTCCCGCGCGGATGGCCCGTGCCATTTCTTGAAGGAAATTGCCGTCGGCGGTGAAGGCGGCTGGGATTACCTGTCCATCGACGAAGCCACCCGCCGCCTCTACGTCAGCCACGCCACCAAGGTTGTGGTGATTGATATCGACAAGGAGGAAGTCGTGGGCGAGATCGCCGACACGCCGGGCGTCCATGGAATTGCTTTGGCGCCGGATCTCCAACGCGCCTTTACCAGCAATGGCCAGGAGGACAAAGCCAGCATCGTCGACACGAAAAAGCTGAAGACGCTCTCCAAAGTCGACACCGACAAAGGTCCCGATGCCATCCTGTACGATCCGGGCCAGCAGGAGGTCTACACATTCAACGGGCGCGGCCAGTCGGCCACCGTGTTCGATGCCACAACGGGCAAAGTCATCACCACCATCGCGTTGCCGGGCCGACCCGAGTTTGCCACAGTCGACCCGAAAGCTGGCTGTATGACAACATCGAAGACAAGAGCGTCATCATCGCCATCGACACCAAGACGCACCAGATTGTGAACACGTGGCCCATCGCCCCCGGCGAAGAGGCGTCCGGACTGGCGATTGACATCGTTCACCATCGGCTCTTTGCTGGCTGCCACAACAAATTGATGGCAATGATCGACAGCACAACCGGCAAAGTGGTCACGACGGTTCCCATCGGAGACGGGGTTGACGCGAATGCGTTCGACCCGGGCACCACCCAGTGCGCGTTCAGCGCGAACGGGGATGGCACGGTCACTGTGGCCCATGAAGACTCGCCCGACAAGCTCATTGTGGTGCAACAGTTGGGGACTGAGCGCCGGGCGCGCACCATGGCGCTCGATCCGGTCACCCACAAGATTTATCTCGCCTCGGCAAAATTCGAAGCCCAACCGCCGCCCGAACCCGCCGCTCCGCGACAGCGTCCGAAGATCATTCCGGGCAGCTTTAAAATTCTGGTGTACGGAATCGATAAGCCTCCCTCGCACTGACGAACCGGAGCCGTAGCGCAACCTGGCTGGCAGGATGGGGTTGACGCGTCTCGCCGCGACGAATCTCGGAGGCCTCTTATCCACCCGGCCCGAACGGCACGGTCAGTTTTACGCCCATAAACGCCTGGCCAGTCTGCGGGTCGTGTACCTTGACGACCGTCTGCAGTTGCGCGTGGCTGAATCGACCAAACACGGGGAGGGAATACTGCGGGTTGCCCGCGTCGCCGCCAAGAACACCGGAGGCAGCATCCGCAGTATCGTACTTGAATTCGAGTTTCCGGGCCGCTTCCTGCACCGTAAAGCACGCTTGGTCCAACCCGTACTTGGCGACTTGCAGCACCCTGCCAAACGGCGACCCGCTTTCCTGATCCATACCGTATTCCTGCTCGAAACTCACCAGACGATCGCCGGGAGTCCTAGAGTTTGGCTTGAGAATCTCACTCCAGGATGGAGCCGCGATTGCCGTGTTCGCGTCGACATTCGTCTCGGTCGAAGAGTCTGGCGTCACCGGAGAGGATAACAGAGATGGCGAGATGTATCCGACCAGTCGATTGGTTTGCGCCTCTTGGGCGAACGCGCCGGGCATCAAGCCGAAGCACACCGCGCCGCCCATCAGGGCCCCAACCATTGCGGCCTGTGACGAATGGCAAGCCATATGCCATTGCCCGTACATCCGTGTCACCTTGCGACAACGTAATCCAGATTGCCTCGCGGTTCAAGGAGGGCAGATCAAGAGCGGTCCTTCAAAGGGCGAGTGACAGAGGATCAGCCGCGGTAACTGGCTGATGACGTGGGCGTTTCCCAAAGCTGTACTTCGACAACCGGCAATCCCTTCGACCGTGCGTGGTCGAAAATAAGTTTCGCAATGTTCTCGGCGGTGGGATTTTCGTCCATGACGTGGAACGCTTCCCCGCGCTGCTTCAGTATCGGCAGTATCGGGTCGTCCTTGTGCAGCAACATCCGATGATCGAGCGTTCCGTCGATCCAGTTCTTGATCGTCTCCTTGATTTCGGCGAAATCGTGGACCATGCCGCGCGCGTCCAGCTTGTCGGCTTCGATGTGCACCTCCACCCGGCCATTGTGCCCATGCAAATGCCGACACTTCCCGTCGTAATTCAGCAACCGATGCCCGTAACAAAATTCAATATGCTTTGTCACCCGGAACATGTTTCACACTCCTGCAATCAAGCGACCGCCATCCACCAGCAGCGTGTGGCCGGTGATGAAATCGCTGCCTTCGATGAGAAAGAGGACGGAGTTGACGATATCCCGCGGCGAGCCGATACGCTTGACGATCGTCGCGTCAACCACTTCCTGCTTCTCCTGCTCGGTCAAGTCTGGCGGAAGCAATATAGGCCCCGGGGCGATGGCGTTGACCTGCACCTTCGGCCCAAGAGCTTTGGCCAGGGATCTGGTCAAACAGATCACTCCCGCCTTCGAGACGCAGTATGGCAAATAATTCGCGTAGGGCCGAATCGCCGCCCAGTCGGCAAACGTGATGATCTTGCCATCGATCTTGCGCGCTTTCATGCGCCGTCCGACTTCCAGCGCGAACAGAAATGGCCCCTTCAGGTTCGCGTCGATGTGGAAGTCCCAATCTTTTTCGGTCAGCGTGTCGAACGGCGTCTTCTTGTACACCGCCGCGCTGGTCACGAGGACGTGGATGTCGCCAAAATATTTCACGGCTTTGCCAACCGCCACGCGCACCTCACGCGCGCTGGCTTGATTGGCTTTTACGGCGATCGCATCCACGCCGAGCGCTTTGATCTGCCGGACCACGCTTCGCGCATCCGCCGCCGACGTGTTGTAATGCACCACGACATTGGCCCCGCGCCGCGCCAAGCCGAGCGCGATCTCCCGCCCCACCCGCTTCCCAGCGCCCGTCACCAAGGCCGTCTTGCCTTCGAGCTTCATCACGGCCAGCTTACCGAAGGCTTGTGGACCCGCGCAAGGGAAAGAACTCACAGAAAAGCCGTTGCCTAGTGCGACGGAATGTTCACCCCATCGACCGTCCGACGCCTCATCCACGCGTGAGAATGACGGGCAGCTCAGTGAACGAGGTGTCGGACACTTCGAGTCCAGCTTGGGGATGGATTGCAGAAGTGGCACCCGACGGCTATTATCCGAGCCGTCCAATCACCGGAAGGCGGAATCGACTTGCATCCGAAGGATGAAGGGCGGCTTCGGCTGCTTGGTCGCCGCCCTTATCTTCCGACTGTTGGGAACTTGAAGAGCGTGGGCCTCATTCCAGAGATGATCGATAGCCAGTCAGATGGCCGCGAGGCGGAGGCACCCAGAGCAAGGTGCTCGTGGATGCAACGCGGAATCTTGGGCGCAGTGTGCGCGCTGGTCATCGGGGTTTATGCGTACACCGCCCACTCGGGCTTTTTGGCGTCGACGAGTCTGAACGCTGCTGACACTTATTACAATTTGTTGGTACAGGGTTTTCGCGCTGGCCAGCTCAGCCTGAAAAAAGAGGCGCCGCCCGGGCTCGCGCAACTCGCCGACCCCTACGACCGGACGGCCAACGCCCGCTATGGGGTGCTCGACCTGAGTTACTACAAGGGGAAGTTCTACCTCTATTTTGGGATTACGCCCGCCGTGATGTTGTTCTGGCCCTATGTGGCGCTGACCGGCCACTATCTGCCCCAAAAAGACGCCGGGGTGATTTTTTGCGTGGTCGGTTTCCTGGTTAGCGTGGGTCTGTTGTGCGCGCTCTGGCGGCGTTACTTCGCCGAAGTCAGCGTGGCGGTGGTGGCGGCCGGCACGCTCGCACTGGGTTTGGTCACGTTCACGCCGTTGCTGTTGGCGCGGTGTGATATTTACGAGGTGGCCATCATTGGTGGGTATGCGCTGACGATGCTGGCCTTGGCGGCGATTTGGAAGACGTTACACGAGCCGGGGCGGAGGGGCTGGTGGCTGGCAGCAGCGAGCCTGGCCTACGGGCTGGCGGTGGGGGCGCGGCCCTCCTTGTTGTTCGGTGCGGTCATCCTGCTGGTGCCCGTAGTCCAAGCATGGCGTGAGCGCCGGAAGGTCTGGGCTCCGTTGCTGGCGGCGACCGTCCCGATCATGCTCATCGGGTTGGGGTTGATGCTGTACAACGCCCTGCGATTCAACAGTCCATTTGAATTCGGGCAGCGTTACGTATTGTCCGGACAGCGACAGGTTACGCTGCGATTTTTCAGTTTGGATTACCTCTGGTTCAATTTCCGCGTGTACGTTTTGGAACCGGCACGCTGGGTTGCTCATTTTCCGTTCGTGCATGACATCGCCGTGCCACCCCGGCCCGTGAGCTATATGCAGATTGAGACTCCCTTCGGTATCCTCACGAATATTCCGCTGGTGTGGTTGGCGTTAGCCGTACCTCTGGCGTGGCAGAATCGGTCGGAACGGGCTGGCTCGACCTTGCGCTGGTTTGTAACAGCCGTGGTTCTGCTGTTTGGGACTTGCGCGCTGACCGTTGGTCTCTTCTGGAGCGCGAGCTTCCGCTATGAGGTGGACTTTCTGCCTGCACTGCTCTTGCTGGCAGTGATTGGCATCCTGGGTTTGGAGCGCGCACTGGCCCCGACGTCGGAGTCGGGGCAGGCTTACCAGCCGGTCTGGCGGCGCGCGGTGCGCTGGGGCTGGGGCCTCCTGCTGGGTTTCTCGGTAGCGTTTAACCTGTTAGTGAGCGTCGAGCGTTGCGCCGAGGCGCACTACAATCTCGGGAGCGTTTTGCTTCAACAGAGCAAGGAGGCGGAAGCCATTGCGCACTTCGAGCAGGCGCTACGTTTCAACCCCGATTACGCCGAGCCGCACTACAATTATGGAGTTGCCCTACAACAACTGGGCAAGGTTCCGGAGGCGATTGGACACTACGAGCAGGCACTACGGCTCAAGCCGGACATGGCCGAGGCGCACAACAACTTGGGGGGCGTCTTGGAGCAAGCCGGCCGGGTACAAGAGGCGATTCAGCATTACGAGCAGGCGTTGCGGATCAATCCCGATTATGCCGAAGCGCACAACAACCTGGGGGGTACTTTGTTCGAAGCAGGCAAGCTAGAGGAGGCGATCGGCCACTACGAGCACGCGTTGCGAAACAAGGCCGATTACGCCGATGCGCACTTCAATCTGGGGCTGGCCTTGATGGGACAAGGCAAGCGGCAGGAGGCGATTGGACACTACGAGCAAGCGTTACGGATCAGACCCAATGATGCCCAGGTGCACTTCAGCTTGGGGGTCGCCTTGGAGCAAGCCGGCCGGGTACAGGAGGCCATCCCGCATTACGAACAGGCGTTGCGCATCAAGCCCGATTATGCCGACGCGCGAGATGCGCTTGCGCGACTGCAAGCTGGCCAGTAAGCCGAGTGTCGCACCAGCGGAGCGAGACGCGCCGAAGATTTGCCGACCGCGCAACGGCACCCCTCGGAAGTTCAAGCCGCCAGGTTCGCAAATCGTCCAAAGCGTGGATGGATTGCAGAAGTAGCACCCGACGGCTATTATCCGAACCGTCCAATCACTGGAAGGCGGAATCGACTCGCATCCGAAAGATGAAGCGGGGCTTCGGTCGCTTGTTTGCTTTGTGGCAACCAATCCGAAGTGGATATTTTGCAACTGACGCCTTGTGGAAGCTGACAAGCTACATCGGTACAAAGCGAGGCCACGCCAAGCAGCAGACTACAACAAAGCGCACGCATTGCTAATGCGGCGGAAGGGGTTCAAGGTGAGGCCCAACCAGAGGCGAAAGCCACGCGGGCAGTCGGTCACCACACGTCCAATTCCCGAGGTTGCGAAACGTTACGCCCAGCCGATTGCGCGCTGCTGTGCTCACCACCAAGAGACCCCGTTCACGGCTTGACCACGCACGCGCAACCGAGTAGCACTAGTTCCGCCATGAACCGCCTCAGCCATTGGCCGTGTGTGTGGTTGTTGCTGCTGTCCCTCGTCATTGGTTGGACGCGCT
>JBEKUF010000102.1:0-12936 GCA_049515295.1 Verrucomicrobiia bacterium | reverse complement strand
CTTCCGAGAGGGACGGTAGTATGAACAAGTCAGCCGAGCGGAGACGCTCGGCAAGCTGGTCGTGGGGAAGGCTGCGAGACCATTCGATCGGCAAGTCTCGATAGCGCGCCAGTATCGGTTTGGCACTGTCCATAACCGTATCCGTGAGAAGAAGCCGGGTGTCTGGCACTTCCTTGCGGATCAACCGGAACGCCTCGAGGAGATACGGTGTGCCCTTGAGCAGGGAGAGCATCCCCGTGTTGATGATAGTCAGGGGACGTTGGGGAGGTCGTTCCTGACGCGCGGGGGTGAAGCACGAGAGATCCACGGGGTAAAAGACATCCAGAATACGTTCGCGGTCGAATCCACGCGCGAGGAATGAATTCCGCACGAACGAGCTGGGGGACAACACGTAGTCGACTTCCTCTACCGTTCGGCGTGCGCGTTCGTAGTAAAACCGTGCGACCGGCGGGTACCGGCAGTTCCAGCGGCGGTGTTCCTCTTCGATGACCTCCCAAAAACTGTCCGGATGAGCGCTACCGCCATCGAGAAAGACCTTTCCCTCGTGTCGTCGGCACCATGCCAAACAAGCGTTGGCATAGGCGTAGCTGGAAATGATGTGGTCGCCGGGCTGAAGGTGACAGCGAACCCAGCGGTCATACAATGGGTACAGAGCGAACCGGAAAGACTCATTATAGAACGTCGGCAGGGTACGGGCGCCAATGTAGTTCAGCAACCCCAAGGGCGGAAACAGCCGGGTAAGTTCCCGTGGGACGCCTGCCGCTCCCCGTCGGGTCCACATCGCGTGTAGACGCAGCATTCCCCGGCTGGCCAATATGCGTGCGTAATTTACGCATGTTTCTCGAAAAGGCGCCGCAACGACGAACCGCGGACCGGATATTGTACTGAAATCGTTGGCCATGACCGTTCCCGATATAAACTATGCCAATACGCAGCCGTACAGCTCCACATGCCGCCGGATCATCTGTTGTCGTGTCATGCCTTTCTCGATGATGGACGCGCGGCCGCGCTCCGCCAATTGTCGGCGCAACGCCGGCTGGGCGATCAGTTCGCGCAGTGCATCCGCCAACGCCGCAGGATTGTCGGGGGGCACGAGCAGACCTGTGCGACCATGCTCGATCAACTCGGGGATGCCGCCAACCGTTGTTCCGACACAGGCGCAACCGCGAAACATGGCCTCCTCAAGCGAAAGCCCCAACGCCTCGTGCAACGAGGGCAACACGAAAATGGCCGAGCCGAACATGAGTTTCGCGGTATCGGCCCGGTTCAAGGATCCGGTGAACTCGAGTCGGCCAGCCAGCCGCTTTGCGGCATGCATATTCTGAATCTCCTTGAAGTAATCCTTGTCGCCCACGTAACCGGTTAGCCGCAGCTTCCACTCGGGACACTTGGTAGCGATGCTGTCGAATGCCTCGATCAAGATCCGCTGGCCTTTGCGACGGGTGATCGTCGCGACCGACAGAACGACCCGGGCGCGGGTATCGGCTGTTGGTCCGCCGCTGGGTTCATTCTCGTCCAGCTGGGAATGGTAGATGTGACCGATGCGTTTGCGAAGAGGCCAAAACAGCTTCCGGAGGACATCTCGGTCTGCCTGTGAGTCAGCGAACTCGTGCTCCGCTGCGTTGAGGACGCGCATGCGGTTGAGCCAAAAGAAAGGGAAGACACCCAGTTTTACCCAGAGCGGCCTGTCGGCGCCACAAAATCCCTCCATTGGCGGAAACACCAAGTGGTTGGTAATCAGCACTGGAATTCCCAAGTGGGCCGTCATCGGAATCGGACACTTGTGAAACAGGCGGCTGCCCCACGCGTAGGTGCCGCCGAGATGGAAATGCGCGAGAGCCACGCCGGCTTGTTTGAGAGCCACGGCCAGATTTTTCGCGGCGGCCGCCGTGCCGTGACCGAAGCGCCATGGGAAGTGCTTGGCAATCAAAGGCGCCAACCCGCTGGCAGCCAGTGAGTCTGCGTCGTCGTCCGAAACGAGGACCACACTGAATTCGGAAGCCAGTCCACGCAACAGTTCGACCACGATCATCTCGACGCCACCTGTTTGGGCGACCGGGTACTCCATGCAAAGCGCGATGCGGGGTTTTGACGGCATGCTCGTCACTTTATAATCGGGGATTCCAGAGGGCACAAAGAAAAAAAGAGGCTTTGCCGCGCCGTGGGCTTGAATCGCCAGCCGCCTATGAGTACAAGCTTAAGGCTGCGGCAAGAAATGCGGGGAGAATAATTGACTGGAGCGGATCCAACCCAGGCAGCGAAAGACAAAGGCCGGCGCGAGATGTCGCGCATGCACCGGTTCCTGCGAACGCTGGTTTCGAGTTACCTCTCGTTCGCCGCCTCCTCGGTGTACACTCTGGTGTCCGTCCCGCTGGCGCTGCATTTCCTCAGTCGCGCCGAGTTCGGTTTGTGGGCGCTGATGGCGCAGATCGCGGGCTACCTGGCGCTGGCGGACGTGGGGATGTCCAGCTCAACGGCCCGCTTCCTGATTGATCACAAAGATCACCCGGAAGACGGGCAGTACGGGAGCGTGCTCCTGACCGGGCAATTGGTGCTGTTTGTTCAGGGACTGATCATCGTGCTGGGAGGATGTCTGCTGAGTCCCTTGCTGGCAGAATTACTGAACATCCCGCCGGCCCTGAGACACAGCTTCGTGGTGTTGACGTGCTGGCAATCGGCGTTTCTCGGGGCAACAATGACCACGAAAACCCTCAGCCACATGTTGTACGCCCATCAACGCTTGGATGTAGTAAACTATTCGCAACCGCTCGGCTACGTCCTGATGACCGTCGTGCTCTGGATCAGCTTGCGGCGTGGGGCCGCCGTGTACAGTGTGATCTGGGCCAATGCCGCAGGGTGGTTGGTGGGGACAACGGTCCTCGTGGTTGCCTGTCTGAAGCTACGACTGTTTCCGCCGCAGGGAGCTTGGGGACACGCCAGTGTCGCCCGGTTCAAGCAGATGTTTGGTTTCGGCAAGGATATGTTCCTGATCAGTCTCGGCGAACAGTTGATCTCGGCGAGCCAGACGATCCTCATCAGTCGTGGACTCGGACTGGAAATGGTGGCCATTTGGTCAGTCGGCATCAAGGTGTTCTCGATGGTGCGGCTGGTGACCAGTAGGATTCTGGATTCCTCGATTCCACCCCTGGCCGAGATGTTGGTGCGCAAAGAACACGCCCAACTGCGGGAGCGCTTCAAAGCGGTCACGGTTGTGTCCGCATTGATCGGCAGCCTGGCTGCCGCGCTGATTGTGGCTTGCAATACCCCCTTTGTGACGTTTTGGACGCATGGACGGATCACATGGACAACTGGCAAGGATGTGCTGCTTGGCGTGTGGCTGATGGTTCTCGCGGTGCGACATTGCCATGCCGATCTCGTTGGTGTGACCAAAGACATCCGGTTCATGCGGTTCATATTTCTCTTGGAAGGATTGGTTTTCGTCGTGCTCGCCAGTTTCGCCGAGCGCTGGGCGGGGCTGGCGGGACTCATTGGCAGTTCGATTGCCTGCACTGTCGGCATCAGCGGCCTGTACGGGATGTGGCGGAGCGGTGAGTACTTTGGCGTTTCGTTATGGGAGGTGGCGTGGAATTGGCTGAAGCCGCTGAGGAGGGCCCTGCTCGTGCTTGTGCCGTTGGTCATCGCTGTTTATGTGCCGACCGAGCCGCTGACGGAATGGGCGCGCATATTGCTCCGGGGGGTTCTACTTGGCAGTCTCGGCACCTGCCTTCTGTTGCGCTACGGGCTTCCCATCGAACTTAAACGAGAGCTTGTCCAGCGGTTACCGCAGTATGTGGGGCTGTGGGTATGCCGGGTTGCGAACGTGCCCCAAGTCAGTGGAACCAACTGCGCGAGCTGAGGATTTGTCAGTGAGGGTCCGGGCCGCCCACGGGCTCGGTCAGCGCGCCCGGACGGGCGCGTAATTGCCGGCCAAGTGGCGACATTGACCGAGCACTAGGAAGACATCACGGGCGGTTTTGGGGCGGGCTCTTTCACGCTATGGATCACGCGCGCGGGGTTACCCCCGACCAATGAGTCCGGTGGGATGTCTTTCAGCGAGACGACTGCGCCTGTGCCATGTCCTGCACAGCATCTGCAACCGCCCGCGCCACGAGTTGATGGCCGTGGTGTGTAAGATGCAAGTGGTCACTGAAGTTCTCCTCCAGAGGAAGACGTCCGAGAAGTTGCTTG
Source organism: Verrucomicrobiia bacterium (assembly GCA_049515295.1). Taxonomy (GTDB): domain Bacteria; phylum Verrucomicrobiota; class Verrucomicrobiia; order Palsa-1439; family Palsa-1439; genus Palsa-1439. Next base: position 8,748 of record JBEKUF010000102.1, on the reverse strand, counting down.
AGTGAAACCATGGTGACACCGGGACCACAGCGCGTCGCCGCAAAATCGTCGAGACCGCGGTCAGTAACTTCGGCACGACCGGCGCCATCGTGTGTAACGTAGGCCTGCGTGATAAGCAGGATCGGCACGTCATGCTCACGGGCCAGTTGCAGGCATTCTTCAATCGCGTGACGGGAAGGCTCATTAAAGGGCAAAGCGATGGTGGACTTCGCGGTATCCTTCTTAACCGGGCGATCGTAGTAAGTCCACGCCAATATTGGAAGCGGCAGTGTACGTTCCAAGAGCCAATGCTCCTTTACCCTGAGCCCGGTCTGGATGAGATAGCTTTTCCAAACCCACTCCTGCGGCCGTAAGCTGTTGAACACTCGTGCCCGTTGCGCGCAGATTTCGTCCGCGCCCTCGTTGGTCGTGTCCAGCTTGAGAATGATCAGTCTCGGCTGGTACGTCAGCGCCTTACGAAGCAGAACCTCGTTCCGGCGTGTCCCGTAGCCAGAGACGGCAAGGTTGATGCTTTCCGCATTGATGCCGCGCCGCCGCAATTCCTCGCCGAGCCGCGCGGGATAGGTGTTGCTCAAAATTTGCGAGGCCACGGCATCCCAGTATTCTACTGAATTGCCAAGCGTGAAGATCCGAAATACGCCCGGCGGCCGTTCGCGTGAAAAGATTTGTGCGTGAAAGTCTCGAGTTGGAGCGGGCACGAGGTGAACCATGCCATCCCCGGCTTCCTGAAATCCGGAGTCAGGGTGGTAGCCGTATTGAAACGTGGCCACGGACATCGGCGAGAGGGTGCAACGCAAAACAATCTCCGCCACCACCATCAAGAGCAGGCTCAACAGAAATGAAGGTTGGATAAGCCGGCGCATCAGAATTGAAAGTAAATGAACGCCACGGTTCCCGCTGACGAAGTGGCCACTGCCAGAAACATCGCGGCGTAAGCCAACCCGCGCACGCTCCACGGCCACGCGGCATTTTCCACCTCATCGCGTGCCTTCCATGTCGCTGCCTGGAGCACCAACAACGGCAGCACATGACAAAACACCCAGACAGACGGACGCCACCACGGAACGACCTCGGTCGCGTGCCATTGTCCCAGCGCACCGAGCCAGCGGACAAAATCTCCGAACGTTGCGCACCGAAAAATCGCCCAGCCCACGAGCGTGAAGGCAAACATCAATAGCGCGGACACGACCGCGCGCCAGCCCGACGAGCGGCTGAATTCTTCCAGTCCCGGCGTGAGCCGATAGAGAATGAGCAGCGCGCCGTGATACGCGCCCCAGATAATAAACGTCCAGTTCGCGCCATGCCATAAACCGGCCAGTAGCATGGTGAGCCAAAGGTTGAACCATGTCCGCGCCATGGTGCCACGGTTGCCGCCCAGCGGAATATAAACGTAATCGCGGAACCACGACGAGAGAGTGATGTGCCAGCGCCGCCAGAAATCCGACGGGCTGGTGGCGAAATATGGAAAATTAAAATTGTGGTTCAAGCGGATGCCCAGCAACCGCGCCGAGCCACGAGCAATGTCCGTGTAGCCGGAAAAATCACCGTAAATCTGGAACGCAAACGCGACCGTGCCGAGGATGGCCCACGGCGCATCCAGATTCAGTTCTGAAGAAAAGGCGTAGTTCGCCACCAACGCGCAGTTGTCGCCGACGAAAACTTTTTTAAACAGCCCGACAAGAATCAGCCGCAGCCCACGGTGGAAATTTGCGGTGTCCCATGCGGCGGCGCGGTGATACTGCGGCAGCAAATCGTTCGGACGCTCGATGGGGCCGGCGACGAGTTGCGGAAAAAACGACAGGTACGCTGCGAACACCACCGGATCGCGCGCCGGTTGCGCCTTGCCCTTAAGGATGTCTGTCGAGTAGCTGATGGACTGGAACGTGTAAAACGAGATGCCCACCGGCAGGATGACATGCGGCAGCATCCACCCCGGCGACCAGCCCAGGTGTTTCGCGAGTGTCAGCGCCGATCCGACGAAAAAATTGAAGTATTTGAAGAAGCCGAGCACGCTGAGATTGGCCAAGATGCTCAAGAGCCAAAACGCCCGACGCTGCCGACCAGCGGGCAGACGCCAGAGTGACTGATACAGCAGCGCGAAAAAAACGGGGAACATCGCCGCCGCTGCGAGAATCCAGCGTTCCACAATCACGCCTTGATGATGAACCAAGGTGTAACTGCCGAGCCACAGAAACGGCATGATCGCGACTAAGGTGACGTGCATGATTGGACGCCGTTCGCCCACGATGGCCAGGCCGCAAAAGAAATCAATGGTCGTGGAAGTCAGCAGCAGCGCCAGAAAACGCGCATCCCAGCAGCCATAGAAGACATAGCTGGCCACGAGCAGCAGCCAGATGCGCCCGCGCCACGGCAAACTCCAGTAAGCCAGGAAAACGCAGGTCAATAACAGCGCGTATTGCCAAGAGATGAAAGACATGCCAACAGATTTAAGTTGATTCAGCCAGCGCGGGCATCGTCCGACGGCGGAGTGGATTCATGCGCTTTATATTCAGCGACTTGACGGCGGTCAAGCCCACACCAGCACGCGTGATGCCTCCTTTTCTTTCCGACGGGTACCTACGACTGCGAAGACCTTGTCACCAAAAACAGGAAACCCCGTAAGGTCAGGCATGTGGTAAGTCAAGTTGTCTGTAAGAGCATTCTGCATTTTTCCTCCTTAAAGAGTGTGAGGGAAGGACAACCGAGGGCTGTGATGCTTTTCCGGCGCACAGATATCGCCAGTTTGTGGATTTAGCTCACATCCGCCCGCGAACGTGTCCTCCTGCGCTCGTCAGCACCGCACCGCCCCCCCCTACTTGCTATGGAACCGACATTTCCTACATGATTTTTACCCCGCGACTATCGTTGACCATTCAGTCGGGCCAACACTCATAGTATCACCTTTGACAATGCTGACCAGCCGATTCTGAGTCTTCGCCTTCTCTCCAAGATGGCCTCAGTATTGCCATCCTCGTTCAAGCTGTCCGCCCATAAACCACCCTCAACATACCCGGTCAGCCGCATACGATACAGCCGCGACAGGCATTCGAGCCAGACCGCCAGTGAACATGCCGAACCGATATAGCGGCGGTTCGACTATCGAGGGCTTGTCACTGACTCCAGCTTCCTTATCACGCGCGCCGGATTGCCCGCAACCAACGAATCCGCCGGGATGTCTTTCAGGGAGACGACCGCGCCCGCGCCAATCACGCTGCGATCCCCAATGGTAACGCCCTTCAAGATGATGGCATTGGCGCCGACCAGAACGTCGTCGCCGATTACGATCGGCACGGACTTGCATTGGATTATGTCCTGTTGAGGATCGCGTCGAGCGAGGTGATCCAATGCATGATAGTCGTGGTCGTAAATGCGGACATTGCCGCCGATTTTTGTGTTTTGGCCGATGCGGATGCTGCTTTTGGAGGACAACACGGCAAACGAACAGCCACTATTGTCACCGAAGGTAATCTGTCCGTCGCCCATGCAATGGAGGATCGTGGGATTCGTCCGCCCCACCAGATTGGAGCCGGTGCGCGAGTTGATGACCACGTTCGCGCCGAGCCGAATCGCGCCGACCCGTGCCACTCGGATAATGACGCGGCCATCCACCCGAAAGTTCCGGCCATAGCGACAACCCAATATGCGCAGGAGCAGCTTGGTCTGGATCGTCCAGAGGAAGGTGGATAGGTGTCCCACGACAATGTCGAACAACACAAACAGATGGGCGGGGAAATCATACTTCCCGATGAACTGCCGCAGACGGGTTATGTTCATGGTCCGGCCCATCTAATCAGCCGTGCCTGATTGCTTCAAGCTTCAAGATTTCCCGGTAGGCCTCAACGGTTTGCGCGGCGACGCGCTCGGGCAGATGGCGGTCGCGGGCACGTTGGCGGGCGGCCTGGCCGAGGCGCGCTCGTAACTCCGGGTCGCTCAGCAATTGGAGGATGGCATTTGCCAGCGCCGTGGGATCATGAGGGGGCACCAGCCAGCCGCTTTGACCGTGCTCGACCATGGACGGGATTCCGCCGACGGCCGTGGCGATTACGGGCAGGCCGGAAACCATCGCTTCGGCGAGCGTGTTGGGGCTGTTCTCATTTGCCGACGGCAACACGAACAGTTGGTTTTCGAGGTGTTGTTTGGCGATCTCCTCGGCCGACCGGAAACCCAAAAACTGGACGTTGCGGGCGATCTGCAGTTGTTCACAGAGTTGCCGGTACGGCGTCTGATCTCCACCGCCGATGACTGTAAGCATGGTCTTCGGTTTCGATTGCAGGACCAGTTTGAGCGCCTCCAGAAGGACATTCAGCCCCTTGCGCATTTCGAGGGAGCCCACGTAGAGGAGTCGGTCGTCATCGCGGACGCGCCATTCGTTCTGAAAGTAGACGGGATTCATGGCTTCGTGGATGGTAAAGATGCGGGCGTTCGGGTTGACGGATCGTATGAACCCGGAGTCAAAACTGGTTCGACAGGTGAAGTACCTGGTGCGGCGCACGGTATCCTGCTCGTAATGGCGGACGATTCGGTACCGCAGGCATGGGTCGGTGCGGAAGTACTCGGTGACGACCCCCTGAATGGAAATCAGGCACGGCAGCCGGGACTCGACTGCCGTCAGTGCATAAGCCGCTTCCGTACCGTGTGCATGAACGATGTCCGGTTCGATTGCACGAACTTCCTTGAGCAGCCGAACGACGGTGGATCGAAAGCCGCTCAGGACGTCCAAGGGCAACCAGGGTGGGAACCCCCGGTTCAGGAAGGGAATTCCGGTCTTCACGACATGGAAGGTGATGCGGCCTTTCTGCACGCACTGACTGGAGGCGACGCGGCTGCTTTCGGTGACCAGATGCAGTTCCACGTCCGATCTCTGAGCCAGTGCATTCGAGAGGGTGACAATCCAACTGCACGGGTGCTCCACCGAGGGTCTTCGCAGCAGGTGAACCTCGGGCTCCAGTGACAGGATCGGGTGAGGCGCGAGCCAAACTGCCTTCGTTCTCATGGGAAAACCGGTGTTGCCCGGTTGTTCCGGGAAAGAGGCCGGGCGGTCGTGGCCGGGGAAGGGGGCTGGTGTTCACTCATGTGCCAGATCAGTGTCAGCAGGCCAGCCGCAAATACTTGCTCCGGCAATGATGTGGTGTACGCTCCGAAAAGAAACGTGTAATGAAAGGGTGTCCAGACCAACTGGATGGCCAGAAAAATCGCCGAGTGAAACAGGGGTGTGCCCCGGCACCGATTAACCAGCCTCACGGAGTAGACTGCCGACGTGATCATCAGCGCATAGAACAGAACCAGTCCCACGATTCCAGCGTAGCGGATCGTGGTCAACGGGCCGCTGTGGAAGCCACCAGTCACCGTCGCCGCTTCCTTGAAGCCGACCGTTCCTGACATGATCAAATTGTAATCCGTTTCACTTACGCCGAAACCGTCACCGATCCACCAGTTCTTGACGAAGCCTTCTTGGAACAGTTGTTGCCACCACTCATAGCGCAAATTACTTGTCTTGACATCAACCCTGACGTCTTCGTCCCACTGACCCGGCAGCGAGCCCAGTGTCCGCTGCGCGGTCAAGGGCAAATCAAAGAAGCGACCTTGGCCATAGCACAGAAATCCAAGGAGAACGGCGCCAAGCAGACCTCCGAGGACGACTTCGCGCCAGCCACGGTAGAACCACGCCGCCAACACCACGGACGCTAGCGCAAACGCCAGCGAGTTTCGGAACCCCGATGCCAGTATCCCGACAAATCCCAGCATGGACAGGTAAAACTGCCACCGGGCCGGGTTGAGGAATTTGTGCGGCGGGTAGTAGGCCGCCATGAACTGTATGAGCATCACCCCGAAAGGCGCCAGCGTGGTGAACCGACGAATATCCGGCCCGGCCTCCGCAGGGTTGATAGATCCCAGATACCCCGAGATGTCGACCTGACTATAGAAAAACCAGACGTACGGTGTAATGGAAGGGAAGACGAACACGAGTGTGGAGATGGCGGTTGAAAAGGTCATGCTGGCCATCAGCCACAGCGGAATTCTGGAGACCTCCTTGTAGGATTCGGGCATGTGCACAATGACCCAATAGGCGCACGCCGCAATGAACGCGTCGAAGTACGGGCGGCCTCCCATCGTCTCCGCGCCGAGTGTGTGAAGGCCGACGGGGTGCCACAGATAGGTGGAGGCGACATAGAGACAATTGATGGCCACGAGTGCGCCCAACACACCCTTGGAGCGGGGAGTGATCTGGCCGACGACGCGCTGGGCGATATACGCGAATGTCACCACCAGAACCACGACGTCACAGGTCTGCAAGGGCAGCGGAAGCGCGTGGATTGCGCCTTTGAAGGACCAGCTGACAACAATCAGGATCCAGGCTTTGCGTTGCAACCCTACGGTCACAAAGGCCACCACCGCCACGCCGATCAGGAGGGTAAGCAGAAAGAATTTCCCGCTGGCGATCCAGTACGCCGTGACAAGGGCAATCACGACACAGGCAGCGATGGTGATCCAACGACGGACTGCCTCCGTAGCCAATTGCTGATCGTTGATGATGTCGGAAAACTTCATCCCGCAGGCTGTCTTGTCACTTTCAAAGTCGCCCAAGCTTACATGAACCTATAGTGGGCTGCAAGTGTTGTGCCAGCAGCCGAACGATTTGGGAGGCTGTGTGTTGGGCCGGTCGTTAATCTGCAAAGCGGCTGGGGTAACCCGGCGGAATTATTCGACCGCACTGCCTTGGCTGTGGGGCATAGCGGTTAGGAGGATGTCCCCGGCCTGCCGCCAAGCCGGGGCATCCGATCGGAGCCGATAATGTAGGTGTAAACACCGACGATGGCGAAGCTGGCAAAAATCAGCAGCTCGGGGACGATCAAAAGAGTCCAGCGCGGCGACCCGTAAAACAGTAGAACCGTCGGCACGTAACTGGCTGCGACGACGTACAGCAGGGATTCCGCTCGCGCTTTACCGCCTTTGCTCGCGCCAACCCTGCCCAACGCGACCGCCGCTGGATTTTTGACTGGTTGTGGTTGCTCCGTGCCGGTGGTTTGGGCAACGATACGCTTGGCCACTGAGTTTGTGTGCTCCAGTTCGTCTAAAACCGTTCGTTTGCTTGCACGGCTAGGCATGGCCTGAGATTGCACCATGCCAAGCTGGATTGCCACTGGATTGTCAGTGGAATAGTGAGATATAGGATTTCAAATGATAGAATACCGCCGCGCTTGAATTTCGCCTTCCGCACTTTTCAGTGACATTGGTTGCCATTTGGCTAAACCCTTGTTCTTTTGCGCAAAACGGCGAGCAGGCCGACCCCCGCCGGGAAGCGAACGGCCTTTTGGCAAGCCAAACGCACGAACAGCCAGCGCAAAGAACAGTTGAGCCATCCTGGCGGAATCCGGTCTTCCGAACGCAAGGTGGTCTTGAAACCTAGGCGCTGTTTCAACACGCCAAACTTGCGGATTAAAAACACAACCGGGAGCACCGCAACATTGACGTAGTTCAGGTGCAGGATTTCAAATTCGGCCGGGATTATTTCCCGCAGTGTCTGCTCGTTGTATCGGCGATGGTGGCGCAGTGTCACATCCCATTCACTCCAAAGTGCCATAAGCGCTGGAACTGTAATCACGGCGATTCCTCCCGGTCGCAGCACGCGAAGAAATTCCTTCACTGAAGCCCGGTCGTCTTGAACGTGTTCAATCACGTCGAGCGCCGTCAAAACGTCCACGGAATTGTCTGTCAACGGCAGTGCGGCGCAACTGCCTTTCAGCACGCAGTTTTCCCCGAGCCGCGCGCAAAGCAACTTGAGCGATTCTTCGAAATCATCCACGGCCACGACCTTGCAGGCGGCGCGCATTTCGTCGGCAAAAATGCCGGTGCCCGCCCCGCAGTCGGCGAGGCGGTCGGCTTGTTGGAGCGGATGGAACCGATCGATCCAGTAGCGGACAATCTCGCGTTTGCCGGCGTAAAACCAGTGTTGCTGCTCAACCCTTGCAAGATTGTTGTATTCTTCCGGGTTCATCCGAGGTCAGAATCGTTTCGACGATGTAGAGTGGCCGTCCCTTGCTTTCCCGGTAGATGTGCGCCAGATACTGGCCGACGATGCCGAGCGAAAGAAGCTGGATTCCACTCAGGCAAAAAACCGCGACGGCCAGCGTGGTAAAGCCCTGCACCTCCAGCGAGGTGAGGAAGCCTGCCAGCTGGGCGAGTTTTATGACGACGAGCAGCACGGCATAGCCAAAACTCACCACGCTGATGCTGGCTCCGACGACGGCGATCCATTGCAGCGGCAGATCCGAAAAGCTGAAAAGGCCGTCCAGCGCGTAGCGGAACAGTTTGCGGAAAGACTGCTTGGGTTCGCCGACGGCGCGGTCTTTGCGTGCGTAGCTGATGGTGGTTTGGGGAAAACCGTACCAGCACTTGAGCGCGGGCAAAAACAAATTGGTCTCGCGCGCCGCGAGCAACTGGTTCACGATCACGCGATCCACGAGCGAAAACATCCCGCTGTTTATCGGCATTACGCGTCCGGTCAGGCGATGAAAAAGCTGGTGAAACAAATCAAACAGCACCCGGCGCAAACCGCGCTCTTCGCGGCTGACGCGGCAGCCGGTCACGACCTTGAATCCTTCCCTCCATTTGTCCAGCAACTGGGGAATCAGTTCCGGCGGATCTTGCAGATCGGCGTCCAAAAAAATCACCGCGTCGCCGCGTGCGTATTCCAAGCCGGCGCGATAAGCGGGTTGCTGGCCAAAATTCCGGCTTAAAACAATCACC
>JBEKUF010000101.1:0-12951 GCA_049515295.1 Verrucomicrobiia bacterium | reverse complement strand
TGAAGAGTTTGTTTTTTTACGCCTGTCAGTGCGGTGGCGGCCACTTGGTTAGGAAAGCGAGAGGGGACGAAGGCGAGGACAGGGCTTTTTCACCAGTTCAGAGTGTCGGGAGTGTGGCCGGCGTTACCCGAAGGAAGCGCCGCACATTTGTGGATACTGCTTGGGCACGCGGGAAGTGGACTACGACTTGATCAAGACCGTTTTGCGGGTCATCGGGCCCAATCGGGGTGAGTTTTCGGTCTTGGTGGACGAAGGGAATTGAGAGGAAGAAGGAGAAATGACTATGGCGGTGAACGTGCGAATTCCGACGCCGTTGAGGAAGCTGACGAAGGATAAAGACACGGTGCAGGCCGCGGGGGCAACGATTCAGGACATTATCGAGAGCCTGGAGAAGCAGTACCCCGGCCTGAAGGAGCGGCTTTGCGACGAGCGCGGCGAATTACGCCGGTTCGTCAACGTGTACCTGAACGATGAGGACATTCGATTTGCCCAGGGCAGAAGCACGCCCGTCAAAGACGGCGACGAGATTTCCGTGATCCCGGCGATCGCGGGTGGCTGAACCCGGTCGCCACGAGGACAGCATGGCAAAAACAACAAAGGCGGCGAAGGAAACGAAGCGCCTGTGGTTGACGTATCCGAGGAACGTCATCCAGCGGCCGGTGATTTATGAGTTGGGTCACAAGTTTCAGGTCGTGACCAACATCCGGCAGGCCAGTGTGACCGAGGAGGTCGGGATTGTCTCGCTGGAATTGCAAGGCGAGCGCGCGGAGATCAAGAAAGCCATCCAATGGCTGAGAGGTCTCGGCATCAAGGTCGAACCGGTCGTAATCAATGTGATCGAAGGGTAATGGTAGATCGTGAAGTTCACGTCGGAAGAGATCCAGAAGCTGGCGGCGGAGTTTGAAGATCGGGAGCCGCGAGACATTCTGCAGTGGGCAGCGGACAATTTCCGTCCGCGCGTCGCCATCTCGTCGGCGTTCGGTCCTGAGGGTTTGGTCGTGCTCGATATCTCGATGCGCAAGGTCACCCCGCGTCTCCCTGTGTTTACCATCGACACAGGCTTCTTCTTCAAGGAAACTGTCGAACTGATCCGCAAAATCGAACAGGAATACGGTATGGGCGTCGAGCGACTTCATCCCGAGTTGACGCCGGAGCAGCAGGCGGAGAAATACGGGGCGGAGTTGTACCGCCGCGAGCCTGATCAGTGCTGCTACCTGCGCAAGGTGCTTCCGTTGCAGAAGAAGCTGCCGGAACTCGATGCCCTGATTACGGGTCTGCGTCGCTCGCAAGGGGAGAGCCGCAAGGGCGCGAAGATTCTGCAATTGCAGGAGACGCCGGCCGGCCATCGCTACCTCAAGATCAATCCGCTGGCCGCGTGGGACAAGGAGAAGGTCTGGTGGTACATCATCAGTCACCAGCTTCCGTACAACCCGCTTCACGACCAGGGGTACTCCAGCATCGGCTGCTGGCCCGATTGCTGCACGCGTCCCGTCCAGGACGGCGAGAGTGAGCGCGCGGGCCGCTGGGCGGGCTCGGACAAAAAGGAGTGCGGCCTGCACACGTTTGCCGCGAATATTTGACGGCGCGGCGTTCAGGTTTTTGATTGTTATGGATCATCTCGACCGACTGGAGAATCAGAGCATCTTCATCATCCGCGAGGCGTTCAACAAGATTGAACGGCTGGCGATGCTGTGGAGCGTGGGCAAGGACTCGCAAACGATCCTGTGGCTGGCGCGCAAGGCGTTCTTTGGGCACGTGCCATTCCCGTGCGTGTTCATGGAGACAAGCTTCGACATGCCCGAGTTGGTGGCGTTGCGGGACCGGTTGACGAAGGAATGGCAGTTGAACCTGGTGATTGCGCGCAACGACGAAGCGCTGGCGCAGGGGATGAACCACACGCGGGGCCGTGTCAACTGCTGCTCGGCGCTGCTGAAAGAGAACCTGAAGAAGATCGTCGATCGCGAAAAATATGGTGGATTGATCGTCGGCGTCCGGCGGGACGAAGACCCGACGCGCGCGAAGGAGCGCTATTTTTCCCCGCGCGACAAGAACATGGAGTGGAACGTCGAAGACCAGCCGCCGGAGTTGTGGGACCAGTTCAACACGGATATGGCCGGTGGCACACACCTGCGGGTGCATCCACTCTTGCACTGGACGGAGATGAATATTTGGGAGTACGCCGAGCGCGAAAACATTCCCAACGTGCCGCTGTACTTCGCCAAGAACGGGAAACGGTACCGCAGTCTGGGCTGCGTGCCCTGCACGTTTGCGGTCGATTCGAACGCGGACACGTACGCGAAAATCCGCGAGGAACTGCGCACCACGAAACGCAGCGAACGCAGCGTCCGCGCCCAGGACCAGGAAAGCGAAGACGCGTTCGAGAAGTTGAGGCGTGACGGTTACATGTGACCGATGAGCACGACCGCGGTTCAATCCGAGCAGTTGAAAATCGTCATCGTCGGCCATGTGGACCATGGCAAGTCCACGCTGGTCGGGCGCTTGTTCCACGACACGGGGTCGTTGCCCGAGGGGAAGTACGAGAAGATCAAGGCCGCGTGTGAACGGCGCGGGATGCCGTTCGAGTGGGCGTTCCTGATGGACGGGTTGCAGGCGGAGCGCGATCAGAACATCACCATCGACACCGCGCAGATTTGGTTTCGCACGCGAAAGCGGCAGTACGTCATCATCGATGCGCCCGGTCACAAGGAATTTCTCAAGAACATGGTCACGGGCGCGGCGAGCGCGGAGGCGGCGCTGTTGTTGATCGACGCCAGCGAAGGCGTGCAGGAACAGTCCCGGCGTCACGGCTTCCTTCTTTCGTTGCTGGGGGTCAGCCAGATCGCGGTCCTCGTGAACAAGATGGACCTGCGAAATTACAGCGATAAGGTGTTCAAAACGATTGAGGACGAGTACCGGGCGTTTCTCAAGCAAGTCGGGGTCGAGCCAAGATTGTTTATCCCCATCGCCGCGGCGAAGGGCGACAATGTCGCCACGAAATCGTCCCACATGCCGTGGTACAACGGCCCGACGGTTCTGGAGGCGCTCGACCGGTTTCCGGTTGCCCAACCGCCGCAGAACCTGCCGCTGCGTTTTCCCATTCAGGACGTTTACCGGTTTGACCACCGCCGCATCCTGGCCGGTCGCGTGGAGTCCGGCACGCTGCGCGTGGGGGATAGAATTCTGTTTTCGCCACGCAACAAGGTCAGCACGGTCAACTCGATCGAGGGTTGGCCGCCGGGGTCGCGCCACAGCGCGCACGCGGGCGAGTCCATTGGTATTACATTGACGGAGCAGATTTTTGTCGAGCGCGGCCAAGTGGGGTCGAGCGAGGAGGATGCGCCGATTGAAGAGGACGTGTTCCAGGCGAAACTGTTCTGGCTTGGGCGGCAGAACCTGGAAGTGGGTCGCAAGATCAAGTTGAAGCTGACCACCGAGGAGGTCGAGTGCCAGATTCAATCGATTGAAAAACTGATCGATGCCTCAACCTTGGAGGAGATCGATACGAAGTCGCGTCCGTACATCGCCCGCAATGACGTGGCCGAGGTGACAATCCGCACGAAACGGCCGATCGCGTTCGACAACGCCGATCGGATCGTCAACACGGGCCGCTTCGTGCTCGTCGATCGGTATCAGGTATGTGGCGGCGGGGTGATTTCCCAAGGAGAGTATCCGGATCGGCGGCAGGTTTTGTCCGGCGTCAAGAGCCAGAATATTTTCTGGTCGGCCGGCAAGATCACTCGTGAGTCCCGTGAACGGCGCAATCGCCACAAAGGCGCCATCGTCTGGCTCACGGGCTTGTCCGGCGCCGGGAAATCGACCGTGGCGACGGAGTTGGAGCGCGAACTTTTCGCGATGGGCTTGCACACTTACATCCTCGACGGGGACAATATCCGCCACGGGCTCAGCGCCAATCTCGGGTTCTCGCCCGAAGACCGCACGGAAAACATCCGGCGCGTGGCCGAGGTCGCGAGATTGCTGATGGATGCGGGCGTGCTGGTCATCACCGCGTTCATCTCGCCGTACCGCGACGACCGGCGTCTGGCGCGCTCGCTGGTTAACGAAGACGAATTCGTCGAGGTGTTCGTCAACGCCCCGCTGGAAGTGTGCGAACAGCGCGACCCGAAGGGCCTGTACAAGAAGGCGCGCGCGGGTCAGATTGCGAATTTCACCGGCGTCTCGGCGCCTTACGAGCCACCCGACCACGCCGAGATCGTGGTGCATACGGACAAACAGAGCCCGGCGGAGTGCGTGGCCCAGATCATTGATTTTCTGAAGCTGCAGTACATTGACCAGGATTGGAGCATTTGACCAACGAGGATTTGCTTCCAACCATCGCAGCCCTAGGTTAGGATTCATTTGCTGGAGGATCGGATGGCGAAATCGGGGTCGAGAATCAACGAGGCATTACGGGCGCCGCTGGTTCGGCAGTTCTCGGTGTTTCTGGAGAACAAGGTCGGGGCGCTCCTCGATCTGACGCGCACGTTGAGCGAGTCGAACGTCCACGTGTGCGGCATCTCGGTGGTGGACACGGCGGACGCGTCGGTGGTGCGGATCGTGGTGGACGATCCGGAACGCTGCCGCGAAGCGCTGAGCAAAGCGGGGATCGCGGTCAACGAGTCCGGCCTGGTGGTGGTGGAGCTGCCGCGCGGGCCGGAAAAGCTGGACACGGTTCTGCGCGGTCTGGTGGCGGCGGAAGTCAATATCCAGTACACGTATTCGCTGATGATCCGCCCGCATGACAAGGCGTTGCTGGCGTTGTGCTGCGAGGACTCGGAGTTTGCCCGCGACGTGTTGTTGAAGGAGGGCCACAGCGTGCTCAGCCAGAAGGATATTTCACGCTGATGAGCGACAAACCCACTCCCATCGGTCTGGCGATCGTGATCTGCGATCAGATCATCGAGGACAAGCTCACCGGCAAGAAATCGTTGATCGGGATTTTCAACCAGATCGCCGCGCAGAACTTCCCGTGTCGTCATCCGCAACTGTGCGTCTACGTCTCGCTCACGGACGGGCGGGGGCAATGCGCGGCCCGGTTGCGGGTCATTCACGACGAGAGCAATGCCGTGGTGGCTGAGGTCAATGGCCAGATTCAGTTTGCCGACGTCCACACCGTCGTGGAATTGAATTTTGGTTTGGTCGGCCTCACCTTCCCGGAACCCGGTGCCTACGCCATCGAGTTCTACTGTGACGATTCGCTGGTGTTGGAGCGTCGCTTTCACGTCGTCCACCTCAAACCGCCGCAAGGCCCGCCGCCGGCGGAGATGTAAGGGCGGAGTGTTGGTTGCAACACGCCGTGAGTTGCGACAGCGGTCCGCGACGCCTTGGCGCAGAAATAGACTGTCCAAGAAAGAGCTATGAGCGCTTATCACCGGCTTAAAGACGTTCCAGAATTGGAGAAACTTTCCAGCTTTCAACGAATGAGGGTACTCCGAAAGGCCGGTTTTACATGGTTTATTCTCCACCAACGAGCACTTTGGATCGGCTTCTTGATTCAAGTCGTGTGCGTTCTTGCGGGGGATTTCACTGGACCATTCTTGGAATACCGGACGGGAAAAGCAGAACTGCATTACGCTTGCGGGATCGTTGGCATACTAATAGGTTGTTTGTTGTATTACCGATTCTACTATTCGGTCTTACTTGAGCGTTTTCGTCCAGTCCTCCGCGACTGGCTCTCAACTCATCCAGTTTCAAATTAGAACACTACCGACGCCCTGGAAGCCTTGATAAATCGGCGTCGACGGAGTTCCGAAAGACCCAGTGAGACGGAGTAAAGATTCGGGGTAAACGTGGCCCTCCAGTCTCGCCGCGTGGGGGCACGCGGCCCACAGATTTCGAACCGATGGCAAGCGGGCCGCTTGTCCTATAATGTCTTGAGCAATTCTTCCAGTTCCTCGCGGGGGGTGTCGTGGTGTTGGGCGATGGCGAGTTTCAGGGCGTGTTCGAAGATGGGTTTGGCTTCGGGCGAGCGGTCGAGGGCAATGAGCGCTTTGCCGAGTTGGATGTGGACGACCATCCAATCCGGTTTCTTGTCGCACAGTGCGCGGAGATGCTCGATGGCGTTGGCGAACTCGTTGGCGTCGAAGTACGCCTGTGCGAGGTTGAAGCGGGACAGGTCATTGTCGGGAAATCGCTGCCAAAGTTCGCGGGCTTTGGCGATTCGGTCGTTGCTCATCGAAGTTCTTCTAGCTAGGCTGGCGCGCTGTGGAAAGCAAATTCTACCAGGCTGACGAGCATCGCGCGGAGAAGGTTCACCTGTTGTTTGCCACGATCGCGCGGCGGTACGACCTGCTCAACGACATCATGAGCGCGGGGCTGCATCGGCGGTGGAAACAGCGGCTGGTGGAATTGGCCAGTGCAGGGCGTGTGCTCTCACACGGCGCCGCGTCAGGGGGCGCGGCCTACAACAGACGGGTTTTGGATCTGTGTTGCGGGACAGGCGACATCGCGTTGAGGTTCGCGCGTGCAGGAGCGGACGTGACGGGCGCGGATTTTACGGAGGAGATGTTGCAAGTGGCCGAGGCGCGGAAACAGCACGACTCGGCGGGACCGGCCTTCGCTCAAGCTGCGGCGGGCAAGGCCTCGCCCTCCCACGGCGACGTAAATTGGGTGCGGGCCGACGCGTTGCGGCTGCCGTTTCTCGATAATTCGTTCGATGTGGTCAGCGTGGGATATGGGTTGCGGAATCTGGCGGACATTGAGCGGGGGCTGGGCGAAATCCTGCGCGTGTTGAAACCGGGCGGCAAATTTCTGTCGCTGGATTTCGGGAAGCCGGAGGCGAAGGCGTTTCGCGAGTTGTATTTTGGTTATCTGCGGATGGTGTTGCCGATTCTGGGGCGCATCTTCTGCGGCGACCCGGACACGCACGGATATATTCTGGCGTCGCTGCAGGATTACCCGGCGCAGCGCGGGATCAAGGAGTTGATGGAATCGATCGGCTATCGCCAATGCGGTTTCGAGGAGTTTTGCGTGGGGTCGATGGCGATCAACTACGGTGTGAAGCCGAAGTAGTGCTGGAGACCTGTCGGTCGATGCACGCGGCGCGGTCAGGAGACCGGCGCCGGACGGAGAACCCCAAGAGATTAAGCCGCGCTGACGCGGAAGACGGTTTTCTGTTTGTAGGTTTGTCCGGGGCGCAAAATGACGGACGGGAACGCGGGTTGGTTGACCGCATCGGGAAGGTGTTGCGCCTCGAGGCAGAATCCGCCGTGCTTGGGATAGGCGTAGCCGCGTTTGCCGGCGACGGAGCCGTTGAGGAAATTTCCGGTGTAGAATTGGATCCCCGGCTCGGTGGTGAGCGCTTCCAGGACGCGCCCGGAGCGGGGTTCGCAAACCCGCGCGGCCAATTTGGTTCGGTCTCCGTCGCCGTTGAGGACGTAGGTGTGATCGTAGCCGCCGGGGTCGCCCTTGACCTGATCGATGCGCTGGCCGATGCGGGTAGGTCTGGTGAAATCCATCGGGGTGCCTTCCACGGGCTTAAGTTCGCCCGTGGGGATCAGCGTGTCGTCCACGGGGACAAATCGCGTGGAGGCGATCATCAACTCGTGGTCGAGGATGGTTTCGGAGTTGGCGAGGTTGAAGTAGGTGTGATTGGTCAGGTTGACCGGCGTGGGCTGGTCGGTCGTGGCGGTGTAGTCGATGATGAGTTCGTTGTTGTCGGTGAGCGTGTAGACAACCGCGACGCTGAGATTGCCGGGATAACCTTCTTCGCCGTCGGGACTGTGGTAGGTGAACCTGACGGACGGATTTTGGCCTGTGCCCGCTTCGGCCCGCCAGTAGGCCTTGTCGAAACCCTTTCGACCGCCGTGCAGATGATGGGGGCCATCGTTGGTGGCGAGGCGATATTCCCGTCCGTCGAGATGAAACCGGCCGTGGGCGATGCGGTTGGCGCAACGACCGACGATGCAACCGAAGTAGGGACTGTTGCGGCGGACATAGCCGTCGAGGTTGTCGAAACCGAGGGTGATGTCAGCGGGGTGGCCATGTCGGTCGGGGGCTTCGAGAGCCACGAGCGTGGCGCCGTAATTCATCACGGAAGCGGTCACGCCGTGTGGGTTGCTCAGAGAAAAGCGGGTGACTGTGGATTTGTCGGACAACGTACCGAATGAGGTTGTGTGCAGGCTCATAATCCTTTCCAGACGGTCACGCCATCGACCAGGTTGCAAACATGGACGGCGTATTTGTCGGCGAGATGAGGATAGCGGCGCGGATAGGCGGCGTCCACGGCGGTTTTGAGCGCGTCGACGCTGTCGGTGCGCACGAGCGCGCCGGCGGCGCCCTGGTCGCCGCCGCCGAGCATGCGTTCGCCGAGCACGCCGGGAACGCTACGGGCGATGGCGCACATCGTTTCCAATTCCGGTCCGGAGATGCTGTAATCGTCTCGCAACCCGGTGCCATCCTCGCGAAACATTGCGCTGACAGTTTCGATGTCGCCCGACTTCCAAGCATCGAGCATCCTGTCGAATCGCTGTTGGGCGTGGAAGATATATTTCAGGCGGGCGCAGAGATAAGGATGCGAAGCGGCGTATCGGGCGATGATGCGATCATACAAGGTCTGGTCCCGAATATCGCCGAGGTGGGAGAAGCCGAATTCCTTGCCGGCCAAGGCGACGAATTCCTCGCATTCGGCGCGGCGGACCTT
This sequence comes from Verrucomicrobiia bacterium, assembly GCA_049515295.1. GTDB lineage: Bacteria > Verrucomicrobiota > Verrucomicrobiia > Palsa-1439 > Palsa-1439 > Palsa-1439. The sequence goes on along the minus strand of JBEKUF010000101.1, from coordinate 4,313 downwards.
GTAGGTGGATTTTTCCAGGCCGGGACGGACGGTGCCGGTATCGAGGCTGACGAAGCGAAAATCGATGGTGTGATGGCCCAGGGGCACGTGACGGACGACGCCGTCGTTTGGATTGTAATGGGTGCCCATGCCGGCGCGGGCGAAGTAGATCATGAGCGGATCGAGCTTTCCGCAGGGGGAACCGATGTAGTCATTCTCGACGGCTTGGGCCATGTCGATGATTTTCATGCCGTCGGAGAGAGCGATGGCGTTAACGTCCAGGAACGTGAGCAACAAGTTTATGCACAGGGAGGCCGAGCGGGACATGCCGCCGCCGGGGATGTTGCCGTGGAGGACGGCGTCGAAGCCGCGGGTGAGGTGGAAACCTTCGCGGTGCAGGACGTGGTCGACGCCGTAGGGGAACCGCGCCCACGTGTCGGCAATCGCCGCTGACCTTGCCGGAGGCACGTGACCGAGCGGAAAGTCGATGATCCCGTCGTCAGGAAAGTTGGCGCTGAACAGGCGGACGCGGTTTGTGTCGTTTGGTTTGCAGGCGAGCCAGAGGAACCGGTCGGTGCCGACGCCGAAGAGTTCGGTGCCATTGTAATCGCCGTGCTCGACGCCGAGGCAGAACCGCGAAGAGGTGCGGCGAATCGTGCCGCCCTGGACGCGGAGGTTGGTTTCCGAGGCGGCGCGGGCGAGGATTGCTGGCGTGTGAAGATCAGGGTCGGGATCGTTCATCATGGGCCTGGTGAACGCGCAGGCTAGCACACACCACGCACGCGGTCGAGCGCTCCCGCGGAAATGGAGCGGGTGGGAGTTTTTTGCTTGATGAATGGGAAGGTGCGGAGGAAGATTCGGGTGAAGATTGTTCTTTTTTCAAACGGAGGATGCCCCATGAAACTGGCTTTTTGGACCGGAGGTTTTCGCGTGAATGAGATGAAGCTCCTGAGATGCGTCGGGTTGGTTTTCCTGGCCGTGCTGATGGCCGGTTGCCCCGAAAACAAACAAGAGGCTAACACGGCGCTGGAGAAGCCGCAGCAGAGGAAAGAGGGAAAGATTGTGATCCGAGGGTCCAATACGTTCGGCGAAGAGTTGGGACCGCAACTGATCGCCGAATACAAGAAGGACCATTCTGCCGCCGATTTCGACCTGGCACCCAAGGCGACCGGATATGGCATTGCGGCGTTGATTGCCGGACAATGTGACATCGCCGGGGCATCTCGGCTGCCGCTGGCGGACGAGAAGGAACTGGCCAGGGTGCGCGGCGTCGAATTGATCGATTACGTGATTGGCGCCTACGGCGTCGCCGTGGTGGTAAACGCCAACAACCCGGTGGGGAATTTGACGACGAATCAGATTCGGGACATTTTCACAGGGGTCATCCAAAACTGGAAGGACGTGGGCGGACCCGATGCCCCGATTCATTTGTACGTTCGCGATCCTGTGTCCGGCACCTATCTGGGCTTCCGCGAGCTGGCGATGGAGAACAAGCCGTACGGCCACCCTCAAATGCTGTTCACGACCTACGCCGCCATCCTCCAAGCGGTTGGTGAAGATCCGAGCGGGATTGGTTATTCAAACGTGGGTCTTGTTAAGAGCAGCGGGGTCAAGCCGGTGTCTGTCGGTGGAGTGGAACCGAGCGCCGACACAGTGAACAAGCACAAGTATCCCTACGCGCGCACCCTGCATCTGTATACCACCAAGGGTCAAGAAGCACGGGCGACGCGCGATTTCATTCAGTTTGTCGAATCGGGCCGCGGGCAGGAGATCATGCAGCAAGCGGGGTTCGTGCCCCATCCCTGACCCGGCTTGAGGCGGCGGTTGGGCAGTGCGGCTAGATTCACCCGGCCGTCAGCACGGCGGCGATGAGAACCCGGGTGACGGACCGTGAAGTGTTCGGTCAGCAACACCGTGGGGCTTCCCCGTGTCGCATTGCCCCAAACCGCGGTGTGGGCCGCTATTGTGAGCACGGCGCAGAAGTGAACATTGCCCAAAGAATCGTACTTATCGTTGGCGGATTGGCCTTGGCGGCAGTTCTTTTGCTAAGACGAATTTATTGGCACTACCCATCCCAACTTGTTAAGCAGGCAATCCTGATACTCAGCCCGATTGCAGTGCTGTATATCGCTCTTGGCACCGGGAAGAACCCTCCGCGTTCAAATTAGGACACTACCCTGCCGGCGGTTGGCTTGACCCGGGCGCTGTAAACGCACTATTATGGGCATCTGGAAGATCGGCGTTCTGACGCGGGAGAGGTGGCAGAGTGGTCGAATGCGGCGGTCTTGAAAACCGTTAGGCGCGTGAGCGTCTCGGGGGTTCGAATCCCTCCCTCTCCGCCATCTTTCGATTTCCTGATTTTCGCCGCAAGCGGCGAGAGTGGTTAAGGCGGTGGCATTGAAATCTGCGACGTATTTCCAAGGGTTTTTGAACTCGACCTTCAACGCTTGCTCCGCCACGTGTAAGTTCGAACCGAGTTTTCTGAGAAAATCGCGATTCTTGTCGCGATTTTTCTCAACCAGTAAAAAAGCAGCGTTTTTGGCCTCGTTTACGAAGGCGAGGGAGGGTTCGAACCGATTGGCTCTTGCCTGCTCAAAAGCCTCAAGCTTGCCTTTCAATTCCGCCTTCTGATTTACAAGCGCGTGTTTCTTGGACACGTATTCCGTCTCACTGATCTGCTCGTTCAAGCGCATGTCGAGAAGGCGGTCGGCCTTCTTTTCGCACTCTGTGAGGTCAGCGCGAAGTCGCTCGATTGCCGCCTGTTGGTTGTGGGCGGCTTCCTCGCGCTCACTTTCAAGCGCTGCGATGATCTTGTCGGCGATTGCGGCTTCAAGCGCGACTTTGGAAATGACGCCTTCTACCTGGGCGTCGATCACTTCTTCCCGCACGAATTTCTGCGTGCACGGTAGGACACGCTTGGTACAGCGCAAATAGTTGTGACCTTTTTGCGTTTCGGTGGTGATGAAGCAGCCGCATTCGCCGCAACGGAATAGCCCGCGATAGCGGTACGGTTTCAAGCTTGAGGTCTTCGCCTTGCTTTTCCGCTTCATCACCTCTTGGACTTTGTCGAAGAGCGTCTTGGTGATGATCGGCTGGTGCTTGCCCTCGTACAGTTCGCCCTGGAAGTTCATGACCCCGTAGTAGAAGGGGTTGGTGAGCATGCTCTGGTAGTTGGACGTGGACATGAGCGCGCCCGCGCATGAGCGCAATCCAAGCGCGTTCATCTGCTTCCTGACCTCGTGGATCGGGTAGTTGCCCGTGGCGTAGCGCAGAAAGGCCTCGCGCACGAGCTTGGCCATGTCAGGGACAACTTCGATTGACCGCTTGTTGCGGTCATTCACGTAGCCAGCGGGCGGGCGGTTCGGCCAGATGCCGTTGCGGAGCTTCTGCCGAATACCGCGTTTGATGTTCTCGGAGAGATTGTCCACGTAGTATTTGCTCTGCGAGAAAGCGATATTGAGCATGAATTTGCCGTGTGCCGATGCTTCAAAGCGAAACGTGGGAAATCGAAGGTCCACGATCTTGCCGATGTCTACGAGGTAGACGATCCTGCCGCCGTCTACGCTGTTCCTGGCCAGCCTGTCGGGGTGCCATGAAATAATGCCGTCGGCTTTGCCGCGTTCGATTTCCCCAAGCATCAGATTGAATTGAGGCCTGCCCGGCTGCTTGGCCGTGCGGCTCTCTTCAAACGTTCCTATGACACTCAACCCCTCTCGCTTGGCCATCTCGCCAAGCTCGAAAAGCTGCGCCTGTATCGAGAGCACCTGGCGGTCGCTCTCGTCAGTGGACTTGCGCACGTACATGAAAAATTTGTGTTCGGTCGGCTGCATGAGTGTAGTGTAACAGATATACGTGAGCGGTCAAGTATATCTCAAGAAAAAAGAGTCACGAATGTTCCTTTTCCCACCGGGCAGTGACTGCTTTGCGGGCGATGTCTGATCTCTGTTTCGGAGTCAGCTTTGCGGCGCGCGCCGGCCCGCCTTTGAGGCCGCCCAGTCTTCCTAAAGCGACCGCTGCCGGATTCTTAGATAACTTGTCCTTTGGGTGTGAACGCTTCGCCATATAATAGGATGATCTCTAGTCTAGCAGAGATTACTCGTCAAGACATGGGTGGTGTTACGAACGATGTCCACAGCACATGGTGCGGGCGATGCGTGAGCGGCGCTGGACATAACTGGCGGAGCAAGCGTTGAAGGTCGAGTTCAAAAACCCTTGTGATCGGACCACCGGTTTCGAGCCAGTGCTGTGTTAGTCCAAGGGCATTTATTTTGAACTAGGGTTTTGAGTTTGTCCATCCCCGACGGAGGGAGGGCGAAGCCCGACCGCAGACGGGG
>JBEKUF010000100.1:0-13074 GCA_049515295.1 Verrucomicrobiia bacterium | reverse complement strand
TCATCATGGCTGCCGAGAAGGTCACGCCGGAGGCGGTCAATTTCATGACGAAGTATGGCCGCGGCCTGATCTGCGTCCCGACCACCGAATCGCGGCTCAAGGTGCTTGGCATCGGCCGCATGGTCGCGGAGAACCGCGAGAACTTTAAGACCGATTTCATGGTCAGCGTCGATGCGCGCGACGGCGTTACGACCGGCATCAGCGCCCACGACCGTGCCCGCAGCATCCGCGTACTGGCCGATTCCAATTCAACGCCCGAGCAGCTCGTGTCGCCGGGCCACATCTTCCCGCTGCAAGCGCGTGAAGGCGGTGTGCTGCGCCGGGCCGGTCACACCGAAGCGTCCGTTGACCTGGTGAAAATGGCGGGGTTATTTCCGGTCGCCGTCCTCTGCGAGATCCTCAATGAAGATGGCACCATGGCGCGATTGGCCGATTTGATAAAATTCAAGGATCAATTCGGCCTGAAGATGTGCACGATCCGCGACTTCATCCAGTATCGACGGATGCGCGAAAAGTTGGTGGCAAAAGAGCAGGAAGTTTCGCTTCCGACATCCCATGGCGAATTCAAACTGTATCTGTACCGCTCGCTCGTGGACGGACAGCATCACGCGGCGCTGGTGATGGGAGAGGTGCGCGGCAAGGAGAACGTCCTCGTCCGCGTCCATAGCGAATGCCTCACGGGCGACGTGTTCGGTTCTCTGCGGTGCGATTGCGGGTCGCAGTTGCACAACGCATTGAAGCGCATCGCCGAAGAAGGCGAAGGCGTTCTCGTGTACATGCGGCAGGAAGGTCGGGGTATCGGCTTTGCCAACAAGATCCACGCTTACGCGCTTCAGGAAAAGGGGCTGGACACGGTCGAGGCGAACGAACGGCTCGGGTTCAAACCCGATTTGCGCGAATACGGTCTTGGGGCACAGATACTGGTCGATCTCGGCCTGCACAGCATTCGCCTGCTTACCAATAATCCGAAGAAAGTCGTTGGCTTGGAGGGTTTCAACCTCAAGATTGTCGAACAAATCCCCATCCGTGCCACGCCGACGGTGCATAATGCCAAGTACCTGGAAACCAAGAAATCGAAAATGGGGCACGCACTGTAACCATGCTGCGGACTCGTAAGACTGAACGACACCTGTCCGCGGCCGGCCTGCGGTTCGGCATTGCCGCGGCCCGCTACAACGCCGATCTGGCCGATGCGCTGCTGGCGAATTGCCTCGACACGCTGGCCAAGGCGGGCACCGATACGCGCGACATCAAGGTGTTGCGGGTTCCCGGCAGCTTCGAGGTCAGCGCCGGGGTGGCGAGACTTGCGCGGAGTGGCAAGTGCGATTGCGTCATCGGCCTGGGCGTCCTGCTGCAGGGCGAAACACGCCACGCGCAACACATTGGTGACGCCGTCGCGCACGGGCTGACGAACGTCTCAATTTTTCAGGGCGTACCAACCGTGTTTGGCATTATCACGGCCCGGAATGTAAAACAGGCGCGGGTGCGTTGCGTCGGCAAGAAGCACAATCGCGGTCGCGAGGCGGCATTGACCGCCATCGAGATGGCACGGGTATGGAAAAGTCTTTGAAACCGGGCGGTAAACGCCGGCTGGCCCGGGAACTGGCTGTGCAGTTTCTCTACCAGTTTGACCTGAGCGGGGGTTCCCTGGATGAAGCGCTTCCGCTGTTCTGGGAGACGCAATCGGACGTGGGAGAGACGGGTCGCACGTTTGCCGAGGAACTCGTGCACGGCGTGATCGAGAGGCGCGCCGAGATCGACGAGAAAATCGGCAAGTACACGGAACACTGGGACCTGCCGCGCATTGCGGCCGTCGACCGGAACATTCTTCGGCTGGCGATGTACGAAATGCTGTTTCGCGACGACATTCCGCCGGTGGTCAGCATCAATGAAGCCGTCGATATCGCCAAGAAATTCTCCACGGGCGAGTCCGGCGCGTTCGTCAACGGGATCCTCGACCGCCTCAAGGCCGATCTGACACGTCCATCACGCACCGCCTCTTCCGCGCAATGAGTTTCAACGCGCATCCACCGCGTTTCGCGGATTTGCACTTGCACACGCGTTTTTCCGACGGCACATTGGCGCCGCGCGAACTGGTGGAGCATGCCGCACGGCTCGGTTTTTCGGCCATCGCTGTCACCGACCACGACACCCTTGACGGCATACCTGACGCCCTGGCAGCGGCGAAGGAATTGGGCATCGAGGTGATCCCCGGAGTGGAAATCACCAGCCGGTATAAAGCACAGGAACTGCACATGCTGGCGTATTTGTTCGGCGACTCGTGGCGCGATCCTGACCTGCGCGCCGTGTTACAGCATGCCGCGCGCATCCGTGAAGAGCGCATTGAGGAATTCGTCAAGAAGCTGAATGGGCTGGGCATCGGGCTGACGATCGAGGACGTCCGCGCCTGTTCGGAGTGCGGCACCGTGGGTCGCATGCATGTGGCCATGGCATTGCTGAAACGCGGTTACGTGACGAGCACGGATGAGGCGTTCACGCGGTTTCTCAAGCGCGGCAAGCCTGCGTACGTCGAGCGCTATCGCATGGAAACCGCGGAAACCATCGGCTACGTCACACGCGCCGGCGGCGTCGCCGTGATTGCGCATCCCGGACTAAACACGCTCGACGAGCACCTCGGCGAAATGGTCAATCAAGGAATGGCCGGCATTGAAGTATGGCATGCGCGTCACACGCCGGCGCAGATTGACCGCTATTTGCGCATGGCTGAAAAGCTCGGTGTGTGTGCGACCGGAGGGAGCGATTGTCACGGCTTCGGCCGCGAGGGCATGTTGCTGGGCCGGATCAAACTGCCGTACAAACGAGTCGAAGCGCTGAAACAACGTGCCAAACATGGGGCAGGGGCAGCCCACCGCGGCGGCCCATCCGGGCAGGTGCAGGGGCATGAGCCGACAAACGAATGACGCCATGAACCTGTTCCAGAAATTCCGAGACGGTCTGCACAAGACACGGGAGAAACTCGCAACCGAAATCAAGCACATTGTCACGCGGGCGCCCAGGCTCGATCCGGAGTCGCTCGACGAACTCGAAGCCACGCTGATCTCCACGGATATCGGTGTCGATACGGCGGTCAAAATCGTCGAGTTGACCAAGGAAGCGGCGAAACAATCCGGTGAGGTGGACGTGTTTGCGATTGCGCGCGCGGAGATTGAGAGAGAGCTGGGCGTTGCCACGTCGGGGTTGGCGAAAGCGGCGCAGGCGCCGACGGTTGTGTTGCTGGCGGGCGTCAACGGCACGGGCAAGACGACGTCCGCCGCCAAGCTGGCGCATCTGTTGAAGGAGCAGGGGAATACGGTGCTGCTGGCCGCGTGCGACACGTTTCGGGCGGCTGCCATCGAACAACTGAAGATTTGGGGTCAGCGTGTCGGATGCGAGGTGATCGCGGGACAGTACGGGGCGGATTCGGCGGCGATTGCCTATGACGCGTTGGAAGCGGCGATCAACCGGAAGGTGGATTACCTGATTATCGACACGGCCGGGCGACTGCACACGAAAAAGAATCTCATGGAAGAGATGAAAAAGATGCACCGCTCGCTCCACAAGAAGGTTCCGACCGCGCCGCACGAAGTCCTGCTAGTACTCGATTCCACCACCGGCACGAATGCGCTGAATCAGGCGCGTGAATTCCACCATGCGCTTGGCGTCACCGGGTTGATCGTCACCAAGCTGGATGGCACAGCGAAAGGCGGCATCGTGGTTGCCATCGCCCGCGAACTGAAAATCCCCGTTAAATTCATTGGTTTGGGCGAGAGAGTGGACGATCTTCAGCCGTTTGACCCGAAGGGATTTGTCGGGGCGCTGTTCACAGAAAGCGCAGAGACGCGCGAGGTGTGACTGGACGGCGTGGAAGCATCCGGACCACCTAGGACCGGTTCGATAGCGTATCAGTTTGAATCCAGCGCGGTGTTAGGCGTCAGGTAGAAACCCGACTCTTTCGCCACTGAAGAAACTCGCTGAGGACAGCCCAAAGCCATACGCCAAGAAGTGCAATCCAAAACCACAATGGTTGTGCATTCAGAACGAAAGCGACTCCACGGTGCAAATCACGAATGAGGAATCTAACCGTAATTGCACCGAAGATGCAAACGGTGACCACTCTGAAAGTCCGATCACGAGCCCGGTACCGATGGGAAAAGGATTCTGCAAGCATGATTAGGGTTAGGCCAAGAAACATCAGCCATGTAATGCCAAGCAACATGAGTGCGACGCCGAGAGTCCACAGCGTCGAATAAATTACCAGTCTGGTGCTGGACTTTTCCATGCGCTCCATGACGGCTAACAACCCGAATTTGAACCACAACCGCCTCAAAAGCAACGCAAGAGACTGATGCCGGTCTATACAGCCTTGTCGGGCAGACGGCCCGGTGTTAGCGTATCGATACCGTAGCCGAAGGAAGAAATCGCGATGAAGGCCGTTCGTGTTGCCGTCCTGCTTCTTGTGTTCGCTGTTGGCGCTTCGTTTGCCGGGGAAACGAACACGTTGCCGACGACGATCACTGTGGACGGCATCATTTATTCCAACGTCACGTGGCGGACGGTCACCTCGGCGTCGGTTACCATCTTTCACGAGACGGGCGTGGCGTCGATCCCCCTGGAAAAACTTCCGTCCGAACTTCAGCAGCGGTTCGGGTATGACCCGCAGAAGGCGGCGGCCTACCGAGGGGAAGAGTTGGCGGCGGCGCAACAGCGCCTGGCTGACGCACAGGCCAAGGAACGGCTCCGGCAACAGCGCGAGGCTGCGGCGTTGGAGGCGGCGCGCAAACTGCAGGACGCCCAGGCGGAACTGGCGAAGGAACAGCAACTGGCCAACCAGCGGGCCAATGCCAATGCAAATGTGGAGGTGATTCAGGTGTTCCACGTCGATGGCGCGATCAACCCGCTGCCTGCGGGTGGCTATGTCGCCGAACTGGCGCTGACGAATCAGACGATCGTCTGCGCACACTTTGACGAGGAGGGCCGACGATACCTTGAGGACGCGAGTCGAAAGTATGCGGAATGGAATGCGCAACAGAATTCGCTGGAACAACAGTTCCAAGTGTCGGCGCAACCGGGGACGATCATACTGTATGGGGGGAAGGGTGCCGTACGAATACCTGGCGGTGGCTACGGTCTGACGTACACAACGGGCGGTCCGCAGCCAGCTTCCTCCCCGGGTCCGCAACCGGTGTTCGCCATTTTTGCGGTTCGCGAGCCGAACTCGACTTGTTACTCGCTGAAGGGCAGCCGAGAAGACGGACAATTGGGAGGTATCAAGCAGTATTCGTGGCAGTGGTGAGGGCCGGGAGGCGCTACGGAACTTGCCGAAGAGGTCGACGGACGACTGGCAGCCATTCGACCCAAAACAGTTCGCCGAGGCGGTGTTCGCTTCGGGAACGGCTTAACGCGAAAATGGTCTGTGATGTTGGGCGACGGTAGATTCCACGTTAGGCTATCGTCGGTCGGTTTATTTCTTGGTCAACCGCTTGAGCAGGATATGCTCTAAAGGAGAAGCTGCCGAAATACTCTTGGCAAAGAACGTTCGTTCTTCGATTGGTAGTGATCGTGCCGCAAAGAGAAATGCAGATCGCGTCCACGGATCGCCCTTACGGGCCGCGTGCGGCGTTGCGTTTGCGACGCGGGATACAACGTGGTCTTGTTTGCGCCGCCCGCACATACTTGGCGCCCCTCGTCGGACTCGGGTTCGCTACGGCTCCGCCGCTTCCAGCGGCTCGGCTTTGACATAAGGGACTGGGGCGGCAGGACGACAGCGGGAGAAGACGACCGGGGATGGGGGGAGTCGCCCCTATAGAGGTGAAATTGCGAGACGAAGCCAAGGATTGGGGGGATGGAGCGGGCGTCGGAGGGCGCATTTGGGACAAAAGAGAACGGCACGGCGCGAGAAAGCGACCGCAAGCGGGACGCTCGCGCTACCAAAGCGGCCCACGCCAACGGGGGCAACCCGCCAAAGGCGGATAAACCGGGACGGTCGCCGCTACAAAGCGGAGTGCGCTAGGGATGGCAAATCTGGTAAAGTCGGTACATGGCTTTCGGCAAACAGGATGAACGGTTCATGCAGCGGGCGCTGGCGCTGGCGCGGCGCGGGTTGGGGAAGACCAGCCCGAACCCGGCGGTCGGCGCGGTGCTCGTTCGGAAGGGGCGTGTGGTCGGCGCGGGATGGCATAGGAGGGCGGGTGGGCCACATGCGGAGGTGTTTGCGCTGCGCGGAGTGAACGCCCGTGGCGCGACGTTGTACGTGACGCTGGAACCATGTTGTACGTGGGGGAAGACGCCGCCATGCACCGAGGCGATCATCGCGGCAGGCGTGAAGCGGGTGATTGTGGCGGCGCGCGATCCGAATCCGAAACACAATGGGCGGGGATTACAGGTGTTGCAGCGCGCGGGGATTCGCGTGGAAGCCGGGTTGTTGGCGGACGAAGCGACCCGAATGAACGAGGCGTTTAACAAATGGATCACCACCGGAATGCCGTTCGTCATTGCCAAGGCGGGCATGAGTCTCGACGGGAAGATCGCGACACGAACGGGCGATTCGAAGTGGATCACGAGCGAGGTGGCCCGGCGCGAGGCCCACAAGCTGCGAGCCACTGCGGAAGCAGTCATGGTCGGCGCAAACACTGTGATTCGGGACGACCCCCGGCTGAGCGTGCGACATGGAGTTCGCGGCGAACAACCGTGGCGGGTGGTGGTCGATGCGCGCGGACGCATTTCCAAGAGCGCAAAGATTTTCCGGGACGCCCACCGCCATCGAACGTTGGTTCTGACTGCAAGCCTGTCTTTGGAAGGCTGGCGTCGATATCTGTCACGGGCGGGGATCACTGTAACCGTCTTGCCGCACAAGGGCGGGCGGATTGATTTGCGAGCGGCGTTGAAGGCCCTCGGAAAGCAGGGTATCACCAGCGTATTGGTCGAAGGCGGCGGCGAACTGCTCGGGTCACTTTTCGATGCGCGGCTGGTGGACAAAGTGGCGCTGTTCTATGCGCCGATTATCATCGGCGGGCGCGGGGCAGTCGCGGCGGTCGCGGGCGAAGGCGTTGCCCGGGTCGGAAAGGCTATGCGACTGCGGGATTGTCACTGGCGGCGGGTCGGTAAGGACGAGATGCTTTTGGAGGCGGGAGTGGTGCAATGATTCTTGTCGTCGGTTTGTCGCCCGCATGGCAACGGACGCTGGTGTTTAGAGAATTTCTTTCCGAAAAGGTCAACCGCGCGACACACGTCAGCGAAACGGCGTCGGGCAAGGGCGTAAATGTCGCGCGTGTGGCGTCCAGTCTCGGGGCGGACGTGCGGCTGTTGACGGTCGCTGGTGGCGCTCGTGGAAAGTTGCTCCGAGAGAATCTGGAACGGCAACCTTTCGGGATGCGCGTCGTGCCCGTTAACGCCGAGACACGGATTTGCCAGACGTTGCTGGGCGGTGAAGGCGCCACGGAGCTTGTGGAAGAATCGGGGGCATTATCTTCCACCGAAGCGAAGAATGTCTTGCGTGCGTTTGCTGCAGAGGTTCGCAAGGTTAGGTTAATGATCCTGACGGGAACCGTGCCGAAAGGTTGTGGCGACGACTTTTATGGGCGACTGGTTGCCCAATCTCAACGCCAAGGCGTTCCCGTGCTCATTGATGCGCAGAAAGCGCAACTGCTGAACGCTCTGAGACAGCGACCGTTCTTGGCAAAGATCAACCGCGATGAGCTGGCGGCAGCGACTGGAGTGAATTGCGACCAGCGATCCGGGGTCTCACGGGCCTTACGTAGATTGCTGAAGAACGGTCCGCAATATGCCGTGATCACCGATGGCGCCAAGAGCGTGAATGTGTCCGAGAAGCCGGGGCAGACCCTGACGATGTTGAAGCCCCCGCGTGTGGCGGCGAAGAATCCGATCGGCTCCGGCGATGCGATGATGGCGGGTATCGCGGTGGGGTTGATGCGCGGGAAATCGGTGCTGGACGCGGTGCGGCTGGGGGTTGCCTGCGGCGCCGCGAACGCCATGACTGCTGAGCCGGGCTTGGTGCGCCTCACCGACGTGAAAAGACTTTGCTCGACACGCAATAATCGCGTCCCTATCGTTTGAGCCATGTTTACGGGAATTGTTGAAGAAGCGGGCATCGTGGAGAAGGTACGCGCGGGCAGGCGGTCGACGGAATTGACTGTGCGGGCTCCGAAGATCGGTCGATCGCTGCGCATCGGAAACAGCGTGGCCGTCAATGGCGCGTGCCTGACGGTCGTCGGGGCGCGTGGCGGCGTTTTGAAGTTCGACGTGCTGGCCGAGACGCTCCGGCGGACAAACCTCGAATTCGTCCGAAGCGGATCGTTGGTGAATCTGGAGCGACCGCTACGGGCCGATGCGCGGTTGGATGGGCATTTTGTGCTCGGGCATGTGGACGCGCGGGGCAAGGTGCGGCGGTTTGAACGGGACGGCAAAGATTACGTGCTGGATATCGACGCGCCGCCTTCGGTGATGCGCTATATCGTTGAAAAGGGATCGATCGCGGTTGACGGCATCAGTCTGACCGTCGCGGGCGTGAGTCGCAACTGGTTCCGCGTCTGGATCATCCCGCACACGCGGGAGATCACGAACCTGCGGGTCTGCCGTGCCGGGGACCTGGTGAACCTGGAAGCGGACATCCTGGGCAAGTACGTCGAACAGCTTCTGGGGAGGCGGTCCCGGGCGAGGCGTTGACACACCGTGCGTAGCACTTTACACTGAACATTATGGGAAGGACTTCATGCTGGTAGCGGTTGAAAAACTCCTGGTACTGCAGGATCGTGACCGGCGGATTGCGCAGCTCAAGATGGAACGGATGCGCATTCCGGAACAGGTCGCGGCCGCCGAACAACGCCTGAAGGCCGAAGCCGCCCGTCTCGACAGTTTGCGTGACGAAGCGAAACATGTCGAGGCGGAACGTAAGAAATGGGAAATCGATGCCGAATCAAAACGAGCCCAAATCGCAAAATACCGGATGCAGCTTTCCCAAATCAAGTCGAACACCGAGTACCAGGCGTTGCTAAAGGAAATCGCGAAGGTCGAGCATGAGATTGACGAGATCGAGACGCACGAACTCGAAGTGATGGAGAAGAGCGACCAGTTGCAGCCGGCGGTGAAGACGGAGCAGGCCACCTTGAAGGAAATCACGGTGAAAGTGGAGGGCGAGCGGGCCGATCTGCAGAAGCGCATGGCCATGATCGACCAGGAGTTGAAACAAACACTGGCGGAACGGCAGCAACTCGCTCAAGAGGTCGACCCCGATGCGCTGAACCGCTACGAGCGGTTGATGCGCAGCAAGAGTGATTTTGCCATTGTAGCGATTCGCAATGGGAATTGCGGTGGATGCCATCTGAATATCCCGCCGCAACTGGTCCATAACGCCAAACACGGCAGCGACCTGACCAGTTGTGATTACTGCGGGCGCATCTTATATTGGCAGCCGGAATGATGATGTGATCGCGGAGCGCTGCTGATGGCTCAGCGGCGTGTTATTTGATTTGGATTGGATTTGGAAGGGCGGATAGCCGCTCAGCCTGAAAGGGTTGGGAGGAAAGTCCAGACTCCCCAGGGCGCGATGCCCCTCGCAAGCGGGGGCAGCCTGACGTAACGTCGGGCTGACGGATAGTGCCACAGAAAACAAACCGCCCGCCTCGTCAGCTTCTGGGGCGGGTAAGGGTGAAATGGCGGGGTAAGAGCCCACCGCGCCGATAGCAATATCGGCGGCACGGAAAACCCCATCGGGAGCAAGACCAAATAGGCGGCGAGATGTGGCCCGCATCAGAGCCCTGAAGCAATTCAGAGCGAGAGCCGCGGGTACCGGTCGCATAGATAAATGGCTATCAAGAACAGAATCTGGCTTACGGCCCTTCCAATGAACGGATGGCGGGGGTGACAATCGCGTCATCCCCGCCCCCATTTTTTTGATGCACTATCCACTATTTCTCGATCTCGCAGACCAACCCGTTGTCGTCGTCGGTGCGGGAGGTGTTGCCACGCGGAAAGTCCGCAGTCTTCTCGCCGCGAATGCGCGAGTGACCATCATCAGCCCCGAAGCCAGCGCGACCATTCGCCGGCTGGCGCGAACCAATCGGGTTCGCTGGGTACGAAGACCGTACAGACGGGGCGACCTCGCGCGCGCGCGTCTCGCGGTCGCGGCTACGGACGACGCGGCCATCAACGAGTCTGTCTGCGCCGAGGCGAAGCGACGCAGGATTCTCGTCAATTGTATTGCTCCGCCCTCCGCTGGCAATTTCATCGTTCCATCCCATGTGCGTCGCGGGGGAATTTCGCTGGCGATTTCGACGGGAGGCGCCAGTCCCGCGTTCGCCAAGCGCTTGCGCCGTGATCTTGAACGCTTTCTCGGTGACGGGTATCCTGGGCTTCTCAGAAAGATGAGCGCAGCTCGACGGATGAAAAAAGGGCGTCATGACTGATCGAACATTTCTCTGGCTGGCGCAGGTATTTTACGCCACCAGTTGTGTCGTCACCCTGCGGCGTCTGGTGTCGGCTGGCGGGGGACCGTCGCTGCAACGTGCGAATTATGCGGCCATGGCGGCCGGGTTCGTGTTGCACACTGTTTTCCTGTACCTGCGGGGCCGCGCACTGGGTCGCTGCCCGTTGATCAATCTGTTTGAGACACAGGCGTTCGTGGCCTGGGCGGCGGTGCTTTTCTTTCTGCTGATTGGACCGTCGTACCGGGTGTCGTTTCTCGGGGCGTTCACCGCGCCGCTGGTATTGGTGATCTGTCTGGCCGCACTGCTGTTACCTGTGGACGCCGTGCAGACTACACCGCCGCGCCACAGCGCGTGGATCGAATTTCATGCAGCGATTGCCGTCGTTGCCTGCGGCGCGTTTGCCCTGGCCTTTGTCATGGGCGCTATGTACCTGTTGCAAGAGCGCCAACTCAAGACTCGACACTTGACGTCTTCGTTTCTCCTGTTGCCATCGATCGAGCAACTCGACGTGATCCATTTCCGGTTGTTAATCATGGGGTTTGTCATGCTCACGGCTGGCATGGTGGGCGGCATCATCTCGTATCACATTGTGGGCCACTGGACGATCCCGAAGATTATTTGGGCCTGGTCAGTGTGGACATTGTATGGCGCAGTCGTTGTCGCGCGGGGATTGTGGACGTTGCGAGGGCGAAAGGTCGCAGTCGCGTCGATGGCAACTTTTGCGCTGATGCTCGTCGGATTCTGGGGTGTAAACCTGTTCCAACGATGAACCTGATCGTCATCGGTTTGAATCATCGAAGCGCGCCCGTGGAAGTGCGCGAGCAACTGGCATTCGCCAGGACGAGCCTTGGCGAGGCGCATACGCGGTTGCTGGCTGCCAGTCCCGTGCACGAGACCGTGATCCTGTCGACGTGCAACCGCGTGGAGGTTTATGCTTTGACGGACAACGTCAGTGACGCTTCGCGCTCCGTCCGGGAGTTTCTCCACAACCATCACCGGCTCGCGGATCGCATTGACACCCATCTCTACGAACACCATGACGACTCGTGCATCCACCATCTACTCGAAGTTGCCTGCGGGATCGACTCCATGGTGCTGGGCGAGACAGAAATCTTTGGCCAAGTGAAAGAGGCGTACTCCGTCGCCCAGAAGGCCGGCACAACCGGGGTTGTCCTGAACCGTGTGTTTCAAAAGGTGTTCTCCGCTGCCAAACATATCCGGTCCACCACGGCGATCGCGCGTGGTTCTACTTCCGTCGGCACGGTGGCGGTCGATCTTGCCGAAAAGATTTTTGGCAAACTCGGGAGGTGCACGGTGATGGTTATCGGGACCGGCGAGATGAGCGCGGCAACGGCGCGCGCCCTGCAGAATCGCGGCACGGGCGCGATTCTCGTCTGCAGCCGCACGCACGAACGCGCCGAAGCCTTGGCTGGTCAACTGCAGGGAAGGGCGATCTCCTACGACCAGTGGCCGAGCGAATTTCCGGCGGTTGACATCGTCATCAGTTCGACGGCGGCGCCCCACCCGATCGTTACCCGGGAGAAGCTTGGTCCACTGATGAAGATACGCCGACAGCGCCCGTTGTTTCTCATCGACATCGCGGTCCCGCGCGACATCGAGCGTTCGTGTGAGGAATTGGAGAGCGTGTATCTTTACGATATCGACGATCTTCAACAGATCGCTCGAGAAAACCTGGCGGCGCGCGAACGCGAAGTCGCCACCTGTCACACTCTGATTGACCAGCACGTACGTCGTCTTGCAGAATGGCTGGACCGTAACCGTGGCGCCGTCGAAGACCGATACCACCGACGCGTGGCCGACCCATCCCTGCACGACCCCGCCCACACCCAGGTGTCATGAAGCCGCTGGTCATTGGCACACGGGGAAGCCCGCTGGCGTTGGCGCAGGTGGAAATCATCCGCAGTCTCTTACGGAACGCAAATCCGTCGCTGCCCGTGGAAACCAGAATCATCAAGACCAGCGGTGATAACTTCGTGAATCTTTCACTCGTTGCCGGCGGGGGCAAGGGGTTGTTTACGAAGGAAATCGAGGAACAGCTTCTTGGCGGCGACATCCAAATCGCCGTGCATAGCATGAAAGATCTGCCGACCATACTGCCGGAGGGGCTGATCATCGGCGCTGTACCGCCCCGCGAAGATGCTCACGACGTGTTTATCTCGAGAAACTTTCCATCAATCTCGCAGTTGCCAAACGATGCACGCGTCGCGACGAGCAGCATCCGACGGCGCGCCCAACTTCTGGCCAAACGATCCGACCTGCAAGTCGAGGAAATCCGTGGCAACGTCGAGACACGCCTGCGCAAGCTCGCCGAGAACGAGACACTCGAAGCCCTCATTCTTGCCGCGGCGGGGTTACGCCGGCTGGGTCTCTGGAAGAAGTTCGGACACTTCCACTGGCGGGAGATCGGCTTCGAGACGATGATTCCAGCGGTGGGGCAGGGCGCCATCGCCTGCGAGGTCCGCGCGGTGGACACCGAGACACGCGCGGCACTGGCAGGCATCAATGATGCGAACACGGCGGCGTGTGTGACCGCCGAACGTGCTTTCCTTCGGGCGTTGGGTGGCGGTTGTCAGGTGCCGTATGCGGCTCACGCCACAGTGGAACGCGAACG
>JBEKUF010000099.1:0-13320 GCA_049515295.1 Verrucomicrobiia bacterium | reverse complement strand
GAGCACGGTTCACGAAGGCCTGCTCCACGCGCATTCATCCATGCTCGGCGCCATGCAACTGCGCGCCAACGACGAAATCGAGAAAGCGGAAAAATACGTCTGGATCCTCGGCACCCTGATCACACTGGCCCCGCTGCTCGGACTGCTCGGCACGGTCACCGGCATCATGCGTTCGTTCAGTTTCGTCGGTCAGGAAGAACTGGCCGCCGTAAAAGTCAGCGGTGGGATCGCCGAAGCCCTGATTGCCACGGCGTGTGGTTTGGGCACGGCCATTCTCTGCCTGTTGCCGTTCAACTTTTACAATCGCCGATTGGCGCGGTTCCGATCGCGACTGGAACAAACCATCAATCATGTGGAGTTGGTCGTCGAATCAGCCAAACATCACGGCCACGATCTCGAGGAGTTTGCCCGGCAGCGCGCCCAGCGCGCACAAGCCGAGGGCCGCCCCGCGTCGACACCCAAATTCCGATCCTGAGGTGCGCCCATGCCGCTGAAACTTGGTCCCAAACAATCATCCGAATCCGAAGCGCGGATTGAAATCATCCCGTTGATTGACATCATGTTCTTTCTGCTCGCCAGTTTCATGTTGGTGAGCCTGAGCATGGTCAATTTGAAAAGTGTCAAGGTCAACCTGCCGACCGCCACCAAGGCGACACTCGAAACGAAGAACGACTTTGCAAGCATCTCCGTGGACAAGGACGGCGCGGTGTACCTCGACAAGCAACCTGTCGGCCTTAACGAGTTGGTGTTGCGGTTAAATGCTTGGCATCACACCAATGAAAACGTCCGCGTGTTCATCAGTGGCGACCAGGATGTCCGCTATGGCGCGGTCATCCACGTGCTCGATCTGGTACGGTCGACGGGTATCCAAAAAGTCGCCTTTGAGATTCGCGAGCCGACTCCCGCGCAGCCATGAATGGTCAATTGAAATACCTCAATCTGTTCGGCGTCGTGGCCCTGGCGGCCCTGTGCCTCTGCCAATGGGTGCACGACCGGCGCCTGAACCTCGAAATCAAGCGCCTCTACCAGGTGCGCCTGGAACAATCCGCCAAAATGGACGATCAAGCGAACCAACTGAAGGGGTTGAACGAAGATCTCAACCAACTCAAAGCCTCGCTGGCTACCGAGCGGGGTTTGCGGTCTCAAGTCGAGAAAAAGTTGATGTCCTCCGAAGCCGTCGACGAGCAACTGACCCGCGAGCGGGACCAACTCAAAGGCGCGATCTCCAACTGGGCAAATGCCGTGGCGCTACGCGATGAACGCATGAAGGAAGCCAACGCGCGGATTGAGGAACTGGCCGCCGATTTGAACGCCAGCATTCGCAAGTACAACGAGCTGGTCACCAATTACAACGCCGTCGTGAAATCACCCGGCGGGACGCGCGGCCAAACAGGCAAGCCGGATTGATCCGGAGATCTGACGCCATCGTATCTCTTCGACACCCGACCATTGACCGACCCGCCGCAACACGGTCAATGTCGCTTCAATTGGTCGTTCTCCCAGGCTGCGCGTATCAGGCACTGGTGACCGGCTCGGGTCGCACCGGGAAAATCTCGCGAATGATCTGCCGCGCTTCTTCCTTCCGCAACGGTTTGTGAAGGTAGCCCTCGATGGAATGCCGACGGATGATTTGCCGCAGTCGCATCTCGTCCGCACCCGAAAACAGGAGCACCTTGGCCTCTGGATTCAGCTTTCGCACGTGATCGACCGTTGCGCCACCGTCCAGGGTCGGCATGAAATAGTCCACGAGCAATAGATCGATCGTGTCCTTCTCGTGTGAGTACTTCTCCAACGCTTTCACGGGATTGGATGAGATTTGGACGGTGCATCCCAGCCGCTCCAGAACGCTTTTGGCCAACATGGCGTTGACATTGTCGTCGTCAATAATCAGGATGCGGATATCCGCAAGGTCTGCCGCGTTGCTTGCCGATTCGCTTGGTTCCATGATTTGCCTTTCTGCTGAGTGGCTATTGCCTCATTCCATATCTTCGTTTCAATCCAAGCAACTGGCGTGCCACGCAGCGCCTTCTGCCGCAACAGGTTCTGCAGCAAACCGCCGATAGCACCCACTCCCTTTGCCAGTCCGATTCCGCCATGTATTGGAATGCCCCTTGCTTCACTTCTCCTTGTTTATGGAGGCGCTGGATACCACAGGCCGCGACATCGTCCTTGCGATTGACGACGAGCCCGACCTCTTGGAGATCGTCCGAGGCTGCCTGGAACCTGCCGGGTTTCAGGTCTACACCGCCGCCAGCGCCAAAGAGGGGGTCGATTTCTACGAGAAGAACTGGCGCCACATCAAACTGGTCTTGCTCGACTACCTGATGCCGGAGATGACGGGCGACCTCGTCTTTGAATGTCTCAAGCGCCAGAACCCCGACGTGCGTACCATTCTACTTACCGGATGCGAAGACAACGTCGCGCAACGGCTGTTTCAAGAGGGCCTCTTCGGTTACATCCACAAGCCGTTTGATTTTCAGGACTTCATCCAACGCGTGCACGAGGCAGTCGACGCCATCTGAATCGCCGCGTTTCAGAAGTTCACAGCGACCAGAAGCCGTCTCACGCCCGCCATCTCGCCGGATGACGCAACCTCAGCCTGCGCACCCAAACCTGAGTCCGCCAGACCCAGTCGGCACATGGCAACGGTGCCTCTACTTATCAAATGAATGCCAAAACGAAGCCAATCCGGACAAACGAAGCCAAGTGTCAGATTGTCCCACTTCGATCTTTAACTTCTTGTCCCTCAAGCCAATCCACAACCGCACCCACTCCAGAAAATTGGCTTCGTTTGGCAGAATTAACATTTCATCGGCACCTTCCCCTGCCGTATGCCCCATTTGGGTTCGTTTTTGGCTTTCCCAAACCAAAATTTCCACGCCGGCTTGAACAAACTTGGGTTCGTTTTGCAAAATTTAACATTTTGCGAGGCCTACCCCCCTTCTCCCCTGCCTGCCCCCTGTAGCGTCGCCTGTCCCAGGCGAAACGCCGTGCCGTGGTTGCGGCCGCGGGTGCCGACCGCGGACAACCCTCTCCCCTATGTCAAAGCCGAATGCGGCACCGGCCGCATGAGACGCGACCACGTCGTATCCAAGGTCGCAAAACAGCAACCCCAGCCTCTTCATGTCAAAGAACACTTCCATACCGCGCCAATCATATCGCGAACCGATAACGCAGTCAAGCGTAAAGCCGACTCCGAAAGCTTTCGGAGGAGACGCGGCCTCGTCGTGTCCGTGGCCGCAACCAGTGCCCAACGATTGAATGTCACGCAACAGGCAGGTGCGTCACGCCGCCGAAGGCCGCAAGGTAAAACCATTTCCGTTGTAGCGGCGGCTCTGCGAGCCGCCGAATTCCTGCGCAAAATGAGCGACTCGGCGCTTCACGGTCTGTCGAATGGCCTTGGCCGCCGTAGCTTTAGCGAAGGAGGCTTGTCGAAGGGTCTCTGTCCTACTACACTCGGCGGCATGCGGAAGACGACCACCACGCCGTCAAGCAAGCCCTCTTCCCTCGTGGATACCCGCGTCATCTGGTGCGGCGACTGCCTCGAACAACTCAGGAAACTCCCCGACGCCTGCGTGGACTTGATTTACATCGACCCGCCGTTCAATTCCAACCGCAACTACGAAGTCTTCTGGGGCGAGACCAAGGAGAAACGCTCCTTCGACGACCGCCACGCCTCGACGCAGGCCTACATCGAGTTCATGCGCCCGCGCTGCGTCGAACTCCGCCGCGTCCTCAAACCCACCGGCAGCTTCTACTATCACTGCGACTGGCACGCCTCCCACTATGTCAAGGTCATGCTCGACCAGATTTTCGGGGAAAATAACTTCCAGAGCGAGATCGTGTGGAAACGGAGCAGCGCCCATAGCGACTCGACGAGCTACGGCGCGAACCATGACACGATTTTCTTCTACGTTGCCGGTAAGAAGTGGACTTGGAACAAACAGTTCACCCCGTACTCCGAAGACTACATTCAAGAAAACTACCGGTATAAAGACGACACCGGCCGGCCTTTCCGCGTTTCCGACATGACCGCGAACAAACCGGGCGGTGACGTTTCCTACGAATGGACAACGCCTGACGGAAGAAAGGTCAAGCCTTACAAGGGACGATATTGGGCGTACTCCAAGGAGAAAATGCAGCAGATGCACGAGGCAGGCCTGATTTATTACCGCACCACGGGCATGCCGATGCTAAAGCACTACCTCGACGAGATGCCAGGCGTCCCGCTCCAAACATTTTGGGATGACATCAAGCCGGTGATCTCAGGAAGCGAGGAGCGCCTTGGCTATCCAACGCAGAAGCCGCTAGCTCTGCTGGAGCGTATCATCAAAGCCAGCAGCAACGAAAACGATGTCGTGCTTGATGCATTTTGTGGCTGCGGCACGGCGCTTGTAGCCGCGCAGAAGCTGAAAAGACAGTGGATCGGCATTGACATTTCACCGACATCTTGTCGCGTGATGGCCAAGCGGCTACGCGACGCGTGCGGCATGAAAGAGGACGAGGCATTGTGGAAGATCGGACGTGGCTTCGTCGTGCGCGGGTTGCCGTGGACAGAGGAGAAGCTGCGCGAGATTCCGCCATTCGAGTTCGAGAACTGGGCCGTCATAGCTCTTGGCGGCATCCCGAACAAAACGAAAGTCGGCGACATGGGCATTGACGGTCGCATTTATCCCGTCAGCGCCGCGCCCGCGCGCGTCGGCAAAGAAACCGGCCACTTGGAGTTCATGGACGTGTGGTATCCCATCCAGGTAAAGCAGAAGGACAAGGTCGGTCGCCCTGACATCGACGCTTTCGAGGCGGTGATGACCCGCGAAGACCGGAAGCTCGGCTACTTCGTCGCCTTCCACTTCAGCGGAGATGCTCGCTTCGAGATCGACCGCTTCCAGCGCAAAGAAGGCCGCGAAATTCGAGCGTTGACGGTTCGGGAAATTCTCGACGAACACCTTGCCGCAAAACGGGCGTGAGGATACCGGGCCAAACGAAGGAAAGACAAGCACAGTGGACACACCGGGGCAAGAGCGTAAACAGTCCAGCAACGCCAGTGCACCCCCTCACCCTGACGAATGGAATTTCGACAAGCTGACGGATTCTGAGCTTGTGGCGTGTTGTTACTGGGAGTACGCACGGGAGTCTCAATTCATTTGCTCGACGCTTCAACGGCACGCTAAGTATCTGGCCGGCGTCCTGCCAAACACGACTGAAGAAGTGGAGGAAATTCAACGCAACGAGGAAAAGCTTTTTGGCTTGGGCTATGCGTTGGAGATTTTCGTCCCTGGCGCATTTTCTGACCAACAGCCGGAGCGTCCGCCTTCAATTGGCGACCTTGATAAACCGTGGCAAGCGCTAGATCCGACAGAACGCAAAACCAGGGCAATAATTCCAACGGTGACTGAATCTCAGGGCATAGTGCCCATCCGGTTGTCGCCTTACCCCTGCTCCGAGCGCATCGCTAGGGCTTGGGATAAAATGTACGAGCGTAGTTTGGGCGAAGGCAAGCCAGTCCCCAGATTCAGTTTCAGGCATGGCCCCATCCAAGTGAACGGCGTTCAATCCGCCCGCCATTTCTGGTCGGGGAAGAGGGAAACTCTGCTTATAGATATCGAATGGGGCCATTTCAGTAACGATGAGATTGCCGAATACTTTCGCAAGTGGGTAAGCGGGGCGCGGCCAAAGCACTTTCCGAACCCAAAGAAGACCGGCCGCACACGCAAACACGACCGCCGGGCGGCGCTGCGTGATCTTGGCGTTATGCGGCTACTTAACTTTTGTACCGTAGCCGGGATGAAAGCCCGATGCCCTGACGCGGCAAAACATTTTGGCGGCTGGGAAAGCAAGCATTGGAGCGCAGCACGTAAGCGCGCGTTGCGAAACTTCCGCAGCTTGTTCCCGTTCCTACCTGAAGGTGAGTTGCCCCTGCACGCCACAACCAAGGGCGGGCGCGGGAAGCTGTAGTCAACTCCTTCCAAAACCCCCGGCTTTCGAAAAGGCCAAAAATAAAGTCCCGGTTTTTGCGGGGATTATGCTCGCAAGACATACGTGGCACTCTTACCGCGTATGGAATCGAAAAGAAATGAATCCGTCACCAGATTAGCTATCGAGGTTCGCCGCTTCGAAGCATTCACCCCCCAGCAATTGCCCAGAGCGCCACCAGACGACGAATCACGATTCACGTTAGGTGCCCTGAAACTGCCTTCTTCCGTCCGGCATCGAACGTGTGGTAATTTCCGCTCGGGCAACGGCTATGAAAACCACACTCGGAACCAATCCGCTCCGGGAAGGCATCAGCACGCAACAAGCGCCGGAACCGTGCGCGCTGGTCATCTTCGGCGCTACCGGCGACCTCACGCACCGCAAGCTTGTGCCGGCCCTCTACAATCTCGCCCATGAAGGCCAGCTCCCGCAGTCATTTGCCATCGTCGGGTTTGCCCGGCGCCCGAAAACGCACGATGAGTTCCGCGCCGAACTTCGCGACTCGGTCGCACAGTTCTCGCGTTTCCAGCCGATCAATCCGGGGGTTTGGGACTCGTTCGCCCAGGCAATCTTCTACCATCAATCCGAGTTCGCCGACGCGAAGGGCTATAAATCACTGGACGGATTCCTCCGCAAGCTCGACGCCGAACGCGGCACGGCCGGCCGGCGTCTGTTCTATCTGGCCACGGCCCCAACGGAGTTCATCGGCATCATCGAACAACTGGGGGCGAACGGCCTGGTCCAGTCCGGCACCGGTACGCAGCAACGGATCATCGTGGAAAAACCGTTTGGCCGCAGCCTGCCCACGGCGGAAGAATTGAACCACGCCCTGGCCGGCGTCTTCGATGAGCGGCACATTTTCCGTATCGACCATTATCTCGGCAAGGAGACGGTCCAGAACATCCTCGCCCTGCGCTTTGCCAACGAAATCTTCGAGCCGATCTGGAACCAGAAGTACATCGACCACGTCCAAATCACCGTCGCGGAATCGCTGGGCGTCGAAGGCCGCGGCGGCTATTACGACCAGTCGGGCGCGATTCGCGACATGGTGCAGAATCACATGATGCAATTGCTCTGCCTGGTGGCGGCGGAACCGCCCACTGCGCTCGAGGCCGAGGTCATCCGCGACGAGAAAGTGAAGGTCCTCCGCGCCATCCGTCCGATCGCCCCCGACCAGGTTCAGCAGTTCACCGTCCGCGGCCAGTACGCCAGCGGGTCGATGGCCGGCAAACCCGTGCCGGGGTATCGCGAGGAAAAGAGCGTGTCCCCCGACTCGCGCACCGAGACGTTTGTCGCCTTGAAATTGTTCATCGACAACTGGCGCTGGGCCGGCGTGCCGTTCTACCTCCGCCACGGCAAACGCCTGCCCAAGGGCGTTGCCGAGATCGCCATCCAGTTCAAAGCGCCGCCAGCCGTGCTCTTCGCCGCCGAATCGCCCGAGCCGCTGCAGCCGAATGTGCTCGTGCTCCGCATCCAACCCGACGAAGGCATTGCCGTCCGCATGAACGCCAAGGTGCCCGGCAACGTAATCAATTTGCAGCCCGTGAAGATGGATTTCCTCTACGGCGGCAGCTTTGGCGCGCGCTCGCCCGAGGCCTACGAACGACTGCTGCACGACGCCATTGCCGGCGACTCGACCTTGTTCACCCGCCGTGACGAGGTGGAACGTTCCTGGCGGATCATCGACGCGATCATCGCCGGCTGGGACGCGTCGCCCGCGCCGTTCCCGTATGAGTCCGGCACGTGGGGCCCGCCCGAGGCCGATGAATTCATCGAGCGCGACGGCCGGGAATGGAGACGCCCGTAGACCATGCCCAACAACGCCCAACTCGAGACCTTTACCGCCGGCGCGGAAACCGCCGTGGACGTGGCCCAGATCGAGCGCCAGCTTCACGAGCTCTGGCAACTCGCCGCCGAATCGGAGAAGGACCCGACGCAACGCCAGATCACGCGCGCCTGCTTGTTCAATTTCATCGTGCTCTCGGAAACCGAGGCCGGGGCCACCCACGCCAGCGAGGTGATCAGTACCCTCACGAGCCGTCATCCCTGCCGGGCGATTGTGCTCTCCGTGGCGTCGAACTCCCCAACCTCGGAACTGTCCGCTTCGATCTCGGCCCACTGCCATCTGGCCGGCACGGGCCAGAAACAGGTGTGTTGCGAGCAAATCGCCATTCATGCCAGCGGCCAGAGCGTCGCTCATCTCGGTTCGGCGGTGTTGCCGTTGCTGGAATCGGATCTGCCGACGATCGTGTGGTGGCCGGGCAACTTTTTGACGCGAATGGATCTATTCCGCCGCCTCATCGCCGTGGCCGACCGCGTCATCTACGACACTTCCACATGGCCCGATCCGCAGCCGCAGTTGGCCGGTCTGGTGCGTGTTCTCACCGAATACCCACGCTGCCGCTTTACGGACCTGAGTTGGACGCGGTTGGGGCTGTGGCGCAAGCTCGCCGCCGAGTTTTTCGACGAACCGCACTGCTGCGCTGAACTGATGCAAATCCGCGCCGTCGACATCGTGCATGGGCGCGGGCCGGGCGCTGCGTTGCGCGCGTGGCTCTATGGCTCCTGGGTCGCGGCGCAACTCCGTTGGCCGTTGCCAGAAACAAGAGCCAGGATCCACCTGTCCGAGCGCGACGACCGGGATGCGACGTCAGTGGGCATCTTGTCCGTGGCCATCAAGACGGGCGACGCCACATTCTCGGTTCGCAAGAACCACGGCGAAAGCACCGCCAGCGCGACCGTCGACATGCCCAATGCTTGCGGGTTGCCGCGCAAACGCGCGTTCTGGCCTGCGGATGACGCCTCCCTGTTGTCGCAGGAACTCGACCATCCCGCCCGGGACCCGGTCTACGAGAAATCGCTGGTGATCGCGGCGTCGCTCCTCGAAAACATCCGTCAGTAAAAAAGCCAACGGACCCTACCCGGCAGCCAGCCCAACATTTCTGACACTTTTTCAGTTGCCGATCGGACGAAGGCGCGCTAAAAATCGTCCCCGGGGAAAGTTTGTAACAACAAGGAGGATGCAATGAAGCGCTCATTCTTGGTGTGCGCCCTCTTGCTGGGCGCTTGTGTCGTTCAACCCGCGCCCGTGCGCGGACAAACCATCTCGCCGGTCGGCACCTGGCAGGTCAGCGTTCTGGGCTCCGAGAAAGGCATCATCATGATGACCTTTTCCAACAATTCCACCGTCAGCGGCTACGGCATCACCCGAAAACAATTCGGGTTCATCACCTTGGCGGGCACCTGGGGCTACAATAGCAAAGGCGACGTCGTCGCCGCCTACGTCCAGACGACCAACGGTGTCGGCACGGCGTATGCCTTCACCGCCCACATGCTGTCCGTCAATCGGTTCCGCGCCAAGGCCACCAGCCCTGGCGGGGCCGGATACCGATGCAACGGAGAGCAACCCGAGAGCTTACCCAACCTGACCGGTATTTGGAACGCCGGGCTCAAACGAAAAGGCAAACCCCTCGGTGAGACCTTTACCGCCACTGTCTCCTCCAATTATCTGGCCGTCTTCGACGTCACCGGCACGGGCTCGAGCGAAGCAGGGACGTTCACTCTTTCCGGCGAAATCATCGCCTCGTCCGAGAACAAGGTGGATGCGGTCATCGATCGCACGTTCGGGACCGACACCCAGCAGAGTTCGCTGTCCGGGGTCTTCAGGCCCGGGCACTCGAGTGACCAGATCCGTCTCCAGGGCAACGACGACACCGGCGCGCACTTGTCCGAGACAGCGACACGGTAACCCATCTCTCCGCATCTCACGCTTTGTCTTCGTGGGTTGTTGTTGGGTTCGCTGGCAGCACAGACGCCTGCCGCAGGCCTGAACTCGCCCCCGGTCGTTGAACAGCCCGCTCGACTCGCCGGGGCGCCACTGGTACCCTTCGGCCATGTCGGGGGACACTACGGCGCTCGGATTGTCTGCGGTTGCGGAACCCGCTGCCGGACCGCACCGATGGAAGACCATCCTTGGCGGTGGGGTGATTGTCCTGGCAGCTCTGGCGGCCTACTACAACAGCTTCACGGTGCCATTTCTCTTTGATGATCATTCCTCGATCGAACGCAATCCGACCATTCGCCATCTGTGGCCGATCTGGAAGGCCCTGTCGCCACCCGCCAAGTCGATGGTGGCCGGGCGGCCCGTGGTCAACTTCTCGCTGGCGCTTAACTACGCGTGGGGCGGCTTGGCCGTATCGGGGTATCACGCGTTCAATCTGGCCGTGCATGTTCTGGCGGGCTTGACGCTGTATGGCATCCTGCGCCGGACATTCGCGCGGCCAGTGCTGCGGGAACGATTAGCCGTGTCGGGGGAGTGGGTGGCGCTGGCAGTGGCGGTCCTCTGGACGGTTCATCCGTTACAGACGGAGGCGGTGACGTTTGTGTGGCAGCGTTGTGAATCGCTGATGGGATTGTTCTACCTGCTCACGTTGTACAGCTTCGTTCGTGGACTGGAATCGCCAAGGCACGGGCGATGGTTCGTGCTTTCCGTGGTGGCGTGTGCTCTGGGGATGGCGACGAAGGAAGTGATGGTGACAGCTCCATTGATGGTGCTGTTGTATGATCGGACATTTGTCAGTCAGAGCCTTCGGGAGGCTTCGACACGGCATGGTCGGCTGTATCTGGGGTTGGCCAGCACCTGGTTGTTGCTGGGCTATTTGATGGTTGGTTTGGGTAATCGAGGTGTCGGCTATAGCCCGGGGATTACGTGGTGGGGCTATGCGCTGACGGAATGTCGAGCGGTCATGCAGTACTTCCGGCTGGCCATTTGGCCGCATCCGCTGATTTTCGACTACGGGCTGTATGTGCCGATAGGGCACCTGGCGGCGGCGGCGCCGTACGCACTGATTTTGGTGGTCCTGGCCACCGGCGTTTTGGTTGCGCTGAAGTGGCAGCCAGCCATCGGGTTCGTTGGGGCTTGGTTCTTCGTGATTCTGGCCCCGACCTCCAGCCTAGTGCCGATGGCGGGGTCACCGGTGGAGGAACACCGGATGTACCTGCCTCTGGCAGCGGTGGCGACGCTGGGCGTGGTCGGTGCGGTGGCGCTGGGGAAACGGCTGTTCACCAAGCAGCAGGGCGTCCTACTTGGATGCGTGGCGGGCGGGTCAGTGGCGGTGCTGCTCACCTTTCTGACCATCCAACGCAATCAGGACTACGACTCGGAGCTGACCATTTGGCGGGACACGGTGGAGAAATGTCCTACCAACCCGCGGGCGTACAACAACCTGGGGCTCGCCTTGTTTCAACCGGGCCAGGTACAGGAGGCGATTGTTCAGTTTGAGCAGGCGCTACGCATCAAGCCCGATTATGCCGAAGCGCACAATAACCTGGGGAGCGCGTTGCTTCAGGCAGGCAGACTGCCGGAGGCCATCGAGCAGCACGAGCAGGCGCTACATCTCAAGCCCGATTCCGCCGAGGCGCAGTACAATCTGGGACATGACCTGGAGCAGGCCGGCCGGAGACAGGAGGCGATCGGGCATTACGAACAGGCGCTGCAGATTCAACCCGATTCCGCCGAGGCGCACAACAACCTCGGGCTCGCCTTGATGGCCGAGGGCCGGCTGCCGGAGGCCATCGGCCACTACGAGCAAGCACTGCGGATCCAACCCGATTATGCCCAAGCCCAATGCAATTTGGGGAATGCCTTGCTTCGGGTAGGCAGGGTGCAAGACGCCATTGGACACTACGAACAGGCGTTGCGTCTCAATCCGGATTATGCCAAGGCGCACAACGGCTTGGGATCCGCCCTGATGGCACAGGGCCGGGTGCAAGACGCCATCAATCACTACCAGCAGGCATTGCGGATCAAGCCCGATTTCGCCGAGGCGCTCTTCAATCTGGGGCTTGCCTGGGAGCAAATCGGCGCGGTCCAAGAGGCGATCCGCGACTACGAGCAGGCCCTGCGGATCAAGCCCGATCTCACCGAGGCGCGAACCGCGCTGGCGCGACTGCGAGCTCGCCAGTAACGGGAAGCCTTCGGCAGTTCAAACCGCACCGTTCGCCAATCGTTCAACGCGGGGAGCCATTTCTGTCCGCACGGCACCCGGTTTGTTTCCTGGCGCCTCCCAGATCCATCCATCTTGTGGTCGAAAACAGCTGAAGGGTTCAACACTTGACTCGTGACAGATTTGAATGTCAGGATTGCAGGTGTGGGCCGCTTGCACGTGGCTCGTGGCTCAACTGTGGATCGTTCGACAGCATGAAGCTCCCAGTCATTTTCACCGTGATCGTGTTGGTCGTATTCTCTTCGCGTGTGCTGGCTGCCCCTTCGCTTGAGGATATCGTGAAAGCCCTTGAAAAAGCGGACAGGAAGATTGACGCCGTGAAGGTGGAAGGCGACTGGCATATGTACCAGTGGGATGATCCGACAAAGTCTTGGAAGACGACTCCGGTATCCTCCACGTTCACTTGTGCCATTGAAAACAAGCCGCAGGGCCGATATGTGTTTGATGAGCACCCACACATCGCGCGATGGACCGATGGAACAGCGCCGTATCTGGCAAGCTGGTCAACCCAGTTCCGCGATTCCGATGGAGTCATTACCGACTGGCACTACAAGCCGAATCTGCCCTACGATGGCACGCAATTCTTGGCCGGACCGACCTGCTTCCGCGATCGGGCCGACCGGGAGAAGAAGTCGGGCTTCTACCATGCACTGGCACAAAGGGTCGAGGGAATCTATTCGGGACTTGGCTTTACCGGTCTGCGGGCCATTCGGAATACGCCGATCCATGTTTCCTCGATGTCCAACAACTTCACTGTCTCAGAATCTCCAGACGGTCTGGTTCGCGTTCGATTTTCAGTAGCCGTATTGCCTGCAGTCACGTGGGACTACGTCCTCGATCCCAACAAGGATTTCGCGCTGGTGCGGTATGCGTACTCGCAGCAAGGCGGATACTCATACACCGACGAAGTTCTCGAGCACCGTCAAATTGCTGGCGGTGTTTGGTATCCCGCCCGTTGCACCAAGACAACCAGCGATTCCAAAGAAGAACTTGTGCTGACGAAGATCGACCTGCTGCACGGCGGCGACGCGGAAACGAATCTCACGGTGAAGCTGCCAGACGCAGTGGAGATCAGAGCCGAGGATGCGCCGTCGGAGAATGTCGAACAAGGCGCTTCAGCGCCCCGTCGCTGAGCCTGTCTCTGGGGTCAGTGCTTGGCATTGACACATTGACCGGTGTCGAAGCCTCACCATGGACCGGAACGCCGGTTTGTTTGCGCGGCCGCTTCCGGCATTGACCCTCGCGGAAAATTTCACCTACAGTGCCGACTGAAGTCGGCATGAAAATCCTCGTCATCGGAAACGGCGGGCGCGAACACGCGCTGATCTGGAAACTCGCCCAA
>JBEKUF010000098.1:0-13415 GCA_049515295.1 Verrucomicrobiia bacterium | reverse complement strand
AAGCATACCGCTTTCAAAGCGAAATTAACGCGTCACGCCGCGCGCAATTCGACACGCCGCGGAAGCAGGGCCAGGGCAACCGCAGCCACCGCGATCATCACCATCGCCACGAGATGCCCCAGGGTCAGAACGCCGAAGTAATGCGTGTCATAGTCGCCCCGGAAAAATTCCACCACGAACCGCAAGACACCGTAGCTCAAGATGTACAGCCACCAAATTTGACCATCGGCGCGTTTGCAACGATAGACGGCGCTGAGACCGGCAAAAATGGCCAAGTTCCCTAGCGCTTCGTAAATCTCCGTCGGATGCACCGGGATTCCCGCCATCACATGCGGTGGCGGAAACTTCACCGCCCACGGTAGCGAGCATGGCTTGCCGTAACAACAACCGTTGAAAAAACACCCCAGGCGGCCAAAGGCGTGCCCGAGTGCGATGGATGGGGCAAAGATATCGGCGACTCGAAAGAATGGCAGCTTCTTCACAGTCGTGTACACCACCCCGGTGAAGGACGCCACGATGAGCCCGCCGTAAAAAACAAATCCTTCCCGCAGCGAGCGTATTCCTTCTTGGTGCCAGCCATACAGGAAATCATTCCAGAAAAATAGGATGTGAAAGAGTTTGCCTCCCAGCATCCCCGAGATAACCAGCCACGCGCCCAGGTCGGTGATTCGTTCCGGGTCGACTCCCTCGCGACGGGCCCGCCAGGCCGCCACGGCCAGCCCAACCATGAATCCGATGGCCACGAACACGCCGTAGGTATGAATGTCGAGCGGGCCGAGGCGGATAAACTCGGGATGCACGCCCTTTTCCTAGTACTTCTCGTCGAGCACGATATTGTTCTTTGCCAAAATCGTGCCCTCCGCCAGGTCCAACGCCACGAGCGACTCGTGGTAATCCGCCTCCGCGCGAATCTGGGCGGATCGGGTGGTGGCCAGTTGCGTCTGTGCCTGCAACACGAGAAACGTCGTGGAGGTTCCAGCCAGAAGCTTCTTCTGCTCGGCGTCGAGCGATTCCTGAGCGAGACGTGTAGCGGCGCGCGCGGCTTCGACGCTCTTCAGATTGGTTTCCACGTGACCGACGGCGTCATCCACCGCCACAATGACGTTTTGCTCGAGAGACTTGAGACTGAGCAACGCCTGATCGGCGTCCAATTTCGCCATGTGGTAGTTGGCGCGGGCCTGCCGATTACCCAGCGGCACCGACAAGACAACGCCCACATTCCAATACGGACTCCGCCCACTGGACAGATTGTCCGAGAAACTGTCAAAGTTGTGGCCCAGACCGTTCAGGCCATAGGTGCCCGTCAAATCAATTTCCGGCCAAAGTTGGTTGCGATTGAACTGAACGGTGATGTTCTGTGATTCCAACGCGTGGTAGGCGCTTTGGTAATCGGGGCGCGTTTCCAGAGCCCGGCGGGTGCTTGCGGCCACGTCCAGTGCGACCATTTCCACCGGCGGATAATCTACCGGCACCAGCGTCGCGCTGCCAAATTCCGAGACCTGCTGGCAAATGAGCCGTTTCAGCGTGTTCTCGTTGTCTTTGATCGCGCGTGCGGTGGTGATGACGTTTTGCTCGCTCTCGGCAACGCCGGCTTCCGCCTGAATCACATCCAACGGCGACATCGTACCGACCCGTTCCTGGATGCGATTCTGCTCGAGTAATTCCCGGGCCAGTTCGCGGGTTTCCACGGCGGACTTGTGATTCTCGATGGCATACACCAACTCGTAGTAAGCGTTGGCCACACCGCTGATGGTGCTCATGACAAATTGGACGAAATTCTGGATGGCGATCGTCCTGTTTTCCCGGGCAATCCGGATGGTGGCCGCATTCACTCCGAACCCGAAATTCTTCAGCAACGGTTGTGTCAGTGTCACGCCCGTGTCGCCGCTGGTCTCATTTGTGAAAGTATTGCCCCATTCGTGCAGGCCGAACGCGGAGAAATCGTATGTCGCGCCCGTGGGCAGCTTTCCGCTAAGGCCGGCGTTTGCCTGCCACTGTCTTATCTTGTCCGTGTATGAATTCGTTCCCTGTCCCAGCCCCATCGCGTCCTGTTTGGATAACCAAGTGGTGGTCCCCAGGTTGTTCACGCCGCCCGAGAGGGTCGGGTCATACACGCCCTGCGCACCCATGACACCCCACGTCTGGATGGTCGGTGTGATGCGCTGGAACCTGATCTCCAGATTGTTTTCCAGCGCGCGCTCGATGCACTCCCGCAGGGTCAGGGACCTGGTCTGGTTGGTGACACTGTCATCGGCTTGCACAGAAGAGACCGTTAGCGCCGCGACCGCCACGGCAATGAAAGTCTTCACACGTGTCCACCTGCGGATCGAATTCATGGATCTATTCATATCGTAATGCGTCAATCGGGTCGAGGTTGGAAGCTTTCCGCGCCGGATAAAACCCAAAGAACACCCCCACCGCCGCGCTGAACAAAAATGCCAGCACCACCGAACTCACCGAGACCAGTGTGGGCCACCCCGCGATGGCCGACAACAGTTTCGCCGAACCGATTCCCATGGCAATCCCGATCACTCCGCCCAGCGAACTGAGCGTGATCGCTTCGATGAGGAATTGCAACAGGATGTCGCGACCATGGGCGCCAACCGCCATGCGGATGCCAATCTCCCGCGTGCGTTCGGTGACGCTGACCAGCATGATATTCATGATTCCGATACCGCCCACGATCAGCGACACGCTGGCGATGGCCCCGAGCAGCACCGTCATGACGCGGGTGGTCGCTGTCGCGGCGTCCGCGATCTCCTGTTGTCCACGGATCGTGAAATCATCGTCACGCCCCGCCCCGAGGCGATGACGTTGCCGGAGCAGCTCCGCAATGCTCTTCTGCACGCTGTCGGAGAACTCGGGTGACGCTGATTGTACATTGATCGAACCCAGGTTGGTGCGTTTGGAGACACGCTTCATTTCACTGGTGTAGGGGATGATGACAACATCGTCTTGGTCCTGGCCAAACAGATTGAACCCCTTGGCCACCAGCACCCCGAGTACCTTGAAAGGAATGTCGCGGATGCGAAGGGTTCTGCCGACCGGATTCTCGTCGGGGAAGAGCTGGGTGACAATGGTCTTTCCAATGATGCAGACCTTGGCGGTACCGCGCACATCCTGATCGGTAAACATCGCGCCGTCCTGCAGCGGCCACTGGCGGATATCCAGATAGTCAGGTCCCTCTCCGAGAATTGTCGTATACCAGTTCTGCCCTTCGGCGAGAATCTGTTGATGGTCGCGCACCTCCGGGCTGACGTTGATTACTCCCGGCACTTCGCGGGCGATGGCCAGCGCATCGTCGACAGTCATCGTGCCGGCACCGCCCCAGCCGCTGCGCACCCCGCTGCTGGACCAATTCCCCGCAAACACGAGAACGACATTCTGCCCCAGGCTGGCGATTTGCGACTCGACCTGTGACTTCGCGCCATTGCCGATACCGACCATGGCAATGACCGCGCCGACGCCGATGATGATGCCCAGCGCGGTCAGCGTCGAGCGCAGTTTGTTGCGCCGCAGCGCCCGCAGGGCCATTCGCAGTGTGGCGCCGATTCTCATACCGAAAGTTTCACCGCTTGCTGGGCCTGCTGCAGGCGGCGGAGTGCCTCCTCGGCAAACGACCGTCGCTCGACCAGCGTGTCGTTGACCACCAGGCCGTCGCGCATGATGACGTTCCGCTTGGTATACGCCGCGATATCGAGTTCGTGCGTTACCATGACAATGGTGATGCCCGCCTCGTTGAGTTTTTGGAATACCCCCATGACTTCCACGCTCGTGCGCGTATCCAGATTACCGGTCGGTTCATCGGCAAGCAATACCGACGGATGGTTGACCAGCCCCCGGGCGATCGCGACCCGCTGCTGTTGGCCACCGGAGAGTTGATTGGGATGATGATCCGCGCGGTCGGCCAGACCGACGATTTGCAGCGCGTGGATCGCGTGCTCGCGCTGCACCGCAGAGCTGAGGCGGTCGTGCGTGTACAGCATCGGGAGTTCGACGTTTTCCAGCGCCGACGTGCGCGACAACAGGTTGAACCCCTGGAAGACAAAACCCAGTTTCTTGTTGCGGATGGCGGCCAGTTCGTCACGATCCAAATGAGAGACGTCGACGCCATCCAAAAAATACGATCCCTCCGTGGGCCGGTCGAGACAGCCAATGATGTTCATCATCGTGGATTTACCCGAGCCGCTGGCGCCCATGATGGCCACGAATTCGCCCGAGGCGATCTCCAGGGTGACCCCACGCACGGCCAGCACCTCCACCTCGCCCGTGTGATAGGTCTTATGCACATTCTCCAGCTTGATGACGGCTGCCACGCGCCTCGCCTCCTCAGAATCGCCTCATGCCGAATGGATTGTTCGCCTGCGACGAAGCGCCGCCCTGTTTGAATGAGGCAAACGTGACCACGTTGTTACTTTCGCTCAGGCCGTCGGTGATCTCGGTATAAACCCCATCTGTGATGCCTATCTTGACTTGAACTGGCGCCAGTTTGCCGCTCTTTAAAACGTAAACAGGCCGCGTCGGGCGATGTTCTCCCTTCGGACGCTGCCCGGAGGGAGCGTTGCCCGCGGGTGGGCCGCCGCCGGCGGTCGCCCCTGCCGGCAGCGCGTTCGTTGTCGATTCCGGGGGCCGGAAGCGCAGCGCCGCGTTGGGGACCCGGAGCACATTGCTGCGCTCGGCCACGATAATCGAAACGTTGGCCGTCATGCCGGGCTTGAGTTTCAAATCAGCGTTATTGACCCCGATGACGGTGTCATAGGAGACGACATTCTGGACGTTGGTCGGCGAGTTCCGAACTTGCACGACGATGCCGCGGAATGTTCGGTTCGGAAACGCGTCCACAGTAAAATCCACCTTCTGCTTTTCCTCCACACCACCGATATCAGACTCGCCAACATTGGTATCGATCTGCATTTTGGTCAGATCGTTCGCGATGACAAACAGCGTGGGCGCGTTCAGGCTCGCCGCCACCGTCTGTCCGACGTCCACGTTGCGGGAAATCACCATGCCTTCCACCGGCGAATAAATCGTGCAATACTGCAGGTTCGCTTTCGCCAGTTCCACGGCCGCGCGTTTGATCTGCACGGTTGCCTCCGCCTGGTGAAGGGTGGCCACGGCCTGGTCGTCGTCCGATTGGGGAATGAGCCGGTTGGCCAACAATTCCTTCGAGCGACGCGCGTTCACGCTCGCCAGTTCCAGGGCCGCTTCCGCGTTGGCGAGATCGCCCTCGGCCGAATGGAGGGTGGCCAGATATAACGATGGATCGATCTGCGCAACAAGCTGCCCATTCGTCACCGGCGAATTAAAGTCCACGTACAGCTTGGCGATCGTTCCCGAAATCTGACAACCAACCTGAACGTTGGTAACCGGGTTGAGCTGGCCAGCCGCCGTGACCAATTGCGTCAGGTCGCCGCGCGTGACCGGGGCGGTCAGGTATTGCGGCGCGTTGTTCTTGCGGAACTTTATGTACCAAACAACAAGCCCGATCAACAGGACGGCTCCCGCAATCAATCCCCATCGCTTCCAAAAAGCTCGTTTGTTCATATTCGCCATCGTTGATTCCACCGTTCGTGATTTTCCGTCGGAGCGTATTTAATTATAGGACGCAGATGCCGGCTCAAAGGTTACAACAACCGGCGCAGGACGTCCCACATAAAATGCAGCCCTACGGCGCAAGAATCCCACTCTCCTCGGGGGCTATAAACCGCACTGACTCCACGTTGCCGGCGCGGAGCGCTTTCTGCACAGTGTTTTCGGCGTTGTCCTGCGCATTGCTGAGAATCCCCATCTGCAATGCGGCGGCCTGGATCGCTTCCAGCGCCGCCAGACGCGCCTTTTGATCCAGTTCGGGATCGTAAGGCTCCCATGGCGTCCACCACGTCTTGGACCGGTCCCACACCCGGGTCTGCTTTTCGTCCAGATACACGTGCAAGACCTTGGGGCGCGGAAGCCGGACGGTGACCACCTTGTCCGCAGACACCCGAACATCGTTCGTGGTCAGCAACGTCAGGTCCACCCCACCCAGAACCTCACCTTGCACCAACAGGAGGATCCGCTCGGCCCCAAACGGCACCTTTTCCTCTTCGAGGCCGACGACTTTCTGGATGCTGTACCTCACGGTCACCAACTCACTCAGTTCCTGGATTTCCCGGACGATCGCCGGCGCGTCCACCACACGGCGCACCACGGCGCGCCGCCCGCCGAAGTAATACAAGTACAAACAGGCGCCGCCCAGTGCGAGGATGATCACGCTGACCGTGTAGAATTTGATCGTTTTCCACATGAGCGTCTGGAGCCTCGGGGGTTACCAGTGGCGCCGCTGGAACGAGCGGAACTCTCCGTTGCGCAGTCGCACGTCGAACGGGGCCTCGTCCTTCACCAAAACCATGTGGTT
Source organism: Verrucomicrobiia bacterium (assembly GCA_049515295.1). Lineage (GTDB taxonomy): Bacteria > Verrucomicrobiota > Verrucomicrobiia > Palsa-1439 > Palsa-1439 > Palsa-1439. The sequence continues at coordinate 7,021 of JBEKUF010000098.1, read as the reverse complement.
TCGGCCCACCAAGAGTGCCACAGCGCCCGCGAAGGTGTCGTCCGCGACGGTGAAACTGAGCATCTCTCGATCCAAGACACCGTTGGCGGGCAGTTTGATCAATTCTGTTTGCGTGCCGGTGGTTGACGGCAGGTAATAGTCCTTGGCGCGGTCCATGAGAACAAACCAGTTGCGGCTCAAGGTCACATCATATGGATTCGGGTTTTCCAGCCGCAGGTACACAATCAACACGCAACCGGTCTCGGTCTTGCCCACGACGACGTCGGTCAACCGCACGACATAGTTCGTCCCGCCATAGGTCTGCACCGGATGAGGACGGTGGAACGCTTTCGCCTCCTGAACCCGCAGCATGGCGAGCAGGCCCAGGCTCACCCCAATGACCACAAGGGCAATCACGGCGACCAGATTTTGAACGCGTCGGCTCACTGGCCTTGCACCATACGCGTGAGGATCCCACCAACCCAATGCCGGCCTTGGGTGGCAGCCGCTTCGCGACGCGCCAAAAACTGGCGCACGGGACCTTGCACGAGACCTCCTTTGCTTACCGAATCCAAATGGTGACACATCTCGCCACGTCCGCGCAATCCCTTATTGGGGCGGTTGCGCGTTACGGCGACGCTGGATTTGTCTCCGTCCCGCGTGCTTGCAGTTCGGTTTTCGCCTGGTCGATATAGGCACGCAGGTCGTTGTCAGTGGAGGACGACCGCAGGCTCTCCAACATTCGCATCCGCGCCGCGTAGTCCGGTTTGAAATGTGGCGGCGCCACAAACGGCGCTTCGCGGCCGAAACTCACACGAAAGACGGGGTTCGCCAAGCCGTCGACAGCCGCGTAGAGCACGCCAGAATCAGCATTGGGATCGCCGGCCAGTCCGCGCAACAATTGCTCCGCGTCGGGGTTGACTTCCATCGTGGCGGCGAGGTAACGCGTCGCATCCACCAGGTTGGGCAGCGTCAACGTGCCCGAACGCCACACCCGGGTAAGCGTTGCCGACTGGTCGCGGTCCGCGAGCAGCGCGATCGCCTCCAATGCGCGGTGATTGTTCCGTCGTGCGGCCTTCTCCAATTCCGGCAACGCACTGGCATCAGCCGCTGCGACGGCCTGTTCGATCCAATCGCTCGAGGCCGCTGGCGGGGGCGGGGTCTCCGCCTCCGGCAACGGAATCCGGAATGGAATGCGACGGCGCCCCACCGCGGCCTTTTCCTCCACGTTGCTTTTCAGCGCAGCCGCCGTCTCCTTGAGCCGCTGCACTTCCGCATTGAGCCGGGCGTTGTCTTGTTCCAGACCTTGGATCCGATCGCTGGCGGCTGCGAGTTTGGAATCCGTAACGGACGCCGCGCCGCCATGCGCCCGCTCGGATTGCTGCACGTAAAACAGCCAGACGGCGGCGATGACCGCTGCCCCCGCCCATAACCCGATCGAGAATGCCGCTGCCGGTTTCATCTCCCGTGGATGCGCACGAGTCACTATAGCCACGCGCCATCATTCGCGAAAGCTAAATCCCGAACGGGTCCGTCCGCCCGATGTTGATTCGGGTCAACCGCTACCACCCCTCACCGACCGGGTGTCGCGGGTGCGGGGGGCATCGTCCTTGGCAGCTCGCCCGTCGTTCCCGGGGAAGCCGCGGGTTTATTGGTCATGCCGGGTACGGTGAACGGATTGCTTTCAAGCTCGGTCGCGGCGTTCTTCTGGTTGGCCCAGCGCGCACGGTCGGCCAGAAGAATCTGCTCGTTGTCCGGTGGCAACGGGCTGTAAGCCTTGAGGGGGAACCTCGTCGGCAACTGGCCGCGCAGGAACGTCTCCCAGCCCTTGAACTCGCCCTTGTCAACTTCTGTTTGCGGTCGAGAGTCGATCATGTAGGGCGTCAGCAGCAGGTATTGGATGCCTTTCGGCGCAACGAAATCATGGATCTCATAGAAATCGTCCATGGTCATGGGTATCCACAGGGTTCGTCGTTCCCCGTCCCAAGCCACGGCCCACGGCAGATCACTGCAAGCCAGCGAATCGGGTTCGAATTGAGCCGAGACCGCGCGCGCGACCGGCGAGATGTACGGCGGATAGGGAAACAAGGCCTGCCGCGGTGGCAATAACGTGAAGATCATCGGCGACACGTTCAATAGTACGAAGCCGCTGATCGCCAGGCCCCGAGTCAGTTTGATGCGAAACGGTATCCGATCGAGGAGCAAATAAAAGAAGGCGGTCCCGTAAATCGCGATGATGGGCAACAGCAGGACCAGCAGGTTGCCCCCGCCCACCTCCGGACCGCTCCGTTCCGGGTCCGAGCCGATGAGCGACATGGCCAGGATGGCCACCGTGATCATCCCCAGCACCAACCCTCGCAACCGCGACACATCGCGCCGGCGAAAGCCATACAACACCCCGGCCCCAAAGAACAGCACCAGAAAATCCGTGCCGACGAGGCGAAGGTTGTCCAGCAATACGACGCGCGCGTCGGTCAGGAATTTTATCCAGAGCGTCCGCATCGAGTAGGCGCCCTGAAAATTGGGGTTGTACGAGCGTGGCAGAGTTTCTCCGCGAAATTCCGCGGTGCGATCCACCAACTCGTACCGCGCGATACCCAACGCGTTGCCCGAGACGCGATGGTTACGGACCAACCACGGCGTAATGACCGCGGCAAACACCGCCACGTAGACCGCCGCCCACATCGCCGCCACCCATCCCCGAAAGAGCCGCATCACGTAAATGACCATCGGTATGAGAAAAAACGCCGCCAAATACCGGGTCAGAAAGCACAACCCCAGCAACACCGCGCTGGCGAGCACCCAAAGCGCGGCCCGGCCTGTCGCTGGTGCCGGTGCGGAGTCGGTCGGCGCACCCTCGGACGGCGCCGCCGGATTGAGTTTGCCATCCGCGACAAACAAACAGTACGTCGCCAGCAAGAACAGGAGCATCAGAAAGTTGGTCGGCAATCCGGACACAGCGTACGACCACAAGGTGTCAGAAAAGAACATCAGCCAAGTCGCCATGATGGCCACGCGCCGGTCAAAAAGTCGCTTCGCCCACACGTAGGTGAGAAGCAGGCTGGCGAAGAGGCAAAGCTGGTCGAACGGCAGCATGACCCAGCGCTCGGGGTAGTAGACGTGTTCGGCTGTGTCGTAAGTGAACGCCTTTGCGGGAAGTATCTTGAACAATCCCGCCAGTGCCAGGGGATACAATGGCGGGTTACAAATATCGGGGTGGTTCATGATCAATTTCACCCGCGTGGCCTTGTCCCGAATGTCCCAGCCATTGTGTTCGAGTTGCCACAAGCTGAGCGGACGGATGACATACGTGGTGAACCCCTGGCCGTGCGCGATGTTGCGGGCCAATTGGGCCATGTCCATCGATTCACGCTTGTCGAGCCCGCGAAACTGTCCGGCCGTGTAAACGAGACTCAACGCGGCGGCCAGCAAAACCAATAATGCCCAATACATGATCTTCCTGCCCCGGCCGATCTCGATTTGAAAGACCGCGGTTTGAATCGTCGCTTCTGGTGCCACTGATCGCGCCATGTTGTTTGCTCCTGTTCTCTGATTCCGCCTCCGCCTACAAAGTCTCGATCCCGTACCCCTTCAGTTTCCGATGCAGTGTCCGCCGGCTGATGCCGATCTTTTGTGCCGCTTTCGTGCGGTTGCCGTCCGTCTCCTTTAATGCCTGCTCGATCAATTGACGTTCGGCCCCTTCCACGGTCATCCCCGTGCGGACGGCGTTGATCCGGCTCAGGTCCGCTCCGCTCCGGATCGCGACGGGCACATCCCGTAACGTCAACCGCTCGCCACGCGCCAACACGACCATCTGCTCGATCGCGTTGCGCAATTCCCGCACGTTACCGGGCCAGTCGTACGCCAGAAATACATTCAAGGCGTCGGGCGTCAATTCCCGCACCTGCTTGTTGTTCTCCCGGCTAAACTCGTCGAGAAACGCCCTGACCAACAGCGGAACATCCTCCCGCCGCGCCCGCAACGGTGGCAGGTCAACGGTCACAACGCTGAGCCGATAAAACAGATCATCGCGAAACCTGGCCTCGCTGACCAGCTTTTTTAACTCCTTGTTGGTCGCCGCCACCAATCGGACGTCCACCTGTAGCGTTTTCGCTCCGCCGACACGCTCAAACGCCCGCTCTTCCAGCACCCGCAACAGCTTTACCTGCATCGGCGGTTCCAATTCCCCCACCTCGTCGAGGAACAGAGTTCCCCCATCTGCCAACTCGAACCGACCAATCCGCCGTTCCACCGCTCCTGTGAACGCGCCCTTTTCATGTCCGAACAACTCGCTTTCCAGCAACGATGTCGGCAGCGCCGCCGCATGCACGGCGATGAACGGTCCGTTCTTGCGCGGGCTCAGATTGTGAATGGCCTTGGCAATGAGTTCCTTGCCCGTCCCCGTCTCGCCTGTAATCAGGACCGTCGCGCGGCTCGGCGCGACCTGTTGCACGGTCTCGAACACCACGCGCATCGCCGGTGATTCACCGATGATATTTTCTAGCCCAAACTTGTGCTCGATTTGCTCGCGCAGGTTGACGTTCTCGGACTCGATGCGGCGGCTGTTCAATACCCGCTGGATGACCAATTCCAACTCGTCGAGGTTCACCGGCTTGGTCACGTAATGATACGCGCCGGCCTGCATGGCCTGCACGGCGTTCCCGATCGAGCCGTAGGCGGTCATCATGATGCACACCGGCGGGCTGGTCAGCGACAGGGCGCGACGCAACAGGTCCATGCCATCGACCCCGGGCATCCGCAGGTCCGTTACCATCACGTCGACCGGCGTGGATTCAAGTGTTTGTATCGCCTTCTGCGAGTCTTCGGCCAGCAGGACATCATAGCGGTCCTCCAGCGCGCGCTGCAATCCCTCGCGGGTGTTGCGCTCGTCGTCGACGATCAAAATGACCGGTCTCTTCATAATCACCTCGCGAGACTCATCTCACGCGGGGCTTCCAGCAGCCGCGTTCGCTTTTCATGAATGGGTAGTTTGACGCGAAACGTCGTGCCGCGGTCCTTGTTGCTTTCCACCTCAATCGTGCCGCCGTGTTCGCGAACGATCCGTTGCACGATCATCAGCCCGAGACCCGTGCCATTCTGCTTGGTGGTGAAGTACGGCTCGAACAACCGTCCGATCTGCTCGGGGGCGATGCCTTGTCCGCTGTCGATAAACGAAATGGTGACGTGCGCGTCGTCCGCCTCCGTGCGCAGGTGCAGGATACCTCCCGAGCCCATCGCCTGCAGAGCATTCTTGATAATGTTGTAGAACGCCTGCTTGAGCTGGGCGCGATCCAACAAAATGCGCGGCAACCCGTCCGCCAATTCCCGCTCCACCAAAATGTCCCGGTCGCCTATCTCCCGGTCCATCAACGCCAGCGTCTCCGCCACCACATCGTTCACGCTGGTGGGTTGCAACTCCGGTTGGGTCGGTCGGATGGCGTGCAGAAACTGGTTGATGATTTGGTCGAGCCGAGCGATTTCATCGCGCGCCACGCGCAAATCTTCCCGCAGCCGCTCGCCCTGTGCCGTGGGCAGCTTCTTCAACTCGCGTTCCATGAGTTGAAGATGTATGTTCAACGAGTTCAATGGGTTGCCAATTTCGTGCGCGACGCCGGCCGCAAGCAGGGTGATCGCCGAGAGCTTCTCGGACTCGAGGGCGCTGGCCGCGCGCTGGCGTGTTTCTGTAACGTCGCGCAAAATGATTGCCATGCCCGTCACCACCGAGTTTTCCTCGTCGGCCACGGGCACGATATAGAAACCGAGGAAGCGCTGCTGGGGATAGAACACCTCCAATTCATGCGTGAACACCTTCCGCCACTCGTCCTTGTCTGCCGACCAGATTTTCTGCCAGTCGAGGTCGCGGAGATAACGCGAGAGCGGCTCGCCCACCGCTCGCTCCGGGTCAATGCCGAGAAGCTGGCCCGCCGCGACATTTAGATAGGTGATGCGGCCATCCGCATCGGTGACGATCACGCCTTCCTGGATGGTATTGAAAAGCGTTTCCAGAAAGCCCTTCTCCCGCGCGAGCTTGAGCACCACGCTCTGCAGGCTCTGGGGATCGACCCGCTCGATCCGACCAATCAACTTGTCGAGAAAGGAAGTTTTCACTCGGCCTTCACGCTACGCCATTGTGCAACTACGTCGCGGTCGTGGAGGCTTTCGCCTTTGACAGAACCGACGCTTGTGGGCCAACATGACGCTAAACACACACGGTTTTCAAGCCCAAAATAGAGGGTTTTTTGATGAATGCGGATCAGGTCTATCATCAATTGCTGGTTCCGAATGATTCCAAGCTCGCGCTCGTTGTCTTGGATGGGCTCGGCGAGATCGCCGGGTGGGACGGCCAGGACCGGTTCACCGGACGCACTGCCAATCTCGGTTCCCTGGGCCGATTCGAAGCGAAATACCTCATCCGCCACATGCAGGCCAACGCCAAACGGCTCGACAAGTTCGGGGCGTAGGACGCTCGCGGCCGTTGTGAGAAAGACTTTTCTACAACTGCTTGAGAAAGCGTCGTACCTCGTCGTGTGTGCCGGCAAATACGAAGGTGATCGCGTCGACATCAAGTCTGAAGATCACTCGTACATCCAGACCGACGCGCATTTCAAAGTAGCTACTTATGAGTTTTCGAATGCCCAACCCGGCATGTCGGTGGGGATGACCAAGGGATTCCTGCAACAGATCAATCGACTTGCCGATTTCGACGCGCACAGGTTTGGGATATTCGCGGACAACCGTGCGGAAGCGCTCGCTGAGAAAAATCTCCCGGCTCACGGTTGGTGGAGAGCGTGTTCGAGGTTGCCGCTGTACCGACGCGTCCGTCCACGTTTCCTGTCAGCGGTCAGCTCCGCGTCCAAGCGTTTGGCCGCACGGCTCAATTCCTTCTTCGTGAGACCGTACTCGCGCTGCGCGTAGTCCGTGGACTCCACCTCCACCTTCCGCAACGCGATAATATTGGCCCCGGAAACAATCCCGATATCCTCGCCCCGCGCCGCTGCCGCCAGCCACTGCCCGAGATTCTTCTTCGCATCTGTGATGGTCA